>NZ_JBWCAM010000001.1:278903-477945 GCF_056175065.1 Pseudomonas sp. JC1203
ATTACTTCTGACCGCCAGGGGTGTTATTGCTTTTGTGGGTGGGGCCTTGCCAGCGAGCTTTTGATCGGCCAAAAAACTCGCTGGCAAGCCAGCTCCCACAACAGTCAGCAAACACAGCTGGGTGTGCACAATTTCAACAAGCGAGGAACCGATGACCTACATCGCTGCGCAAGACCGCTACGAGTCCATCCCTTACCGCCGCGTAGGCCGCAGCGGCCTGGTGCTGCCGGCGCTGTCCCTGGGCCTGTGGCACAACTTCGGCGACAGCACGCCCATCGACACCCAGCGCGCGCTGCTGCGCACCGCCTTCGACCTGGGCATCAACCACTTCGACCTGGCCAACAACTACGGCCCGCCCTACGGCAGCGCCGAGATCAACTTCGGCCGCCTGCTGCGCGAAGACTTCAAGCAGTACCGCGACGAGCTGATCATCTCCAGCAAGGCCGGTTGGGACATGTGGCCAGGCCCGTACGGCCAGGGCGGCGGCTCGCGCAAGTACATCCTCGCCAGCCTCGACCAGAGCCTGCAGCGCCTGGGCGTGGACTACGTGGACATTTTCTACTCGCACCGCTTCGACCCCGACACCCCGCTGGAAGAAACCGCCGGCGCACTGGCCACCGCCGTGCAGCAGGGCAAGGCGCTGTACATCGGCATCTCGTCGTACTCGGGGGTGAAAACCCGCGAAATCGCCAAGCTGCTGCAAGAGTGGAAAGTGCCGCTGCTGATTCACCAGCCGGCCTACAACCTGCTCAACCGCTGGGTGGAAAAGGACCTGCTGGACGTCACCGACGAGCTGGGCAGCGGCGTCATCGCCTTCACCCCGCTGGCCCAGGGCCTGCTGACCGACAAGTACCTCAACGGCGTGCCCAAGGATGCCCGCGTGAACAAGCCGGGCGGTGGCTCGCTGCTGCAGTCGCACCTGTCGGAAAGCAACCTGGCGCACATCCGTTCGCTGAATGAAATTGCCCAGCAGCGCGGCCAGAGCCTGGCGCAAATGGCGCTGGCCTGGACCCTGCGCGACCCGCGCGTAACCTCGGCCCTGATCGGCGCCAGCCGTCCCGAGCAGATCATCGAGAACGTCGGCGCCTTGAAGAACCTGGCCTTCAGCCGTGAAGAGCTGGAAGCCATCGACCGCTTCGCCGTCGAAGGCGGCATCAACCTGTGGGAAAAGCCGTCCCTGGCTGAGTAACCCCTCCCAGCCGGGGGCCATGGCCCCCGGCCCTGCATTGCGAGAACGCCCATGAAACCACTAGCACGCCTGGCGGCCGGCCTGTCCCTGCTTGCCCTGACTTTCAACGCCCTGGCCGACCCGGCCGCGCTGCGCATCGGCTACCAGAAGGGCTCCATCGCCCTGGTGCTGGCCAAGGAGCACGGCCTGCTGGAGAAGCAATTCCCGCAGACCAAAGTGCAGTGGATTGAATTCCCCGCCGGCCCGCAGATGCTCGAAGCGCTCAACGTCGGCGCGCTGGACGTGGGCTCCACCGGCGACATCCCGCCGCTGTTCGCCCAGGCCGCAGGCGCCGACCTTGTGTACATCGGCGCCGAACCGGCCAAGCCGGCCGCCGAGGTTATCCTGGTGAAGAACGACAGCCCGCTGCACAGCGTGGCCGAACTCAAGGGCAAGAAAGTCGCGTTCCAGAAGGGCTCAAGCTCCCACAACCTGATCTTGCGCGCCCTGAACCAGGCGGGCCTGAGCTACAAGGACATCCAGCCCATCTACCTCAGCCCCGCCGACGCCCGCGCCGCCTTCGAGCAAGGCAGCGTCGACGCCTGGGTGATCTGGGACCCGTATTCGTCGCTGGCGCTGAGCGAAGGCCACACCCGCAAACTCGCCGACGGCACCGGCCTGGGCCTCTCCGGCCCGCTGTACACCGCCCGCCGCCCGTACGCCGAACAGAACGGCCCGTTCATCCACAACCTGCTGGCCGAACTCAGCCAGGCCGAAGCGCTGACGCGCAGCCAGCGTGAGGACAGCATCAACGTGCTGGCGGCCAACATGAGCCTGCCCAAGCCGGTGGTAGCCCAGTACATCGACAACCGCCCGCCATCGCCGATTGCGCCGGTTGACGCAAAGGTGATGGCGGCGCAGCAGGTGACGGCGGATCTGTTTTGGCAGAATCATTTGTTGCCGAAGCGGTTGGATGTGAGCCAGCAAGCCTGGAAATGATGCTGGTCAGTTTTTGGCAGGGAAGCCGAGCACCTGTGCCGGCTTGTTGAGCGCATCATATAGAGTTGGCTTCGAGTGAATGATTTTTTCTGCCTCGCCAACGTCTAGCAGCAGTTCGGCAGTAATGTCACATCTGCTCGAAACGATACTTAGAATCTTCAAGAGGTCCTCCGCAAGGGAACGCGAGAAAATTGGTTCATGATGGGCGACTCTATTTCGCAGCTTCCGAATATGACCTAGATCGTCGTAGATGGCCTGGCGAAGGTCTCCCAGGTTTCGGGCTGTATCGAGGTGGGGCATTACTTTATGTAAGCTGTGCCTCCATATCTGGTTTTCATAGCGTTTGGTGAACATTTTCTGCCAGAAAACAAACTTGAGCTCAGCTATGACACATCCGGTTCGGTAGTAAGTTCGGCGGCTATTCAGCAGGTCTTTACGAGGGCTGTACCCTGACACAGGATCGGGAAGGCTTTGTTCGAAACCTGGAACCCAAGGCCAGCGCGGCCCGAATTGTGCCTCGAGTGCCTCAGACACGGCGTTTCTGATGATCACCTCGCACACGTGCAACGGTGCGAGCAAAATGGCACAGACACGAGCGTTCCAGGCATAGAGAGCGATCGCGAAATTGAAATCGCCGCCGCCTGCCTCAGCGGCGGCCTCGAAGGTCTTCATTCTGCTGGCGGATAACGCTCTCCTGATCGCGAACTCTGCATTGGTCGTTGACGACACCAGCACCTTCCCTTATCGTTGTGGTGATTGCTTCAGGACATGTTGGCGCAAGCCTCCCCCTGAGGACAGATGAAACATTGAAGAAACCCGCCTTTTTGGCGGGTTTTTTTATTCCGAATATTTCACCTCGTTGTTGCCCGAATTAAGGGATTGTTCCTACGCCCATATCGGAAGTGGCCGGATAGTGATGCCCCGGGCAACGCCCTATAGTCCTCTGCGTCGCTGACCATCAGCGGCCGGGCGTGCAAGCCCTGTCCAGAAACGTCGTCCCCGTAACCGCACAGCAGGCAGTAGAATGCCTGCTGTGTTCGTCATGGCGGCTATGTGTGGGAGATCTTCGGGTCTGCCGGCTCTGGACCGGTCTTGCACACCTGCGCATAGCTGCCACCCCATCCGCGTGCAAGCGAGGGTGGCTGTCTCAACTGTCCAGAGTACTTGCCATGACTTATCAAGACGCCTCACCCCCCATCTTCCTCATCAACCCCGACTGCCCCGACCTCGACCTCTTCGAATTCGCCACCCGCCGCTTCCAGACGGTGCGCAACCTGATGGAGTCCTTGTCGTGCATGAATTCCTGCTCCATCGAGGGCAAGGACCTGAATGTGGCAGCGGATGTTGCCTATCAACTGCTCCAAGAGGGGTGTGCCCTGTTGGAAAGGGTGCATGGGCGCTTGGGGTTGTGATGCCGGCCGGGTCCGACGTGGTTGGCAGTGCGGATTAGAAAATCCACACGTTCATGTGGATTTAAAAACTTAAACAGCCAAAATGTCGAAAAACCTCATGATCGTGAGGATTATTGTCGAAATGAGACTATTATCAGAATAATCCGTACGGTCATGAGGATTTTATCAGAATGCAACTTCCAGTCACTTCGGCAGAAACCCTTGGCCTCATCATCCGGGCAAGCCGAAAAGCCATGTCATTGCGCCAGGACGACGCGGCAGGAATGATCGGTATCAGCGAGAATTTCCTTGGCAAGGTCGAGCGCGGCGGTGAAGCGGTTCAATGGGGAAAGGTATTCCAAGCCATGCAGGCGCTAGGGCTTAAATTGACCGTAGACGTTCCTGATTCTGTCTCTGAAGACACCTTGGCCTACATGGAGAAGTACGTGAAGACTATTCCGGCATTCAACGCGATCAAGGTGAAGGGGCCGAAACTCTAAATGCGTGAATTGGAGATATGGATTAATCAGATCCGCGTCGGTTCGTTAAGTGAGCAGAATGGCCTGTGGAGCCTGACGTACTCCAATGCATGGATTCAGCATCCTGAAAGTTATGCCTTGGCCCCCAGTCTGCCGCTACAGCGTGAAGCGATCATTGATGGCGGATCCGTGCGCCCGGTGCAGTGGTACTTCGATAACTTGCTACCGGAGGAGGGGCAGCGTGCATTGATTGCCAAGGCAGCCAATGTAACGGTCGAGGACGCGTTCGGCTTGCTTGAGTGCTTTGGTGCAGAGTCTGCTGGCTCCCTGACCCTACTGCCGCCTGGACGCGCGCAAGCTCCTGGGGGGCTGACCCTGCTACCGGATGAGGAGCTCAGCAGGCGCATTCGCGACATGCCCCAGATTCCCTTGGCGCAGCAGGCGCAGAAACGAATGTCGCTTGCTGGCGCGCAGCACAAGGTGGCAGTCGTGCTTGAAGGGGATCAGTTGTGGGAGCCATCTGGCAACACCCCTTCAACTCACATTCTCAAGCCCGATCACCCTTCGGAGGAGTATGCGCATTCGGTTATCAATGAGTGGTTTGTGATGACTCTGGCGAGCCGAGTGGGGCTTGCAGTGCCTACTGTTACAAGAAGATATGTGCCAGAGCCGGTCTACCTTATTGAGCGATTCGACCGCCGTCAGGGCACGGACGGATGGCAGCGCCTGCATAGCATAGATGCTTGCCAGCTCTTGGAGCTGGATAGAGTTTTCAAGTATTCCGCAGGCAGCGTTGAAAGATTGAGAGAAATCAGCCAGCGCTGCACCATGCGTTTGGTTGCTATTCAATCGTTATACCGTTGGCTTTTGTTCAACGTGCTCGTTGGCAACACTGATGCCCATCTGAAGAATCTTAGTTTTCTGGTAGCTGCGGACGAGCTCCAACTATCTCCTTTCTACGACTTGTTGAGCACGGCCGTGTACGAAACGCAGGCGTTTGGCAAAGCGCGCTGGCCGAACCAAGTGGAAATGGCCTGGCCTATCCAGGACTCGCCTCGGATTATTGAGCAAAATGAGCGAAGGCTGGTTGAAGCCGCGCAAACACTGGGAATTCCGGAAGCCGTAGCGAAACGGCAACTGGTTGCGATGCGCAGGAATATTCTGGAACAGGCTCCGCTCATCCTAGAAGAGGTCCAACAGGCAAATAGCGATTTGCTTCGGCAGCGTCCGGAATTGGCCGCCACCTTTGCGGGGGAGATGCGTTGTTTGCGTGCGATTGTCCATGTGGTGATCCAGGACATGTGTCGCCAAACCGCTTCGTAGCAGCGGCCGCCAGGTCGCGTTGTAGCCCCTGTCAGAACGGCGCATCCCCCAGGATGGTCGCGCGCTGCATCACGCGGCGGGCCGGGCGGTAGTCGTCCACGGCGTAGTGCTGGGTGCTGCGGTTGTCCCAGAAGGCCACGTCGTTTTCCTGCCAGCGCCAGCGCACGAAGAATTCGGGGCGGGTGGCGTGGGCGAACAGCAGCTTCAAAATCGCATCGCTTTCCGCCGGCTCCAGTTCGTTGATGCGGGTGGTGAAGCCGTCGCTGACGAACAGCGATTTGCGCCCGCTGACCGGGTGGGTGCGGATCACCGGGTGGCTGATGGGCGGGTTCTTGCGCCGGGTTTCTTCCCAGCGGGCCAGGTCTTCGGGAGTGCTGCCGAAGCGCTCCAGCGGGAACGACTTGGTGAAGTCGTGGGTGGCGGTGAGGCCGTCCAGCAGGCGCTTCAGCGGTGCCGACAGCGCTTCATACGCGGCAATGCCGCTGGCCCATAGGGTATCGCCGCCGTACGGCGGGATCAGCTTGGCGCTGAGCACAGCGCCCATGGCCGGGGTGGGCAGGAAGGTTACGTCGGTGTGCCAGATGGCGTTGTCACGGACGTCGGTCACGGCGGTGTCGAGGATCAGCACTTCTGGCTGTTCGGGCACGTTCGGGTAGATGGGGTGAATGTGCAGGTCGCCGAACTGCGCAGCGAAGCGCGCCTGCTGCTGCGGCGTGATGGGCTGGTCGCGGAAGAAGATCACGTGGTGCGCCAGCAGCGCCTGTTCGATGGCATCGCGGTGTTCCGCGGTCAGCGGCTGGGCGATGTCGACGCCGCTGATGACGGCGCCGATGGCAGGGCTGATGGGGGTGATGGTCAGGCTCATGGCTATCTCGTTATTCAAGGTAAGCAGCGATCGATCAATGACTTTGGCCGTGCCAGGGCACCAGCTTGCGTTGCAGGGCGCGCAGGCCCATTTCCAGGGCGAAGGCGATCACGGCAATGACCAGGATGCCCAGGATGACCACGTCGGTAACCAGGAACTGCGCGGCCGACTGCACCATGAAACCCAGGCCGCTGGTGGCTGCGATCAGCTCGGCAGCCACCAGGGTGGACCAGCCCACGCCCAGGCCGATGCGCACGCCGGTAAGAATGTCGGGCAGGGCGCTGGGCAAAATCACGTGGCGAATCAATTGCGCGCGGGTGGCGCCCAGCGACTGCGCGGCGCGCAGCTTGGCCGGGTCGACGGTGCGCACGCCGGTGGCGGTGGCAATGGCGATGGGGGCGAAGATGGCCAGGTAGATCAGCAGCACTTTCGACAGCTCGCCAATGCCGCACCAGATCACGATCAGCGGCAGGTAGGCCAGCGGCGGGATAGGGCGGTAGAACTCGATCAGCGGGTCGAAGATGCCGCGGGCGATGCGGTTGGTGCCGATGGCGATGCCGATTGGAATGGCCGTCAGGATGGCGAAGCCCAGCGCCAGGCCGATGCGGCTCAGGCTGGCACCCAGATGCTGCCACAGGGTGGCGTCCATGTAGCCTTTGGTCGCCAGCAGCCAGCCTTTTTCCAGCACGGCCACGGGCGAGGGCAGGAACAGCGGCTCGATCAGCCCGCTGGCGGTGACGGCCCACCACAGGGCCAGCAAGGTCAACAGGGTGAGGCTGCTGATGGCGCGGGTGCTCAACTGGCGCCGCGGTTTCACCGGCTTGATCAGGGTAGCCTGGGCGGTGACGGGGGCTTGGTAGCTGCTCATGCCGGCTCCTGTTGCAGTGCGGTGCGTTGGGAGAACACGCGCGACAGTACGTGTTCGCGGGATTCGATGAAGCGTGGGTCGGACTTGATGGCGCGGGCCGACTCGCCGGCGCCATAGCGCTGGCCGAAGTCCAGGCTCAGGCGTTCCACCACCTGGCCGGGGTTGGGCGCCAGCAGGATCAGGTCGGTGGCCAGGAACACCGCTTCTTCGATGTCGTGGGTAATCAGGAACACCGGCTTGGCGGTGCGCTTCCACACTTGCAGCAGCAGTTCCTGCATCTGCTCGCGGGTGAAGGCGTCCAGCGCGCCGAAGGGTTCGTCCATCAGCAGCACGCGTGGGTCGGCGGCCAGGGCACGGGCCAGGCCGACACGCTGCTTCTGGCCGCCGGAGAGTTGCCAGATGCGCCGGCTGCCGAAATCGGCCAGGTCCACCAGGGCGAGCATGTCGCGGGCGCGCAGTTCACGCTTTTCGCGCGGCACACCGGCCAGCTCCAGGCCGAAGGCGACGTTGGCCAGTACGTCCTGCCAGGGCAGCAGGGCGTCGTCCTGGAACACCACGCCGCGCTCGGCGCTGGGGCCTTTCACGGGCACGCCGTCAAGGGTGATGCGCCCGGCGCTGGGCTCGACGAAGCCGGCGATCAGGTTCAGCAGCGAGGTCTTGCCGCTACCCGAAGGGCCCAGGGCCACCAGCAGTTGTTGCGGGCCCAGGGACAGGTTGATGTCGGCCAGCACCGGCGTGCTGGCGCCGGGGTACTGTGCGCTGATGCGCTCGAGTTGCAGCAGGGCCATGAGATTGATCCTATGCGTGGCGCCGCCGATGCCCTTGTGGGAGCTGGCTTGCCAGCGAGCTGTTGCTGTTTGAAGAGCTCGCTGGCAAGCCAGCTCCCACAAGGGCGTGGGGGCCGGAAAATGGTTACTGAACGAACTGCGCGCTCACGTAGGGGGCGTAGTCGGGCAGCACGGCGTCGACCTTGCCTTGCTCTTTGAGGAAGGTGGCGGTGTTGGTGATGGCCTGGGTGGTAGGCGCGCCCAGCGCGGTTACCTGGTCAGCCGCCAGCGGGTAGACGTTGCCCTGCAGCAGCAGCGGAATGTCGGCGGCCTTGGCACCCGACAGCTTCACCAGCTTGTCGACGTTGCCCTGGTTGGCCAGCCACGCTTGTGGGTCTTTGCGGTAGCTGGCGTAGGCGTCCAGGGTCACCTTGGCGAAGGCCTTGACGATTTCGGGGTGCTTGTCGGCGAAGTCCTTCCGCACGATCCAGGCGTCGAAGGTGGGCGCGCCCAGCTTGGCCAGCTCACCGGAGGTGATCAGCACTTTGCCGCTTTCCTTGGCCACGCCCAGCGCCGGGTCCCAGACGTAGGTGGCGTCGATGTCGCCGCGCTTCCAGGCGGCGATGATGGCCGGTGGGTCGAGGTTGAGGATGGTGACTTTCGACGGGTCGATCTTCCACTGTTTCAGCGCGGCCAGCAGGCTGTAGTGGCCGGTGGACACGAACGGCACGGCGATTTTCTTGCCCACCAGGTCCTGCGGGCTGTTGATGCCTGCGCCGTTGCGGGCCACCAGGGCCTCGGCGGCGCCGATCTGGGTGGCAATCAGGAAGGTTTCCACCGGCAGTTGGCGGGTGGCAGCGGCAGCCAGGGGGCTGGAGCCGACATAGCCGATCTGCACGTCGCCGGAGGCCACGGCGGTAATCACCTGGGCGCCGCCGTCGAACTTGCGCCAGCTGATTTTCGATTGGGTGGCCTTTTCGTAGGCGCCATCGGCTTGGGCAACCTTGGCCGGGTCGACGGTGGTCTGGTAGGCCACGGTGAAATCGGCGGCCTGGGCCACGAACGCGGCGCCTGCCAGGGAGATGGCCGCCAACAGGCGAAGGGGGTTGAAGCGGGACATGGTGCAGCTCCTCATCAGGCGGCCGGATGGCTTTTGTGATGGGAAGACTAAATGATCTAAGAATCAGTAAATAAATAACTGTTTTGCATTAGCTTAGCGCTGGATTCTGTAACCGTAGGCCGGTTTTGTGGGAGCTGGCTTGCCAGCGAGCTTTTGAGGCCCTGAAAAGCTCGCTGGCAAGCCAGCTCTCACAGGTTCAGTTAACGAACTTGGCGCTTACGTAGGGGGAATAATCGGGCAGCACGCTCTCGACCTTGCCTTGTTCCTTGAGGAACTCGGCCGTCTGCTCGATGGCCTTGGCGGTACCGCCTTGCAGCAGCGCCGGGGTTTGCTGGGCCTTGGCGTCAGGGAAGGCGGCGCCAGCCAGCAGTTCAGGTACGTCGCTGGCGTTGGCGCCGGTGAGCTTGGCTATTTTTTGCACAGGCACCGAGTCCGCCGTCCAGGCGTCCTTGTGCGCGGCGTAGTCGGCGAACGAGTCCAGGGTCACCTTGGCGAACTGGGCGATCACTTCCGGGTGCTTGTCGGCGTAGTCCTTGCGCGCTACCCACACCTCAAAGGTCGGCGCGCCCCATTGGCCCACCTGGGCGGCGTCGGTGAGGGTCTTGCCGGTCTTGCGAATTTCGCCCAGGGCCGGCGACCACACGAAGGCGCCGTCGATGTCGCCGCGCTTCCAGGCGGCGGCAATTTCGGCCGGCTGCAGGTTCACCACCTTGACCTTGCCTTCCAGCCCCCAGTGCTTCAGCGCGCCCAGCAGGCTGTAGTGCGAGGTGGATACGAACGGGGTGGCGATGGTCTTGCCCACCAGGTCTTGCGGGTTGTTGATGCCGCTGCCGTTACGCACCACCAGCGCCTCGGCGGCGTTGATTTGCGCGGAAACGATGAAGGCCACGATTGGCAGCTTGCGTGAGGCGGCAGCGGCCAGCGGGCTGGAGCCCAGGTTGCCGATCTGCACGTCACCCGAGGCGATGGCGGTTACCACTTCCGGGCCGCTGTTGAAGCGGCGCCAGTCGATTTTCTCACCAATGGCTTTTTCATAGGCGCCGTCGGCCTGGGGCACCTTGCTGGGGTCGATGCCGGTCTGGTAGCCGATGGTGAGGTTGGCCGCCTGCGCGCTGGCCTGGAAGATGAACAGGCTGAGCGCAGTGATTAAAAGCTTTTTCATGTGTGGACGCTTTACGGACACGGAGCACCTCTGACCGCTCGGGCGGTTGCTGCGAAGGGGGTGGGGGAATGTCCGGTGGTCCGGTTGTTGAAAGCTAAACGATCTAAAAAATAAATTGCAAAGACCGTTTAGTAATTACCTTAGAGGCCGATAGAGGCTAAGGGCCATGGGGTTTGGCAAAGTGTTTTATCTATTCCAAAACGATCTGAAAAGAGATGAAACAATTCTTTTTGGAGTTATGAAATATTATTTACTCTTGCCCGTCACAAAATGGACATAGACCATCGTCGTAAACCGACCTAGAGCGGTTGACGCGGTGTTCGCCACTGGCATTAATCGCAACAACCCCAGCGCAATGGACAGAAGATCCATGATTGGGGACAGACAAGAATTAGAATCATTACAGGAGCAACACAATGTACAAGTCTTCCTTGGCTCTGGCCGTGGCTGTTGGGGTATTCGCCGCGCACGCTGGCGCCGAAGGTTTCATCGATGACAGCAAGGCTACGCTGAAGCTGCGCAACTACTACATCAACACTGACAACCGCGACTCGGCTGCCGCCAAGAACGCCAACTACACCGCCGAGTGGGGCCAGGGCTTCCAGCTGGACTTCCAGTCGGGCTACACCGCCGGCACCGTGGGCTTCGGTATCGACGCCATCGGCCTGCTGGGCGTGAAACTGGACTCCAGCCAAGCCAAGCACGGCAACCCGACCGGCCTGCTGGACGGCGGTTCGGTGTTCCCGAGCAACGGCAGCGAAGCGGCTGACGACTTCGCCAGCCTGGGCCTGACCGCCAAGGCCAAGATCTCCAAGACCGAACTGAAGCTGGGCACCCTGATGCCCAAGCTGCCGGTCATCCAGTACAACGACGGTCGCCTGCTGCCACAGACCTTCCAGGGTGGCCAGATCACCTCGAACGACATCAAGGACGTGACCCTGGTTGCCGGTCAGATCGACTCGGCGAAAGGTCGTAACTCCAGCAACAACGAGAACCTGTCGATCAGCGGTGCCAACGGCAGCGGCAACAGCAACATCGGCGAGCGCAGCAACAAGTTCTACTACGGCGGCGTGGACTACAAGATCACCAAGGACCTGCTGGTCCAGTACTACTACGGTGAGCTGAACGAGTTCTACAAGCAGCACTTCCTGGGCCTGGTACACAACTGGGCCATCGGCCCGGGCGTGCTGAAGTCCGACCTGCGTGCGTTCCACAGCACCGACGACGGCGCCAACGGCAACGACGCGGCCTACTACACCACCGGCAACTACAGCGGTGTTGCCAGCGGCAAGGGCCCGGTCGACAACAACCTGTACAGCGGCCTGTTCCTGTACACCGTGGCCGGCCACACCTTCGGCGGCGGCTACCAGGTCAGCAATGGCAGCTCGGACTTCCCGTGGCTGAACCAGGGCGACGGTTCGTCGAACTACACCATCACCGACATGCAGATCCAGAAGTTCGGCCGTGCCGGCGAGCGCACCTGGCAAGCACGCTACTCGTATGACTTCGCCGCACTGGGCCTGCCAGGCGCCACCGCCGGCATCGTCTACCTGCGTGGCGACAACATCGACACCGTAGCCACCAACGGCAGCGTTGCCGGTTCTGGCCGTTCGGAATGGGAACGCGACATCACCCTGGCCTACGTCGTGCCTGAAGGCACCCTGAAAGGCCTGGGCTTCACCTGGAAAAACGCCATGTGGCGCAATGACATTCCAGGCCAGCGCGACCAGGACGAAAACCGTGTGATCGTCAGCTACTCGATCCCGCTGCTGTAACCCTGCCGTAAATACCAAAGCCTGCCGCGGACCCTATCCCGCGGCGGGCTTTGTTTTGCCTGAAAATTGTTATTCCTTTTGGGACTTAATAAATCGATATTTATTCTTTTTATTTCGTCTACGCTGAGTGCACAGTAGTTCCCATAAAGCACTCAACAAGGAGCAAGGCCTCTCATGAGCATCCGCCTCGGCGATATCGCCCCCGATTTCGAACAAGACTCCAGCGCCGGCAAGATCCGTTTCCACGAGTGGCTGGGCAGCAGCTGGGGAGTGCTGTTCTCCCACCCTGCAGATTTCACCCCGGTGTGCACCACCGAGCTTGGCTTCACCGCCAAGCTCAAGGAAGAGTTCGCCAAGCGCAACGTCAAGGCCATCGCCCTGTCGGTGGACCCGGTGGACTCGCACCACAAGTGGATCGAGGACATCAACGAAACCCAGAACACCATCGTCAACTTCCCCATCCTGGCCGACGCCGACCGCAAGGTGGCCGACCTGTACGACCTGATCCACCCCAACGCCAACGACACCCTGACGGTGCGCTCGCTGTTCGTGATCGACCCGAACAAGAAAGTGCGCCTGACCATCACCTACCCGGCCAGCACCGGCCGCAACTTCCACGAAATTCTGCGGGTGATCGATTCGCTGCAACTCACCGACAACCACAAGGTGGCCACCCCGGCCAACTGGCAGGACGGTGACGAGGTGGTGATCGTGCCGTCGCTCAAGGACGAGGAAGAGATCAAGCAACGCTTTCCCAAGGGCTACCGCGCGGTGAAGCCGTACCTGCGCCTGACGCCCCAGCCTAACCGCTGAGCCGTTATTCATCCTCCCACGACAGGGTTTGAGGGCCGTTGATCACGGCCCTTTTTTTTGCCTGAAATCTCATATTCTTTCATCGCATAACCACATGAAAAAATATGATTTATGGATATATAAAAGGCCTGTTATGGTCAGTTCCATCTCGCCGGTCGCGAGGCCTTTTGGTCAAAGAAGGAAGGGTGGCAATGCTGGTTGTATCTCTTGGTGGCAGCCCCAGTGTGCGCTCGCGGTCCGGCGTATTGCTGGAACAGACGCGGCTCTGGTTGCAGCGCCATAACGTGGAAGTGGTGACGTTCCAGGTACGCGACTTCGCGGCCGAGGACTTGCTGCACGCACGTTTCGACAGCCCCAAGGTGCTGGACTTCCTGGAGCTGGTGCAGAAGGCCGACGGCCTGATCGTGGCCACGCCCGTGTACAAGGCCTCGTTCAGCGGCGCGCTGAAGACCCTGCTGGATTTGCTGCCCGAGCGGGCGCTGGCCAACAAGGTGGTATTGCCCATCGCCACCGGCGGCAGCATCGCCCACATGCTGGCGGTGGATTACGCCCTGAAGCCGGTATTGGCCGCGCTGAAGGCCCAGGAAATGCTGCAGGGGATCTTCGCTGACGACAGCCAGATCGCCTACGGCGAAGGCAGCGCTGCGGCGCAGCTGGCACCGGCGCTGGAGCAGCGCCTGAACAATGCCCTGGATGAGTTCCATTACGCCCTGAGCCGCCGGCCACAGGCGCTGGACCCAGGCATTTTGAACGAAAGACTTTTGAGCGCGCGCTGGAGTATCTAACGCCGCTTGTGGGAGCTGGCTTGCCAGCGAGCTTTTAGGCCCCAACAGCTCGCTGGCAAGCCAGCTCCCACATGTTAACTCACTGATAACACTCGCCTTACTCGCCCGCCAACGGGCAAGCAGGTGCAGCCAAAACCCCAATACAGCAAAGGAGCGGCGCTATGCGCACTGTCTTTTTGCGTCGTGGTCTGGTCGCTCTGTTTGCTGCGGCTGTATCGTTCGGCGCCATCACCCAGGCCCAGGCTGACACCCTGCGCATCGGCTATCAGAAATACGGCACCCTGGTGCTGCTCAAGGCCCGCGGTTCGCTGGAAAAGCGTCTGGCCGCCCAGGGCGTGCAGGTGCAATGGACTGAATTCCCTGGCGGCCCGCAGCTGCTGGAAGGCCTCAACGTAGGCTCCATCGACTTCGGCGTCACCGGCGAAACCCCGCCGGTATTCGCCCAGGCCGCCGGCGCCGACCTGCTGTACGTGGCCCACGAGCCACCGGCTCCCCACAGCGAAGCCATCCTGGTGCCCAAGGATTCGCCGATCAAATCGGTGGCCGAGCTCAAGGGCAAGAAAGTGGTGCTCAACAAGGGCTCCAATGTGCACTACCTGCTGGTGCGCGCCCTGGAAGACGCCGGCCTGAAATACACCGATATCCAGACCGTGTACCTGCCGCCCGCCGATGCCCGCGCCGCCTTCGAGCGCGGCGCCGTGGACGCCTGGGTCATCTGGGACCCCTACCAGGCGGCTGCCGAACAGCAGTTGCAAGCGCGCACCCTGCGTGACGGCCAGGGCCTGGTGGACAACAACCAGTTCTACCTTGCCACCAAGCCTTATGCGCAGCAGCACCCGCAGGTGATCGCCACCCTGGTCGACGAAGTGCGTTCGGTGGGCGAATGGTCCAAGTCCAACCCCGAGCAGGTCACCAAGGAAGTCTCGCCGCTGCTGGGCCTGCCTGCCGACATCACCCTGACCTCGGTCAAGCGCCAGGGCTTCGGCGCCGAGTTCATTACCCCGGACGTGGTCGCTGCGCAGCAGAAGATCGCCGACGCCTTCTACCAGCTGAAACTGATTCCCAAGCCATTGAGCATCAAGGATGTGATCTGGACGCCGCCTGCCAAGGTCGCGACAGCCCCGTGATTCGAACTGCGGGCCGGCGCGTCGTGCCGGCCCTAGCCACCCTTAGGAGACAACTCCAATGAGCCTCAATATTTTCTGGTTTCTTCCCACCCACGGCGACGGTCATTACCTTGGCACCGCCGAAGGCGCGCGCGCCGTGGACCACGGCTACCTGCAACAGATCGCCCAGGCTGCCGACCGCCTGGGCTTCGGTGGCGTGCTGATTCCTACCGGCCGCTCCTGCGAAGATTCCTGGCTGGTGGCGGCATCGCTGATTCCGGTGACCCAGCGCCTGAAGTTCCTGGTGGCGCTGCGCCCGGGCATCATTTCGCCGACCGTGGCCGCGCGCCAGGCAGCTACCCTGGACCGCCTGTCCGGCGGCCGCGCGCTGTTCAACCTGGTGACCGGTGGCGACCCGGAAGAGCTGTCCGGCGACGGCCTGTTCCTCAGCCACGAAGAGCGCTATGAAGCCTCGGTGGAATTCACCCGCATCTGGCGTCGCGTGCTGGAAGGCGAGACCGTGGACTACGACGGCAAGCACATCAACGTGAAGGGCGCCAAGTTGCTGTACCCACCGGTGCAGCAGCCGCGCCCACCGCTGTACTTCGGCGGTTCTTCGGACGCTGCCCAGGACCTGGCCGCCGAGCAGGTGGAGATGTACCTGACCTGGGGCGAGCCACCGGCCGCAGTCGCCGAGAAAATCGCCGAGGTGCGGGCCAAGGCCGCCAAGCTGGGCCGCACCGTGCGCTTCGGTATTCGCCTGCACGTGATTGTGCGTGAAACCAACGCCGAGGCCTGGGAGGCGGCGGACCGCCTGATTTCCCACGTGGACGATGACACCATCGCGCGCGCCCAGGCCTCGCTGTCGCGCTTTGATTCGGTGGGCCAGCAACGCATGGCCGCGCTGCACGGTGGCAGCCGCGACAACCTCGAAGTCAGCCCCAACCTGTGGGCAGGCGTGGGCCTGGTACGCGGCGGTGCCGGCACGGCGCTGGTGGGCGATGGCCCGACCGTGGCGGCGCGGGTCAAGGAATACGCGGCGCTGGGTATCGACACCTTCATCTTCTCTGGCTACCCACACCTGGAAGAGTCGTACCGCGTGGCCGAACTGCTGTTCCCGCACCTGGACGTGCAACGTCCCGAACAGCCCCAGGGCGCCAATTACGTGAGCCCCTTCGGTGAAATGGTCGCCAACGACATTCTGCCCAAAGCCGCGTCCCAGAGCTGAGGGCTGACCATGGAAAAGATTATTCACAGGCTGGCGCCCTGGGCGCTGCCGGTGCTGTTGCTGGCGGTGTGGCAGTTGTCGGTAAGCACCGGCTGGCTGTCCACGCGCATTCTGCCGGCGCCCAGCGCCGTGGTGGCGGCGGGCGTAGAGCTGGTGCGCAGCGGCGAGATCTGGACCCACCTGGCCATCAGTGGCTGGCGTGCGGGCGTGGGCTTTGTCATTGGCGGTTCGCTGGGCCTGTTCCTGGGCTTCGTGGTGGGCTTGTCGAAATGGGGCGAGCGCCTGCTCGACAGCTCCATGCAGATGATCCGCAACGTGCCGCACCTGGCGCTGATCCCGTTGGTGATTCTGTGGTTCGGCATTGATGAGTCGGCGAAGATCTTCCTGGTGGCGCTGGGCACTTTGTTCCCCATCTACCTGAACACCTACCACGGCATCCGCAACGTCGACCCGGCGTTGGTGGAAATGGCCCGCAGCTACGGCCTGAGCGGCTTCGCGCTGTTCCGCCAGGTGATTCTGCCGGGGGCGCTGCCCTCGATTCTGGTGGGCGTGCGCTTCGCGCTGGGCTTCATGTGGCTGACGCTGATCGTGGCGGAAACCATCTCGGCCAGCTCGGGCATCGGCTACCTGGCCATGAACGCCCGTGAGTTCCTGCAGACCGACGTGGTGGTGCTGGCCATCGTCCTCTACGCCGTGCTCGGCAAACTCGCCGACCTGGCCGCCCGTGGCCTGGAACGCGTGTGGCTGCGCTGGCACCCGGCCTATCAGGTCGCCAAGGGAGGTGCCGCATGACCGCCGTATTGAAAAGCCAACCGCCACGCCTGCTGCAGGGCATACCGCTGGCGCTGGACAAACTGCAGAAATCCTTCGGCAGCCGTCAGGTGCTCAAGGACATCGACCTGCACATTCCGGCCGGGCAATTCGTGGCTGTGGTGGGCCGCAGTGGCTGCGGCAAGAGCACCTTGCTGCGCCTGCTGGCGGGCCTCGACAAGCCCAGCGCCGGTGAGCTGCTGGCAGGCTCGGCACCGCTGAGCCAGGCCCGCGACGACACCCGGCTGATGTTCCAGGAAGCGCGGCTGTTGCCGTGGAAGAAGGTGATCGACAACGTCGGCCTGGGCCTCAAGGGCAACTGGCGCCCGCAGGCGCTGGAAGCGCTGGAAGCAGTGGGGCTGGCCGAGCGTGCCAATGAATGGCCGGCAGCCTTGTCCGGTGGCCAGAAGCAGCGTGTGGCCCTGGCCCGTGCGCTTATCCACAAGCCGCGCCTGCTGTTGCTGGATGAGCCGCTGGGGGCGCTGGACGCCCTGACGCGCATCGAGATGCAGCAACTGATCGAGCGCCTGTGGAAACAGCATGGCTTCACCGTGCTGCTGGTGACCCACGACGTGGCCGAAGCCGTGGCGGTGGCCGACCGGGTGATTCTGATCGAGGACGGCGAAATCGGCCTGGACCTGCATGTGGAACTGCCGCGCCCGCGCGCCCGTGGCTCGCACCGCCTGGCGGCGCTGGAAACCGAAGTCCTAAACCGTGTGTTGGCGTTGCCGGGCACTCCGCCCGAGCCAGAACCCACGGCACCGTTGCCTACGCAGTTGCGCTGGGCACTTTGAACTTAAACCTCGTTTGAACAGGAAGAAGAACCTCATGACTATCAAAGCGATCAACGTCCGTAACCAGTTCAAAGGCACCGTGAAGGAAATCATCGAAGGCCCGGTGCTGTCGGAAATCGACGTGCAGACCGCCTCCGGCATCGTCACCTCGGTCATCACCACCCGTTCCGTGCGTGAACTGGAGCTGGTGATCGGCAGCGAAGTGATTGCCTTCGTGAAATCCACCGAGGTATCGATCGCCAAGCTGTAACCACGCTTCAGGCAGTTTTCAGCCCTGCAGGGTTCGCCCTGCGGGGTTTTTTTATGCCGAAATATTTGCGACAAATGGAAACAAATTCATCACGCGTGATGTATTGCAGTCTTCCGCAGAAGGCGTATGTTTATCACATGTGATACGGAACAGACACAAATGACAGGCAATCCAGACAGCCCGAAGCCGGCCGGGAAAAAGGCCCCCGCGGAGAAAAAAACCTCCAGCTTCTACATGAAGAAGATGCGTGCGGGCCTGGCCGATGCCGGTTACGTGAAACATGAGGCCTGGGTGCTCCCGGAGAACCGCGGGTTGCTCAAGCAGGTGGAAAAACAGCTCCGCCAGCCTGTCATGGCTGGCACATTCAAGTTGGAGGAACACATGACCACAGCGGAGAAATGGACCCTCGACCGCCTTCATTCGGCCTTCCAGGGCCTGGATGAAGTGGTGTCGAAGGAAATCACCCTGACCCTGGTGCAAGGCGCCGAGCAGAGCCTGAAGCTGGAAATGAACGAATACGGCGGCTTGCCGATTCACATTGCCGTGGTGGGCGAGCAGATCATCGTCGACACCGTGCTGGTGGACGTCGAGTCGATCAACGACGTGAACCGCTTCAACGAAGCCGTGCTGCGCAGCCGCGAGCTGTTCCCGCTGTCGTCCATCGGCCTTGAGCAGATGCCCAACGGCCAGACCGTCTACAACATGTTCGGCGCGCTGAGTGCCAGTTCGAGCCTGACCAACGTGGTCACCGAAGTGTTCACCCTGGTGGACAACGTGCAGCGCGCCGCCGAAGCCTTCCAGGGCTTCTTCAAGTAATCGCCAAGGAGTAACGACATGAGTAATCAATCCATCTGGAGCAAGTTGTTCACGGCGCTGCGTGGCGGTGCCAGCGAAGTCGGCGAGTCCATCGTCGACCAGCAGGCCCTGCGCATTCTCGACCAGGAAATTCGCGACGCCGACAGCGCGCTGGCCAACGCCAAGCGCGAACTGGTGACCATCATGGCCAAGCACAAGCTGGCCACCGACCGCGTTGCCCAATACGACGCGCGCATCAGCGACCTGGAAAGCAAGGCCCTCGCCGCCATGAAGGCCGAGCGCAACGACCTGGCGCACGAGGTGGCCGAGGCCATCGCCGTGCAGGTCAACGAACGCGAGACCGAGCACAAGCAGGTGGTCGAGTTCGGTGGCTACGTGGAGAAGATGCGCAAGGACATCACCAAGGCCGAAGCGCGCATCAAGAGCCTGCGCCAGCAGGTGGACGTGGCCAAGGCCCGCGAGAGCGTGCAGAAGGCCCAGGTCAGCGCCTCCATCGCCAGCGGCGGTGCCAACGGCAAGCTTGAGACCGCGGTGGGCACCTTGAGCCGCCTGCAGGCCAAGCAGGAGCAGCGCGCCGCTGAACTGGAAGCCCAGGACCAGTTGGCCGATGCCTCTACCGGCAACGACCTGGAACGCAAGCTGAAGGAAGCGGGCATCACCCCGGACACCGGCAGCGCCAACGCCATCCTCGAACGCCTGCGCAAGCAGCAGGCTGGCGAGTAACCACGTAGGCCTGGCCCCGTGGGAGCGGGCTCTGCCCGCGAAAAGCACGCCGCGCAGTGCCTGATGCACCGCAGCGTCTTTTTCGCGGGCAGAGCCCGCTCCCACGGGGGAATGTTGCCTGCCGGGCAATCGATGTTTGAAGGAGGATGGTGTTGATCACCGCCAAGGATTTCAAACCCGTGCTCTGGCTTGCCGGGGTGATGTGCGTGGTGCAAGTGCTCAACCTGTTGTCAGGCTACAGCCTCAACACCTATGGCCTGCTGCCGCGCTCGCCGCAGGGGTTGCTGGGCATTATCAGCGCGCCGTTCCTGCACGGTTCCATCTGGCACCTGCTGGGCAACCTGGTGCCGTTCGTGGTGTTGGGCACCCTGGTGGCGAAGGACGGCGTGGGCCGTTTCCTGGCCGCCAGCGGCTTGATCATCGTTATCGGCGGCCTGCTGGTCTGGCTATTTGGCCGGGGCTACTACCACGTGGGTGCCAGCGGCTGGGTGTTTGGCCTGTGGGTGTACGTGCTGGCCCGGGCGTGGTTCCACCACAGCTGGGCCAATCTGTTCTGTGCCGCGGCGGCCCTGTTGCTCTATGGTGGGTTGGTATTTGGTTTCCTGCCGCGCTACGGCGTCTCGTTCGAGTCGCACATCGCCGGCGCGGTGGCAGGGCTGATGGCGGCGCGAATGCTTTTGCGCAAAGAAGGAGTGTGATGATGGGTTGGTTCAAGCAGTTCATGGGCCTGGAGGCGCCTGCCGCCAAGCCCCAGGCACCCGTGGAAGGCGCGCTGGGCCTGGCCCAGGGGCGCTCGGTGAGTTTCGACGGCACGCTCAAGCTGCTGCTCGATGACCACAGCCGGGTGATCATTCCGCCTACCCAGCAGATCTGGGCGGTGGGCAGCGTCGACCTTGGCCAGTCGCAGTGGCTGAGCCGCTATTACATGGACGACGAAGACTACTGGCTGCAAGTGCACACCAGCGGCGCGCAGGACGGCCAGGTGGAATCGGTGATCCTGTTCAACTACCTGCGCTATGCCACCATCAGCAGCAACGCCGAACTGCAGCGCCTGGCCGGGCCCAACAGTGACATCGGCCTGCCCACCTACAACCTCGATGGCGTGCAGTTCACCCGCGAGTGGGGTACCGAGGCCGGGCAGACTGAACTCACCGACCTGCGCGAGCAGGTGCTCAACCCCAAGGAAAGCTACGTGGTACAGCACCGTTCGATGCTGTACGCGCGCGACACCGGCCTGACCGACCGCCGTGAGTTCCTGCTGTTTTCCGTTGAGCAGGACGAGGAGGGCACCGTCAGCCTCAGCGCCTCGCTGGGCATTTCGCTGTACCCCACCGACCTGCACATCCTCTGACTCACCATAGGGACATGCCATGCTAGAAGCACTTTCGACTTCGCTGAACCCCACGGCCGTGCTGGGTTTCCTGCTGTACCTGCTGGGCGCGGCGATTTTCCTCGTGCTGTTCCAGTTCATCTACACGCGCATGACGCCGCACCAGGAATTCGCCCTGATTCGCGAGGGCAACGTGGCGGCGGCCGTGGCCTTGGGTGGCGCCATCATCGGCTTTGCCATTCCGGCCAGCAACGTCATTGCCTACTCCATCAGCCTGCTGGACTTCGTGGTGTGGGCGCTGATCGCAGGCGTGGTGCAGCTGCTGGCATTCGTGGCGGTGAGCCTGGTGCTCAAGGGCGTGTCGGCGCGTATCCAGCGTGGCGAACTGGCGACCGGCATCTACGTGGCGGCGGTGGCGATCAGCGTGGGCATGCTCAATGCCGCCTGCATGACGCCCAACACCAACTGATCGGAGCCAGGGATGAAACGAAGCAAGTACGTACAGCTCTCGCTGGCCGCCTCGGTGGCGCTGGCGGTGGCCGGTTGTGGCGCGCCGGAGAAGACTTATCAGGTCAAGAAGACCTTCGATTTCAAGACGGTCGCCGAGTGCACCGCGCAGAAGTTTCCGGTGGACGTGTGCTCCGACGCCTACATCGCGGCGCTCAATGAACACCGGCGTATCGCCCCGGTGTACGACAACAAGGCCGACTGCGAAGCCGACTTCGTGCCTGACTACTGCCAGGTGGATTCGGCTGGCAAGTTCATGCCCCAACTGGGTGGTTTCGAGCTGGACGCCAACGGCACCGTCACCCAGTCGCAGCTGGATTCGGCCAAGGCCGAGGTGGCGCGCTCAGGCGGCGAGAGTGGTGGCGGCGGTGGCGGCTTCAACGGCAGTGGCCTGCTGACTGGCCTGTTGATTGGCCACATGCTCAGCAACAACACCGGCAACTTCAACGCCGCGCCGGTGTACCAGTACCGCGACAACCGCGGCAACTACGCAAGCTCCACGCTGGGTTCGCGCATCAACAGTGGCACCACGTTCTCGCGCTCGCGCCAGAGCGAATCCGGCAATGGCTACAGCGCTGGCAGCGGGGGTGGCGGTGGTAGCGGCTTCGGGCGCTCGGGCATCAACGCCAACCCGGTGTCGGTGCGCCAGGCCACCACCCGTGGCGGCTTCGGCAGCTCGGCCACGGCCCGCAGCGGCTGGGGCGGTTCGTCGTCCTCGCGCAGCAGCTTTGGCGGGTAACGGGCCATGAAGAAAGTCGCCATCGCCGAGCGCCCGGACTGGAAGCAGACCGCCGAGCGCCTTGGCTTCATGTTCCACACCATCGACGGCGAGCCCTACTGGGATGAAAGCGCCTACTACCAGTTCAGCCTCAAGCAGATCGAGGACGACCTGGAAGACCCGACCCAGGTGCTGCACGAGCTGTGTATGGACCTGGTGGCGAAGGTGGTGCAGAGCGAAGAGTTGCTGGAGCGCCTGAGCATACCGCCGGCCTTCCACGACCTGGTGCGCACCTCGTGGCTGGAAGGCCACCCGCACCTGTACGGGCGCATGGACTTTTCCTACGACGGGCGCGGTCCGGCGAAGCTGCTGGAGCTGAACTACGACACGCCCACCAGCCTCTACGAGGCTGCGGCCTTCCAGTGGGGCTGGCTGGAGCAGGGTATCGAGCGCGGCACGCTGCCGGCCAGTGTCGACCAGTTCAACAGCATCGACACGCGCCTGCACGAAGCCTTCGCGGCCTTGAACATTCAGCGGCCGTTCTACTTCGCCTCCATCAAGGGTTCGGTGGAAGACAAGGCCACCACTGATTACCTGCGCCTGATCGCCGACAAGGTCGGTATCGAGTCGCGGCACATCGACCTGGAAGACATTGGCCTGCTGGACGGCCGCTTCGTCGACCTGCAGGACCGCTGGATACCGCACCTGTTCAAGCTGCACGCCTGGGAGTTCATCTTCCACGAGCCGTTCGGTGCGGCCATTGCCCAGTGCGACACGCAGTTCATCGAGCCGGCGTGGAAGGCCATCCTCTCCAACAAGGGCATCCTGCCGATGCTGTGGGAGGCGCACAAAGGCCACCCGAACCTGCTGGAAAGCCACCTGGACGCCAACCCGCGTTCAGCGGTGCCGAAGGGCTGGGTGCGCAAGCCCTATTTCTCGCGCGAAGGCGCGAACATCGAGCTGCGCACGGCGGATGACCAGCTGCATGTAGTGGACGGCCCCTACGACGATGCACCCTACATTTTGCAGCAGTTGGCGCCGTTGCCGAAGTTCGGCGACAGCTACACGCTGGTGGGCTCATGGGTGGTTGGTGACCGCGCGGCGGGCATCGGTATTCGCGAAGATGACAGCCTGATCACCAAGGATACCAGCAGGTTTGTCCCTCATTTGATTCTGGATTGACCTACTGCCGTTTCGGCAGGAACGGCGGCAGGTACAGCCCTACGTACGCATCGAATACCCGTATCCCTTCTTCCGCCAGCCGCGGGGTGATCTGGCCGTGCAGCTGCACCGAGCGCGCGTACACGCGGTCGCCCAGCTCCATGGCCAAGGCAAACACGTCGACGTCGTCCGGCAGCGCGGGCAGCTGGAAATGGCGGTCGAACACCTGGTGCATCAACACCCCCAACTCCAGGTCATGCTGGCGGTCGGCCTGGGTCACTTCGGCCAGGCCGTGCTGCGCCAGGATCAACTGGCGGGCGGCGGCATCTTCGCTGTAGATCACCAGCATGCGTTCTTCGAGGATGCGCGACAGGTCGTGCCAGCTGCGCAGCGCGGCGTGGTCTACCGGGGCCTGCAGGCAGGCGCGGAAGGCGGCGTGCACGTCGGCGGTCAGCGCTTCGAGCAGGGCCGGTACGCTGGCGAAGAAGTGGTACACCGAGGAGGGAGGGATTTCGGCGCGTTCGGCCACGCTGTAGATCGACAGGCTACCCACGCCCTCGCTGGCCAGCAGGGCACGCGCCGCCTCCAGAATCGTGTCGATCCGTGCCTGGCTGCGGGCGCGAGGTTTGCGGGGCGTGGCGGTGCGGGTCATGGGCTTCTCCGGAAGGCGAGCCGCATTGTAAGGGTTTCTTGTGGGAGCTGGCTTGCCAGCGAGCCTTGAGGGCGCTGGAAAAGCTCGCTGGCAAGCCAGCTCCCACAAAAAAACCGCGGGCCTTGGGGGCGCGCGGTTTTTTGTACGGCAACAAAAATCAAACGGTGTGCAGGTACCAGTTGTACTCAAGGTCGGAGATGGAGTGCTCGAACTCCTCCAGCTCGCTTTCCTTGCAGGCCACGAAGATATCGATGTACTTCGGATCGATATAACGCGCCAGGATCTCGCTGTCGTCCAGCTCGCGCAGGGCATCGCGCAGGTTGTTCGGCAGGCTCTGCTCGTTCTGCTCGTAGGAGTTGCCTTCCACCGGCTCGTTCGGCTCGACCTTGTTGGTCAGGCCGTGGTGCACGCCCGCCAGCACGGCAGCCATCAGCAGGTATGGGTTGGCGTCGGCACCCGCCACGCGGTGCTCGATGCGCACTGCGTCCGGCGTGCCGGTTGGCACACGCAGGGCCACGGTGCGGTTGTCCAGGCCCCAGCACGGAGAGTTCGGCACATAGAACTGGGCACCAAACCGGCGGTACGAGTTGACGTTCGGGCACAGGAACGCCATGGACGCCGGTAGGGTCTCGAGCACACCGCCGATCGCGTGACGCAGCGCGGCGTTCTGCTCGGGATCCTCACTGGTGAAGATGTTCTTGCCGTCCTTGTCCAGGATCGAGATGTGCACGTGCAGGCCGTTGCCTGCCTGGCCCGGGTAGGGCTTGGCCATGAAGGTGGTGTCCATCTCATGGTCGTAGGCGATGTTCTTGATCAGGCGCTTGAGCAGTACCGCGTAGTCGCAGGCCTTGATCGGGTCGGCGACGTGGTGCAGGTTCACTTCGAACTGCGCCGGGGCACTTTCCTTGACGATGGCGTCGGCAGGGATGCCTTGCTCCTTGGCACCTTCCAGGATGTCCTGGAGGCAGTCCACGTATTCGTCCAGGTCGTCGATCAGGTAAACCTGGGTCGAGTGCGGACGTTTACCGGAAATAGGTGAGCGCGGTGGCTGCGGGCGGCCGTTCACGTTCTCCTGGTCGATCAGATAGAACTCCAGCTCGAAGGCGGCGCAGATGGTCAGGCCCAGTTCATCGAACTTGGCAACTACCTGGCGCAGTACTTCGCGCGGGTCGGCAAAGAAGGGCTGGCCTTCCAGTTCGTGCATGGTCATCAGCAGCTGCGCGGTAGGGCGCTTCTGCCAGGGCTCGTTGGAGAGGGTATCGGGGATCGGATAGCAGATGCGGTCTGCGTCGCCGATGTCCAGGCCCAGCCCGGTGCTTTCCACCGTAGAGCCGTTGATGTCCAGGGCGAAAAGCGAGGCGGGCAGGTTAATGCCTTTCTCGTAAACCTTGTGGAGGCTGGTGCGTTCGATGCGCTTGCCGCGCACCACACCATTCATATCTGCAATCAGAAGGTCGACGTACAGAACCTCAGGATGTTCCTTAAGGAATGCGTTCGCTTCGTTGAGCTGAACGGCACGCGGGGGTACCGACATGATGCAACACCTTTGTTGTTAAAAATATCAATCATTGGGCTTTTGCTGTTTCAGTCAATCCGAAAGCCACCTTGAAGTCAAGCGAGGCTCGGTTTGCCCTGAATTGGCGCCTTGAGGCAGTTTTTGCCGCTTTTTGGGGCGGTTTTTCTTTCCTTGAAGACCCTCAAATGAATTGTTCGGTGGGGCGTGTTGTATTTTTTACGGGGGTGTTGTGAAAAAAAATGAACAACGCTAAGCTCGTTCGCAACCCATAACGCCAATAATACCGGGGGATCACATGGCACGCCTGCCGACAATCGGCGTCACCGCCTGCTTAAAACCAGTCGGCCTGCACGCCAGCCATACGTGTGGTGACAAATATGTCCGCGCCGTCGCCGTGGCCGCCGAAGGCTTGCCGATGATCATCCCCGCGCTGGGCGAGCTGTTCAACCCGACCCAAATACTTGACGCTGTGGACGGCATCCTCTTCACCGGCTCCCCTTCCAACGTGGAGCCGCGCCACTACACCGGCCCCGCCAGCGCGCCGGGCACGCTGCATGACCCTGACCGCGATGCTACCACCTTACCGCTGATTCGCGCCGCCGTGGCCGCTGGCGTGCCGGTATTGGGCATTTGCCGCGGCTTCCAGGAGCTGAACGTGGCGTTGGGCGGCACCTTGCACCAGCGGGTTCACGAAACCGGAACCTTCATGGACCATCGTGAGCCCAAGGACCAGCCCGTGGAAGTCCAGTATGCCCTGCGCCATGCGGTTGCTGTCCAGCCCGGCGGCGTGCTGCAGGCCATCGGCTTGCCGGCGCAGTTCCAGGTCAACTCCATTCATGCCCAGGGTATCGACCGCGTGGCCCCGGGCCTGCGCGTCGAAGCCGTGGCGCCCGATGGCCTGGTGGAGGCCGTCTCCGCCCAGGGGGGCAGGGGTTTTGCACTAGGCTTGCAGTGGCACCCGGAGTGGCAAGTGCTGGACAACCCGCACTACCTGGCCATTTTCCAGGCCTTCGGCCAGGCCTGCAGACAGCGTGCGACCCAACGCGACGCAGCCGCGTCCAGGACTGCTATATAGCCCCTGAGGTATTTATGCGTACCAGCCTCGACCAGCTCACCGATTGGTTGAAAGAACACAAGATCACCGAAGTCGAATGCCTGATCGCCGACCTGACCGGTATCACCCGCGGCAAGATCTCGCCGACCAACAAGTTCATTGCCGAGAAAGGCATGCGCCTGCCTGAAAGCGTGCTGCTGCAGACCGTGACCGGCGATTACGTGGAAGACGACATCTACTACGACCTGCTGGACCCGGCCGACATCGACATGATCTGCCGCCCGGACGAA
This sequence comes from Pseudomonas sp. JC1203, assembly GCF_056175065.1. Classification (NCBI taxonomy): domain Bacteria; kingdom Pseudomonadati; phylum Pseudomonadota; class Gammaproteobacteria; order Pseudomonadales; family Pseudomonadaceae; genus Pseudomonas; species Pseudomonas sp. JC1203. The sequence goes on from NZ_JBWCAM010000001.1 coordinate 305,374, forward strand.
AGCGCCGTGTTCCTGGTGCCGTGGGCCATCGAGCCTACCGCGCAGGTGATCCACGACACCTATGACAAGCAGGGCAACCCCATTGAGCTGTCGCCGCGCAACGTCCTGAAAAAGGTGCTCAAGCTCTACGCCGACAAGGGCTGGCAGCCTATCGTCGCGCCAGAAATGGAGTTCTACCTGACCAAGCGCTGCGAAGACCCGGATTTCCCCCTGCAACCGCCCGTGGGCCGTTCGGGGCGCCCGGAAACCGGCCGCCAGTCGTTCTCCATTGAAGCGGCGAACGAGTTCGACCCGCTGTTCGAAGACGTCTACGACTGGTGCGAGCTGCAGAACCTGGACCTCGACACGCTGATCCACGAGGACGGCACGGCGCAGATGGAGATCAACTTCCGTCACGGCAACGCCCTGCACCTGGCCGACCAGATCCTGGTGTTCAAGCGCACCATGCGCGAGGCGGCGCTCAAGCACAACGTGGCCGCCACCTTCATGGCCAAGCCCATGACCGGCGAGCCCGGCAGCGCCATGCACCTGCACCAGAGCATCGTCGACCTGGAGACCGGCAAGAACATCTTCTCCAACGATGACGGCAGCATGAGCCAGCTGTTCCTCAACCATGTGGGCGGCCTGCAGAAGTTCATCCCCGAGCTGCTGCCGCTGTTCGCGCCCAACGTCAATTCATTCCGGCGTTTCCTGCCCGACACCTCGGCACCGGTGAACGTGGAGTGGGGCGAGGAAAACCGCACCGTGGGCCTGCGCGTGCCGGACGCCGGGCCGCAGAACCGCCGGGTGGAAAACCGCCTGCCGGGTGCCGACGCCAACCCCTACCTGGCCATCGCCGCCAGCCTCCTGTGCGGCTACATCGGCATGGTCGAGGGCATCGAGCCCAGCGCGCCAGTGCAGGGCCGTGGTTACGAGCGGCGCAACCTGCGCCTGCCGCTGACCATCGAGGATGCCCTGGAGCGCATGGAAAACTGCAAGACGGTGGAGAAGTACCTGGGGACCAAATTCATCATCGGTTACGTCGCGGTGAAGCGCGCCGAACACGAGAACTTCAAGCGCGTCATCAGCTCATGGGAACGTGAATTCCTGCTGTTCGCGGTGTGATCAACGCGGGGCCCGCCCCGATGAGGAGAAGGCAATGAGCAACAAGAATTCGCAAACCCAAGCGTGGCAGGCCCTGAGCGGCGAGCACCACCTGGCGCCGTTCAGCGACTACCAGCAGCTCAAGGAAAAAGGCCCGCGCATCATCACCAAGGCGAAGGGCGTGCACCTGTGGGACAGCGAAGGCAACAAGATCCTCGACGGCATGGCCGGCCTGTGGTGCGTGGCCGTGGGTTACGGCCGCGATGAGCTGGCCGACGTGGCCGCCAAACAGATGCGCGAGCTGCCGTACTACAACCTGTTCTTCCAGACCGCGCACCCACCGGCGCTGGAACTGGCCAAGGCGGTGTCGGACGTGGCCCCCGAGGGCATGAGCCACGTGTTCTTCACCGGTTCGGGCTCTGAAGGCAACGACACCGTGCTGCGCATGGTCCGCCACTACTGGGCGCTGAAGGGCAAGCCCGGGAAGAAGGTGATCATCAGCCGCATCAACGGCTACCACGGCTCCACCGTGGCCGGCGCCAGCCTGGGCGGCATGGTGGGCATGCACGAGCAAGGCGATTTGCCGATCCCGGGCATCGTCCACATTGCCCAGCCGTACTGGTTCGGCGAGGGCGGCGACATGAGCCAGGACGAATTCGGCGTGTGGGCCGCCGAACAGCTGGAGAAGAAAATTCTGGAGCTGGGCGTGGACACCGTCGGTGCCTTCATTGCCGAGCCTATCCAGGGTGCGGGCGGCGTGATCATTCCGCCAGCGACGTACTGGCCGAAGGTGAAGGAGATCCTGGCCAAGTACGACATCCTGTTTGTGGCCGACGAGGTGATTTGCGGTTTCGGCCGTACCGGCGAGTGGTTCGGCAGCGACTACTACGACCTCAAGCCGGACCTGATGACCATCGCCAAGGGCCTGACCTCGGGTTATATCCCCATGGGTGGCGTGATCGTGCGTGACGAGGTAGCCAGGACCTTGTCCGCAGGCGGCGATTTCAACCACGGCTTCACCTATTCCGGCCACCCGGTGGCGGCTGCGGTGGGCCTGGAAAACATCCGGATTCTGCGCGACGAAAAAATTATCGAGCGCGTGCGTGAAGAAACGGCACCGTATTTGCAGAAACGTCTGCGTGAGCTGAGCGACCACCCGCTGGTGGGCGAAGTTCGCGGGTTGGGCTTGCTGGGGGCCATCGAACTGGTCAAGGACAAAGCCACGCGCCAGCGTTACGAGGGCATGGGTGCAGGCATGATTTGCCGCAACTTCTGCTTCAACAATGGCCTGATCATGCGCGCCGTGGGCGACACCATGATCATCGCGCCATCGTTGGTAATCACTCACGAGGAGATTGATGAGCTGGTTACAAAAGCACGCAAATGCCTGGACCTGACTTTGGAAGCGTTGAACAGCTAAGTGCTAGGCTTTGGGGTTGTTCGGAGGGGGAGAGGGGCGAGGCTGCTGTTTTAATTGAAACAGCGCCCGTGTCCTTGCCAGACTAGGAAGTGGTGCGGTTGCCCCCGGCTACTGTCACATACGGAATTAAAAAAAATATTGGAGCCTTACGCATGAAGATATTTGGCAAGACCCTCCTCGCCATGTCCCTGATGGGCGTCGTGGCCGGTGCTGCGCACGCGGATGACAAAGTACTGCACGTGTACAACTGGTCGGACTATATCGCGCCGAACACCATCGCGGATTTCGAGAAGGAGTCGGGGATCAAGGTCGTCTACGACGTATTCGACAGCAACGAAACCCTGGAAGCCAAACTGCTGGCTGGCAAGTCGGGCTATGACATCGTGGTGCCGTCCAACAACTTCCTGGCCAAGCAGATCAAGGCTGGCGTCTACCAGGAACTGGACAAGTCGAAATTGAGCAACTACGGCAACCTGAACAAGGACCTGCTCAAGGCCGTGTCCATCAGCGACCCGAACAACGCCCACGCCTTCCCGTACATGTGGGGCACCATCGGCATCGGCTACAACCCCGAGAAGGTCAAGGCTGCCCTGGGCGCCGACGCCCCGGTCAATTCGTGGGACCTGGTGTTCAAGCCCGAGAACGCTGCCAAGCTGAAAGGCTGTGGCATCAGCTTCCTGGATTCGCCAACCGAGATGATCCCGGCCGCGCTGCACTACCTGGGCTACAAGACCGACACCCAGAACAAGGACGAGATCAAGAAGGCCGAGGAGCTGTTCCTCAAGGTTCGCCCTTCGGTTGCCTACTTCCACTCGTCCAAGTACATCTCGGACCTGGCCAACGGCAACATCTGCGTGGCCGTGGGCTACTCGGGTGACGTGAAGCAAGCCGCTTCCCGCGCGCACGAGGCCGGTGACAAGGTGCACGTCAGCTACAGCATTCCGAAGGAAGGCGCAGGCAGCTTCTACGACATGGTCGCCATCCCTAAAGATGCCGAGAACGTCGAAGGCGCCTACAAGTTCATGAACTTCATTCTGCAGCCTAAAGTGATGGCCGAGATCACCGACGCCGTGGGCTTCCCGAACGGCAACGCCGCCGCGACCCCGCTGGTGGCCAAGGACATCTCGGGCGACCCGGGCGTGTACCCATCGGCTGACGTGCTGGCCAAGCTCTACGCCATCGCCGACTTGCCTGCTGCGACTCAGCGCATCCTGACTCGCACCTGGACCACCATCAAATCGGGCAAGTAAGCCGAGCTTGAGGTTGCCGCGGTACTGCGCCGCAAATGTCGGCGCAGTACCGCAGGTAACTGATTTCAAAATAGTTTTTGCTGCATGGCTGTAACAGTTGTTAAGTTGCGCGCCGGTTTTTGAATCGGCTGGCACGCGGCCGTCCGAATTTTGTTTTTTGCATCACCGTATACGCATGCCATGAGCGTGCATTTGTACTTAGGAGCCGACACTGTTGGCCGTCTCACAAGCGCCTGAAGTGATCGCTCAGGTCCCGTGATTCAGTCGGTCAGGCCCGCCAATACCCTGTGGCGGGCGACCTGAAGGACCAGGCTGCAAGAATCCAGGGCCCGCCTATCCGGGGTGGGCTGTAAAATTTTGTTGGGAGTTTCGTAATGGCAGTTGCCTCCGGTGCCTATAAGAAAGCCCTCGAGGGCGATCAGCAACCTAAACAGGTGCTGGTCAAAATCGACCGGGTCACGAAGAAGTTCGACGAGACAGTTGCAGTCGACGACGTGTCGCTGCAAATCAACAAGGGTGAGATATTCGCCCTGCTCGGCGGCTCCGGCTCGGGTAAATCCACCTTGCTGCGCATGCTGGCCGGTTTCGAACGGCCTACCGAGGGGCGTATCTACCTCGATGGCGTGGACATCACCGACATGCCGCCCTACGAGCGGCCTATCAACATGATGTTCCAGTCGTATGCGCTGTTCCCGCACATGACCGTGGCGCAGAACATTGCCTTCGGCCTGAAGCAGGACAAGATCCCGGCCGCCGAGATCGACGCCCGCGTGGCCGAGATGCTCAAGCTGGTGCAGATGAGCCAGTACGCCAAGCGCAAGCCGCACCAGCTGTCCGGTGGCCAGCGCCAGCGCGTGGCCCTGGCCCGTTCGCTGGCCAAGCGCCCGAAGCTGCTGCTGCTCGACGAGCCCATGGGCGCCCTGGACAAGAAACTGCGTTCGCAGATGCAGCTTGAGCTGGTAGAGATCATCGAGCGCGTCGGCGTGACCTGCGTCATGGTGACCCACGACCAGGAAGAGGCCATGACCATGGCCCAGCGCATCGCCATCATGCACCTGGGCTGGATTGCCCAGATCGGCAGCCCGATCGATATCTATGAAACCCCGACCAGCCGCCTGGTCTGCGAGTTCATCGGTAACGTCAACCTGTTCGAAGGCGAAGTGGTGGATGACGCCGAAGGCCACGCGCTGATCCACAGCCCGGAGCTGGAGCGCAATATCTACGTGGGCCACGGTGTCAGCACTTCGGTGCAGGACAAGCGCATTACCTACGCCATCCGCCCGGAAAAACTGCTGGTGACCGTCGAGCCGCCCGCCGGCGAGTACAACTGGTCGCGCGGTAAAGTACATGACATCGCCTACCTGGGCGGCCACTCGGTGTTCTACGTGGAGCTGCCGTGCGGCAAGCTGGTCCAGTCGTTCGTAGCCAACGCCGAACGCCGTGGCGCCCGTCCTACCTGGGACGACCAGGTGTACGTGTGGTGGGAAGACGACAGCGGCGTGGTACTGCGCTCATGAATACAAAAAAACTCAAACGTGCCTTGCAACGAATAACGCCGGGCGGCCGCCAGTTTGTCATCGGCGTGCCGTTCCTGTGGCTGTTCCTGTTCTTCATGCTGCCGTTCTTCATCGTCTTGAAGATCAGCTTCGCTGAAGCGGACGTGGCGATTCCGCCGTACACCCAGATCTACACCTTCATCGACCAGAAGATCCAGCTGCTGCTCAACCTGGGCAACTACGCGATGCTGGGCGATGACGACCTGTACATTTCGGCGTACCTGGGTTCGCTGAAAATGGCCTTCTTCAGCACGCTGCTGTGCCTGGTGATCGGCTACCCCATGGCCTACGCCATTGCCCGCGCCCGCAAGGAAGCGCAGACAGTGCTGTTGCTGCTGATCATGATGCCGACCTGGACCGCGATCCTGATTCGCGTCTATGCGTGGATGGGCATCCTCAGCAACAACGGCCTGCTCAACGCCTTCCTGATGTGGATCGGCCTGATCGACCAGCCGCTGCAGATCCTCAACACCAACCTTGCGGTGTATATCGGTGTGGTCTATTCGTACCTGCCGTTCATGATCCTGCCGTTGTTCGCCAACCTGGTGAAGCACGACCAGAGCCTTTTGGAAGCCGCTTCGGACCTGGGTTCGAGCACCTTCAACAGCTTCTGGAAGATCACCATCCCGCTGTCCAAGAACGGCATCATCGCCGGCTGCATGCTGGTATTCATCCCGGTGGTGGGCGAGTTCGTGATTCCCGAGCTGCTGGGCGGCCCGGAAACCCTGATGATCGGCCGCGTGCTGTGGCAGGAGTTCTTCAACAACCGTGACTGGCCGGTGGCGTCCGCCCTGGCGGTAGTGATGCTGGCGATCCTGATCGTGCCGATCCTGCTCTTCAACCGTAGTCAGGCCAAAGAGATGGAGGGCAAGGCATGAAGCGTTTCAGTTTTTCCAACCTGATGCTGGTACTGGGCCTGCTGTTCATTTACCTGCCCATGGTCATCCTGGTGATCTACTCGTTCAACGCCTCCAAGCTGGTGACAGTATGGGGCGGCTGGTCGGTGAAATGGTACGCGGGCCTGCTGGACAACACCCAGCTGGTGAGCTCGGTGGGCCGTTCGCTGGAAATCGCCTGCTACACCGCCATTGCGGCGGTGGCGCTGGGTACCCTGGCGGCGTTCGTGCTGACCCGCGTCACCCGTTTCAAGGGCCGCACGCTGTTCGGCGGCCTGGTGACCGCGCCGCTGGTAATGCCCGAGGTAATCACCGGCCTGTCGCTGTTGCTGCTGTTCGTGGCCATGGCCCAGTCCCTGGGCTGGCCTGAAGAGCGCGGCATCGTCACCATCTGGATCGCCCACACCACGTTCTGCGCCGCCTACGTGGCGGTGGTGGTGTCGGCCCGCCTGCGCGAGCTGGACTTGTCCATCGAAGAGGCGGCCATGGACCTGGGCGCGCGCCCGTGGAAGGTGTTCATGCTGATCACCATCCCGATGATCGCCCCTTCGCTGGCGGCCGGCGGCATGATGTCGTTCGCCCTGTCGCTGGACGACCTGGTGCTGGCCAGCTTCGTGTCGGGCCCTGGTTCGACCACGCTGCCGATGGAAGTGTTCTCGGCGGTGCGCCTGGGCGTGAAGCCGGAGATCAACGCCGTGGCCAGCTTGATCCTGCTGTCGGTGTCGATCGTCACCTTCCTGGTCTGGTACTTCACCCGCCGCAACGAAGAGCGCCGCAAACGCGCCATTCAGGCGGCAATCGAAGAAGCCGCGGCCGATGGCTGGAAACAGCCTGACCCGCGCCGTGCGCAGCAGCCAGTGGCTGCTTGAGGGCTATGACGCGGCCTTTGACCGCTGCTACGGGATTTGCGTAGCAGCGGCCGCAGGCCGCGTCCCTACCTGCCAGGCACCAACTCCAGGGTGCTCACCGTACCCTTCGCCACATCCCCCTCCTGCAACAACGCCTGCCGGTATTTCCCCTCGCTGTAATCCTTCGCCTGATCGCCATAGTGCGCATCGAACAACACGCCGCTTTGCCCCACCGGGTTGATGGTCTGCGCGTGCGCGGGGTCGGCGAAATCGATGATGCGCCGGGTGGACGGCCCATAACTGACGGCCCACGGCGCTGGCCCCAGCTTCGCCGACTGGTTGTTGGGCACCTCATGGCTGCCGGGCATGGCGAACGGTCCCACGTTGAACAGCCGGTCCAGCGGTTGCTGCGCGCCCAACGGGTGTTCGTGGGTGAGGGTGTGGGCCTTGCCCCATTGCCACTGCGCCGGGTCGTCGCCCAGGGTCGCCTTCAAGTGGTCGACCGCTGCGCGCCAGGCGGTGCGCACCACCTCGGTACGGTTGCCGTGCCCAGGCGCGTTGTGGTCGTCCCACCAGGGCGAGGCGGGGTCTGCCGCCAGGCGTGGCAGGGCAAAGTCCAGGTCGCGGGTGGACAGCAGCGTGTCGAACATGGCGTTGCCCAGCTCGTCGTGCATGGCGGCGTAGGTCAGGTCGTAGAGGAATTGGGTGAACAACGTGGCGCTGGTGGAGCCCAGCGGATAGTCGCCCTGCCATTGCGCCAGCTGCTCCACCAGGGCCTTTTCCGCCGGGGCGCTGACCACCTCGCGCAGCACCGGCAGCAACGGCGTCAGCACGCGCTGGGCGTAGCCGGTACGGTCGCCCAGTTGCAGCGCCTGGGTGTTGGCGGTGTCCCACTTCACCCCGGGCGCGCTGAGCTGGGCGAACAGCTGCTGGCCCCGGTCGGCCAGGTTGTAGTAGCCGGGAATGGCCATGCCGGTAGGCGACAGCGGCTGGAAGTTGGCCGAGACGATAAAGCCCCGGGCCGGGTTTTCCTCCTGCGGGTTGGCGCTGAAAGGGTAGAAACCCAGCTTGTCGGCCTCGGCGGTGCTGCCGTCGAGGATAAACTGCGGCTGCACCCCGGCGGGGCGGATGGGCAACTGGGCCGCCGCCCACCAGCCAATGTCGCCACGGGCGTTGGCCCACATCAGGTTCAGGCCGGGTGACTGGATCTTGGCTACGGCGCTGCGCATCTTGGCCAGCGTGTCGGCGCGGTTCACCTCGTAGAAGCCCTGCAGTATCGGGTTCTCCGAGGCCAGGAACGACCACCACATGGCGATTGGCGTGGTGGGCGCCACCTTGCCCAGCGCTTCGTTGACGATGGGGCCATGGGGCGAGCGGCGCAGGGTGATGGTGACCGGCGCCTGGCCCTTGACCGCTATCTGCTGGGTGCTTGTTGCAAGGTCGGCCCACTGGCCGTGGTACCACACCTGGTTGGCGTTGGCCGGGTTGACCTTCTCGGCCACCAGGTCCAGGTCATCGTTCTGGAACATGGTCAGGCTCCAGCCGAAATCCATGTTCTGGCCCAGTGCGGCGAAGGGGTTCAGCGGCTGGTGGTAGCCGTACAGGTCAAAGCCGGGTGCCGACAATTGCACCTCGTACCACACCGCCGGCACCGAGAAACGGATGTGCGGATCGCCGGCCAGCAGCGGTTTGCCGCTGGCGGTGTGGCTGCCGGCGATTGCCCAGGCATTGCTGCCTTCGAACTGCGGCAGGCCGGCCTGCTCCAGGGCCTGGTGGCTGACCTGGGCCAGGGTGTCCAGGCTCTTCCAGTCATCGGCGGCCAGTGGCAACACGCCCTGGGGGTGCCAGTCCAGGTCGAAGATCTTCAGGTAGCCGGGGCCAAGCTGATCGCGTACGTAGGTCAGCATGGGCTCGGTGCGAAACGCTGCGGCAAAGCTGTAGGCCATGTAGCCGGCGACGCTGAAGGTGTCCTCGGCGGTGAAGGGCCGGGGCGTGATGCCCAGCACATCGAACTCGACAGGGCGCGGGTGCCCGGCCTGGTACTGGTTGACGCCGTCCAGGTAGGCCTGCAACGCCTGCCAGGCGGGGCCCTGCTTGTCCTGGCGGGCCACGTACACCTCGGCCTGCTCGCGGATGCGCAGGCTGCGGAACAGGGTGTCGGTGGCCAGCAGCCTGGGCCCCAGCATCTCGGCCAGTTCGCCGCGCGCCAGGCGCCGCATGATCTCCATCTGGAACAGCCGGTCCTGGGCCTGCACGTAGCCCAGGGCGCGGTACATGTCCTGCTGGTTCTGCGCCTGGATATGCGGCACGCCGCGGTCGTCGTAGCGCACGCTGACGGGGGCGGCCAGGTGGGCGAGGGCGATCTCGCCGCTGCGCTGCGGTTGCTTGGAATGGATGTACCAGGCACCACCGGCCGCAGCGGCGGCGATGAGCACGGCAAGGGCGGTGAGGCTGCGTTTCATCGCGGTTCCTTGTGATGGGGCCTTACTTGGCGACCTCGCTCCATGCGCAATAGCAGCCCTGGGCCAGGGTGTGCGTGGCGTTCACCGCGCGCCCGTCGGCCAGGGCCTTGAGGATGGGCTCGATGAAGCTGTTGCTGGAGTTGCAGGTTGCACCTTCGCTGTAGGGGCCGAAGTAGGCCAGTTGGCCTTGCTGGTCCCAGATTGCCACGGCGGGGCTGGCGGGGATGGTGTCACTGCCGGGAATGGCCGCAAGGGCCTTGAAACTGTCCAGATTGGCCGGTAGGCGGCCGTGGCTGCCGCTTTTCTGCACCGCATAGAAGTGCACGCCACGGGCGCCGTAGGTGGCCTGCAGCTCACCCAGGTGCTGCTGGTTGGCGACGTTGCACGGGCACGCCGGGTCCCAGAAATGTACCAGGCGAATCGGCCCCGGCCCGGCCAGCTCAGGCGGCAGTTGCAGGGCGTCGCCGGCGAAAAGCGTGGCGTGTTCGCTGAACACACGGATATATCGGCCCTGGAACCAGTCATACGCAGTCCACAGGGTTAGCCCGCAGATCAGCGCCAGGACGGCCAGGAACAGGGTTTTGCGGCGCGAGGCAGGCATAGGGGCTCGGTCCGGGACAGGACGCCTAGCTTGCCATGCCCAGCCATACAGAAGAATATCAGGGGTGTGTTTATTCGCTTTCAAGTGCGAGACCTTATGCCCGCGACATTTCGGCCGGATGCGCTACGCGCCAGCCTCAAGCCCCTGGCCGCGCGTCAGCCATTATCCGTCGAAGCCCAGGCTTACCAGCGCTTCTACGGCATCGATGTGCCGTGCGAAAGCTGGCTGGGGCGTTTCGAGGCGGTGGGCTACGAGCTGGTCAGCCAGGTGTGGCTGCCGCCCGCACCGGTGGCCACGCTGTTTCTGCTGCACGGTTTCTATGACCACATGGGCCTGTACCGGCATGTGATCCGGTGGGCGCTGGGCCATGGTTTCGCGGTGATCTCGGCGGACCTGCCCGGGCACGGCCTGTCCAGCGGCGAGCGGGCGCGCATCGACGATTTCGAGGACTACCAGGCGGCCCTGTTCGGGCTGTTCAAGGAGGCGCAAAGCCTGGGCCTGCCGCAGCCCTGGCACCTGTTGGGGCAGAGCACCGGCGGCGCCATCGTGCTGGACCACCTGCTGTACCACGGCACCACCAGCCCGGCCCAGGGCCAGTCGATACTGCTGGCACCGCTGGTGCGGCCGCGCGGCTGGGGCTGGTCGCAGGTCAGCTACCGGCTGTTGAGCCCCTTCGTCAAAGGCATCGCCCGGCGCTTCAGCGAAAACACCAACGACCCCGAGTTCATGCCCTTCCTGCAGGCCGACCCGTTGCAGCCGGTGCGCCTGCCCACTGCCTGGGTGGGCGCGCTGATGAACTGGGTGCCGCGCATCGAAGCGGCGCCCAGCAGTCCGCGTTCGCCATTGATCCTGCAGGGGGACGCCGACATGACCGTGGACTGGGAGCACAACCTGGGGGTATTGCAGCGCAAGTTCCAGGCGCCCCAGGTGTTGATGCTGCCCGGCGCGCGGCACCACCTGGCGAACGAAGTGGCACCGATTCGCGAGCGTTATTTCAGCTTTATCGACGCCAACCTCTGACAGCCGCCGGGCACGGCGTTGTGTTGGGACGCGGCCTGTGGCCGCTGCTACAAGTGGTTACGTCCGGCGGCTACGGGGTTTTACGTGGGTTCAGGCTTGACGTGCTCTGGCCCACCGCCAGGCTGGCGCGCACGGCGGCGAGGGCGGCCTGGTAGTAGGCGCGGCCGTCGGGGGACTCGGCGAAGTTGGCGAACTCTTCCAGCTCCGGGTCCGACAGGTCGCGGTACACGTACAGCAGGGTGTTATCCAGTTCGCCGCCGATCTGCGCCATCAGGCGCTGGCGCTGGCCGTCGAGCATGCCCTGGGCCTGGTCGCTGCCCAGCAGGCCGGGGATCATCTGGCTGAGGCTGTCGGCGGCGACGCCGGCGATGGCCAGGCTGACCTCGGCGCCGGCCTCGCGGGCGGGCAGGGCGCGCGACAGGTGGCCGATGATCAGCGCGCGGGTATCGCTGGCCTCCATGTGCGGCAGGCCCTGGGCGTTCTTCGCCAGCTGGTCGCGGCGGGTGGCCAGCAGTTCGGCAGCCACCACCTTGCGCCCCAGCGGCGACTGGAAGAACGCCAGCGCCGGGTTCGGGTTGGCCAGGGTCTGGCGCAGCCGTGCCTCGGCGCGCTGGTCCATGGCCTGGGGGGCGAAGCGCTGGTCACTGTTATTGACCAGGGCCTGGAAAACCGCGGGGGGCAAACTGTTCTGGTAGCGCTGCTGGGCCGCTTTCAGGGCGTCGGTGAAATGCGCCCGCTGCTCCGGCCAGCCGGCGACCTTGTACAGCTGGTCGTGACTGTCTGCCCACGCGGGCAGGGCGCAGCACATGATCAAAAGGAAAAACAAACGGCGCATCAGGGACTCCTGTCGGCAGGCCGCCATTGTCCGTGGCCGGGCGGGGTCTTGTCGAGAATTCGTATCAGCCGGCGCAACATAATCGACGTGCTGCAGCCAGGGGGCCAAGTGGCTCTGTCGGTTTTGCGGGCACATGGATACTATGCGCGGCATGCAAATAACCTCTGATCATCCGCTGCTGTTAAGTATTGTCGACGACTTGGCCGAGCGCGGCTGGTCGCAGCAAGACATCTTCCTGCCACAGGCCCTGACCACCGAGCTTGCGGCCGAGTGCCGCCGGCGCGCCGTACAGGGCGAGCTGGCGCCGGCCGCCGTGGGCCGAGGGCCTGCGCAGGAGATTCGCGAAGGCATTCGCGGCGACCGTATCCAGTGGCTGGAACCGGGCGATTCGGCCCCCAGCGACCGCTACCTGGAGCTGATGGACGCCCTGCGCGAGGCGCTCAACCGCGGGCTGTTCCTGGGGTTGGAGGATTTCGAATGCCATTTCGCGCTGTACCCGCCGGGCGCTTTCTACCGCAAGCACGTCGACCGCTTCCGCGATGATGACCGGCGCATGGTCTCGGCCGTGGTTTACCTCAACGATGCCTGGGTGCCCGAGCACGGCGGCCAGCTGCGCATGTACCTGGAGGAAGGCCGCGAGCACGACGTGGCGCCCGTGGGTGGCTGCCTGGTGGTTTTCCTGTCGGGCGAAGTCCCTCATGAAGTGCTGCCGGCGGCCCAGGACCGGCTGTCCCTGACAGGCTGGTTCCGCCGCCGTGGCAACGAGCCGTTCTGATATGCACAAGATCCTTGTCAGCCGCTGCCTGTTGGGCCACCGCGTGCGCTACGACGGCGGTGCCAGCGGGCCGTTCGACCAGCTCGACCTGTGGCTTGCCGAGGGCCGTATTGTTGGCCTGTGCCCGGAGGTGGCCGGCGGCCTGCCCACCCCGCGCCCGGCGGCGGAGATCCCCGGCGGCCAGGGCGTGCAGGTGCTCCACGGCCAGGCGCTGGTGCTGACCCAGGCCGGCGAGGATTTCACCGAGGCATTCATGCGGGGGGCGCAGCTGGCGCTGGAGGCTGTGCGCCGGCACGGCATTCGTATCGCGGTGCTGAAGGCCAACAGCCCGTCGTGCGGCAACCTGCTGACCTATGACGGCAGCTTCACCGCCACCAAGGTAGCGGGCGAGGGCGTGACGGCCGCGTTGTTGCGCCGTGAAGGCGTGCAGGTGTTCAGCGAAGTTGAGTTGGTAGAGGCTGCCAGGGCTTTGAAAGCCATCGAAATGGCTGGCTGAGTACCTGTGGGAGCTGGCTTGCCAGCGAGATTTTGTTCCGCTCCAACAGCTCGCTGGCAAGCCAGCTCCCACACCTCGATTTGCATGAAACATGCTTTCGGAGGCGCATTCCAGAGCGCCCAAGTGGGTTATTTCGTCTAAGGTATTCCAGACAAAACCAGAAACGTTTTCCTGGAGACCCCTAATGAAAGCTCTTTTTTCCCGCGCCGCCGTTGCCGGCCTGCTGATGGGTGCCTCGCTGCTGGCCACCGCTGACGACCTGAAAAGCGTCGAAGCCCCGGCGGGCGCCAAGGTGTTCATCGTTTCCCCTGCCGACGGTGCCACCGTCGACAAGACCTTCACGGTGAAATTCGGTATCGAAGGCATGAAGCTGGCTCCCGCTGGCGACGCCACGCCCAACACCGGCCACCACCACCTGCTGGTAGACGTCGACCAGCAGCCGCCGGCCGACCAGCCGCTGCCGGTTACCGACCACATCCTGCACTTCGGCAAGGCCCAGACCGAAACCACCCTGACCCTGGCCCCGGGCAAGCACACCCTGCAACTGCTGCTGGGTGACCGCTTCCACGTGCCGTTCAAGCCGGCCGTGGAATCGAAGCAGATTACCGTCACCGTAAAATAAGCGTTCGCAGCAACGAAAAAGGGAGGCCCGAAGGCCTCCCTTTTTCATGCCCAAGCGTTGCTTAGAACAGTACGCGGCTACGGATGGTGCCGTTGATCTGTTGCAGCTTGGCTTGTGCCAGGTCGGAGTACTCGGCGTCGACGTCGATCACCACGTAACCGACTTTCTCGTTGGTCTGCAGGAACTGACCGGAGATGTTGATGCCGTTTTCGGCGAAGACCTTGTTGATCTCGCTCAGCACGCCCGGGATGTTCTCGTGGATGTGCAGCAGGCGGTGCTTGCCCGGGTGAGCCGGCAGGGCCACTTCAGGGAAGTTGACCGACGACACCGAAGTACCGTTGTCGCTGTACTTGACCAGCTTCTCGGCCACTTCCAGGCCGATGTTGGCCTGGGCTTCGGCGGTGGAACCACCGATGTGCGGGGTCAGGATCACGTTGTCCAGGCCACGCAGCGGGCTTTCGAAGATGTCGTCGTTGGAGCGTGGCTCCACCGGGAACACGTCGATGGCGGCGCCGATCAGGTGCTTGTCCTTGATGGCTTCGGCCAGATGGTCCAGCTCGACCACGGTGCCGCGGGCGGCGTTGATCAGGATGCCGCCCTTCTTGATGGCGCGGATTTCCTTCTCGCCCATCATCCACTGGGTAGCAGCGGTTTCAGGCACGTGCAGCGAGACGATGTCGGACATGCCCAGCAGCTCGGTCAGGCTGGCCACTTGGGTGGCGTTGCCCAGCGGCAGCTTGGTGATGGTGTCGTAGAAGAACACCTGCATGCCCAGGCCTTCGGCCAGTACCGACAGTTGGGTACCGATGGAGCCGTAGCCGACGATGCCCAGCTTCTTGCCACGGATCTCGAAGGAGTTGGCCGCGCTCTTGATCCAGCCACCGCGGTGGCAGGAAGCGTTCTTCTCGGGAATGCCGCGCAGCAGCAGGATGGCCTCGGCCAGCACCAGTTCGGCTACCGAACGGGTGTTGGAGTACGGGGCGTTGAACACGGCGATGCCGCGCTCGCGGGCCGCGTCCAGGTCAACCTGGTTGGTGCCGATGCAGAAGCAGCCGACAGCCACCAGCTTTTTCGCACAATCGAAGAGCTCTTCGGTCAGCTGGGTGCGGGAGCGGATACCGATGAAGTGTGCATCGGCGATCTTTTCCTTCAGCTCGGCCTCAGGCAGCGCCTTGATGTGGTACTCGATATTCGTGTACCCGGCGGCCTTGAGGACGTCGACGGCGGATTGGTGGACGCCTTCGAGAAGAAGGAACTTGATCTTGCTCTTATCGAGAGAAGTCTTGCTCATCTGCGTAAACCTGTGTCCCGGAGAAAAAATGGCAGGGGTATGAAGCTGGTCGCAAAACGGCGCCAAGCGCGGTTAGCGGGGGGCGTATGCTAGCATATCCCCCCCTTGATAAGCCCATCCCTGGGACGTGAAGTGTGCTCAGGGTGACTATGAATAGTTCGAGAGTTCTGCGATGACCCATCCTGCGTTTCTTGAAGAGCTTCACACCCTGGTTGAACCCGGCAAGGTACTCACCGACGCCGATTCTCTCGAGGCTTATGGCAAGGACTGGACGAAACAATTCGCCCCGGCCCCCAGCGCAATCGTATTCCCCAAGACCATCGAACAAGTGCAGGCCATCGTGCGCTGGGCCAACGCCCACAAGGTGGCGCTGGTGCCGTCGGGCGGCCGCACTGGCCTGTCAGCCGCGGCCGTGGCGGCGAATGGCGAGGTGGTGGTGTCGTTCGACTACATGAACCGCATCGGCACCGTGGATACCGTTGATCGGACCGTGGTCTGCCAGCCGGGTGTCATCACCAAGCAACTGCAGAACCTGGCCAAGGACCACGACCTGTACTATCCAGTGGACTTCGCTTCCTCGGGTTCCAGCCAGATTGGCGGCAACATCGGCACCAATGCCGGCGGTATCAAGGTTATTCGCTACGGCATGACCCGTAATTGGGTGGCCGGCCTGAAGGTGGTGACCGGCAAGGGCGACCTGCTGGAGCTGAACAAGGACCTGATCAAGAACGCCACCGGCTACGACATGCGCCAGCTGTTCATCGGCGCCGAAGGCACCCTGGGCTTCGTGGTGGAAGCCACCATGCGCCTAGACCGGGCGCCGAAGAACCTCACCGCCATGGTGCTGGGCACCCCGGACTTCGACTCGATCATGCCGGTATTGCACGCTTTCCGCGGCAAACTGGACCTCACCGCGTTCGAATTCTTCTCTGACAAGGCGCTGGCCAAGGTCATGGCCCGCGGCGACGTGCCGCCGCCGTTCGCCACCGACTGCCCGTTCTATGCGTTGCTGGAATTCGAAGCCACCACCGAAGAAGTGTCCAACGAGGCGCTGGCCACTTTCGAGCACTGCGTGGAGCAGGGTTGGGTGGTGGACGGGGTGATGAGCCAGAGCGAGCAGCAGCTGGCCAACCTGTGGAAACTGCGCGAGTACATCTCCGAAACCATCTCGCACCGCACCCCGTACAAGAACGATATCTCGGTGACCGTGGGGCAAGTGCCGGCGTTCCTCAAGGATATTGACGCGATCGTCAGCGAAAGCTACCCCGACTTCGAAGTGGTGTGGTACGGCCACATCGGCGACGGCAACCTGCACCTGAATATCCTCAAGCCCGAAGACCTGAGCAAGGAAGAGTTCTTCGCCAAGTGCGCGGCAGTCAACACCGCGGTGTTCGAGACGGTGCAGAAGTACAACGGCTCGATCTCTGCCGAGCACGGCGTGGGCCTGGTGAAGCGCGACTACCTGGACTACAGCCGTTCGCCGGCTGAAATCGATTACATGAAGGCCTTGAAGGCGGTGTTCGACCCCAATGGCATCATGAACCCTGGCAAGATTTTTCCGGTTTGATCAATCAAGGAGTCGGTCATGAGCTACCAGCATCAATACGTTGACGGTACCCGCATCCATTTCCCCTTGGGCAAGGTGGTGTGCATCGGCCGCAACTACGCCGAACACGCCAAGGAACTGAACAACCCGGTGCCTACCGAGCCGTTGCTGTTCATCAAGCCGGGCAGCTGCGTGGTGCCGGTGGAAGGTAGTTTCAGCATTCCCAAGGATCGCGGCTCGGTGCATTACGAGGCGGAAATCGCCGTGCTGCTGGGCAAGCCGCTGTCCACCAGGCCCAGCGAGGAAGAGGTGCTGGACGCCATTTCCGGCTATGCCCCGGCACTGGACCTGACCCTGCGCGACGTGCAAGGCAAGCTCAAGGAGAAGGGCCTGCCCTGGGAGCTGGCCAAGGCGTTTGATGGCGCGTGCGTGCTGGCACCGTTCGTGGTGGCCAGCACCTTCCCTGACGTGACCGACATCCCTGTGCGCCTGACCATCAACGGTGAGGTGCGCCAGGACGGCAACAGCAACCTGATGCTCAACCCCATCGTGCCGATGATCCAGTACATGGCGGCGCACTTCTCGCTGCAGGCCGGTGACGTGATCATGACCGGCACCCCGGCCGGCGTTGGCGCGCTGAACCCGGGTGACCAACTGGTGCTGGAGCTGCCGGATGCCAGCCGCTTCGAGACAGTTGTTGCCTGACCAGCGGTTTTTTGCATTTTTTTAACACGGCATTTGGATAATGCGGCCTAATCGCCTGGCGCGCCTTGACGCGCCGGGCTTGCCGCATTCTTCAGGAAACCATCCACATGGCCGTATCTGCTCCCAATTCCCTGCCTGCGCCGTCGCGCAAGCCTCGCCTGCTGCAGCGCTGGTACGTCTGGCTGTTGCTGGTAGTGGTGGCCTACGTGATTGCCGCCGTCATGCATTGGGACACCCGCGCCAAGCTGTGGGTGGTCGAGCGCCTGACCCCGCAGGCCCAGCGTGACGCTGCCGTATGGCTGCCGGACTACCACGCCTTCATCGACGGCAAGCAGTTGCCGGGCATGGAGAAGGACGAAGCGTCCGACCTGACCTACAACCCGGACACCAAGACGCTGTTCTCGGTAATGGGCAAGAACGCCTTCCTGGTGGAGTTGAACCTTGAAGGTGACGTGCTGCGCAAGATGCCCCTCAACGGCTGGTCCAACCCGGAGGGCGTGGCCTACCTGAGCGGCGGCCGCATGGCCATTACCGATGAGCGCCAGCACTTGATGACGGTGGTGCAGGTTACCCCGCAAACCACGGCGCTGAACCTGGCGGACTGGCCGCAGTTCGACCTGGGGCCATCGGCCAACCAGAACAAGGGCTTCGAAGGTATTGCCTGGGACGCGCGCCGCAACCAGCTGCTGCTGGGTGAAGAGCGCCCGGCGGCGATGTTCACCCTCAAGAGCGATGCCGAAGGCAAATGGCAGGGTGACAAGGTGAAACTGGCCTATACCACGCTGAACCTGCGCAACCTGTCGGCGCTGGGCGTGGACCCGCGCACGGGCAACACCCTGGTGCTGTCGGCGGATTCGCACATGCTGCTGGAGCTGGACCCTGCGGGCAAGCAGGTCAGTTTCATGACCCTGCTGGGCGGCCTGAACGGCCTGAAGGACACCATCCCCCGCGCGGAAGGCGTGGCGATGGATGAAAGCGGGACTATCTATATGGTCAGCGAGCCGAACCTGTTCTACGTGTTCCGCAAGTTCTGATCATCGGTGCCCCTGACGCGGCCTCCGGCCGCTGCTACAGGAAACCAAACCCCGTAGCAGCGGCGGGGCGGCCATCCGCCGAAGGCCGCGTCAGGGCCCACACCAAATTTACTTGGTAATGCTCTTCACACCTTCCGAAGTCCCCAGCAACAGCAGGTCGGCCGGGCGCGCCGCGAACAGGCCGTTGGTGACGACGCCGACGATGGCGTTGATCTGCGCTTCCAGCGCCACCGGGTCGGTGATCTGCATGTTGTGCACGTCGAGGATGATGTTGCCGTTGTCGGTGATCACGCCTTCACGGTACACCGGGTCGCCGCCCAGTTTCACCAGCTCGCGGGCCACGTGGCTGCGGGCCATGGGAATGACTTCCACTGGCAGCGGGAAGGCGCCCAGCACCGGTACCAGCTTGCTGGCGTCGGCGATGCAGATGAAGGTCTTGGCCACTGCCGCGACGATTTTCTCGCGGGTCAGGGCTGCGCCGCCGCCCTTGATCAGGTTCAGCTTCTCGTCGCTCTCGTCGGCGCCGTCCACGTAGAACTCCAGGTCGCTGACCGTGTTCAGTTCGTAAACAGGAATACCGTGGCCTTTCAGGCGCGCAGCGGTGGCTTCGGAGCTGGCAACGGCGCCGTCGAAGGCACCCTTGTGCTGGGCCAGGGCGTCGATGAAGCAGTTGGCGGTCGAGCCGGTGCCGACGCCGACGATGCTCTTGTCGTCCAGCTTGGGCAGAATGAAGTCGACAGCAGCCTGGGCGACGGCCTGTTTGAGTTGGTCCTGGGTCATGCGGGCTCCGGAGCGGGCACAAAGTAGCGGGGGAAGGGCGGCATTATACCCCTTTGCTGTGGTCCTTGGCTGGAACGCTGGGGTAGACTCGCAGGTCTTGCTCAACCGCCAGTGATGCTTCCGATGCTCGAACAGTACGTTAAGAAGATCCTCACCTCGCGCGTCTATGACGTTGCCGTGGAAACCCCCCTGCAGGCCGCCGGCCAGCTGTCCAAACGCCTTGGCAACAATATTCTGCTCAAGCGCGAAGACCTGCAGCCGGTGTTTTCCTTCAAGATTCGTGGCGCCTACAACAAGCTGGCGCAGTTGAGCGACGAAGAACGTGCACGCGGCGTGGTTACCGCCTCGGCGGGCAACCATGCCCAGGGCCTGGCCCTGGCGGCGCGCGAAATGGGGGTGAAAGCCACCATCGTGATGCCCAAGACCACCCCCGAGATCAAGGTCGAAGGCGTGCGCTCGCGCGGCGGCAAGGTCGTGCTGCACGGCGATTCGTTCCCCGAGGCACTGGCCTATTCGCTGAAGCTGGTGGACGAGAAGGGCTACGTCTATATCCACCCCTATGACGACCCGCACA
The DNA here is from genome assembly GCF_056175065.1 of Pseudomonas sp. JC1203. Lineage (NCBI taxonomy): Bacteria > Pseudomonadati > Pseudomonadota > Gammaproteobacteria > Pseudomonadales > Pseudomonadaceae > Pseudomonas > Pseudomonas sp. JC1203. The sequence goes on from NZ_JBWCAM010000001.1 coordinate 325,168, forward strand.
CCATCGCCGGCCAGGGCACCGTGGCCATGGAGATCCTGCGCCAGCACCCTGGCCAGCTCGACGCCATCTTCGTGCCAGTGGGCGGCGGTGGCCTGATCGCCGGTATCGCCGCGTACGTGAAATACCTGCGCCCGGAAATCAAGATCATCGGTGTCGAACCCGATGACTCCAACTGCCTGCAGGCGGCCATGGCTGCCGGCGAGCGCGTGGTGCTGCCAACCGTGGGCATCTTCGCCGACGGCGTGGCGGTGGCACAGATCGGCCAGCATACCTTCGACATCTGCAAGGACTATGTGGATGAAGTGATCACCGTCAGCACTGACGAGATCTGCGCGGCGATCAAGGATATCTATGACGATACCCGCTCGATCACCGAGCCAGCCGGCGCCCTGGGCGTGGCCGGCATCAAGAAGTACGTGGAACTGTACGGCGTCAGCGGCCAGACCCTGGTGGCCATCGATTCGGGTGCCAACGTCAACTTCGACCGCCTGCGCCACGTGGCCGAGCGCGCCGAGCTGGGCGAGGGCCGCGAAGCCATCATCGCCGTGACCATCCCCGAGCAACCGGGCAGCTTCAAGGCCTTCTGCGAGGCCATCGGCAAGCGCCAGATCACCGAGTTCAACTACCGCTACAACACCGGTCGTGAAGCGCACATCTTCGTTGGCGTGCAGACCCACCCCGACACCGACCCGCGCGCGGCGCTGGTCGCCAGCCTGAGCGAGCAGGGCTTCCCGGTGCTGGACCTGACCGACAACGAACTGGCCAAGCTGCACATCCGCCACATGGTCGGCGGCCACGCCGCGCAGGTCAGCGACGAAATGGTGCTGCGCTTCGAATTCCCGGAACGCCCGGGCGCGCTGTTCAACTTCCTCAACAAGCTGGGCGGGCGCTGGAACATCTCCATGTTCCACTACCGCAACCACGGCGCTGCCGATGGCCGCGTGGTGGCAGGCCTGCAGGTGCCGGCCGAGCAGCGTGGCGAGGTGGCCGCGGCCTTGACCGAGATCGGCTACCCGTTCTGGGACGAGACCGACAACCCCGCCTACCGCCTGTTCCTGGGCTGACTGCTAGGCTGTAGAGCATCGACACACGCACAGGAGCTGCCCCATGGAAACCCTGAGCCTGCTGAAAATGCTCCACGGCATCGCCACCGCGCTGCTGCTGGGCAGCGTGGCGGCCGTGCTGTTCCAGACCTGGCGTGGCTGGCGCGCCGGCGACAAGTCGGCGTTCGCCAAGACCCTGCAACGGCCGTGGTTGTACTCCTGGATTCTGATGGGCGTCTGCGTCGCGAGCTTTCCCTTCACCGGCTGGTGGATGATGCATACCGTGGGCTGGCCGCTGGGCCAGGCATGGCTGCTGGGCGCCTCGGTGTTGTACGTGGTGGGCGTGGCGGGGTTCCTGCTGCTGGTGCGCCGCACTATCCGCTGGCGCCAGGCGGCTGCGGCCTATAACCAGGTGCAGGTGGTGAAGCAGCGCAAGTTCAGCGTGGTGTTCGCGGCGGTGTCGCTGGTGGTGCTGGTGGCGATTCTGGCGTTGATGCTGGCCAAGCCGGTGTAGGCTTGGACGCGGCCTTCGGCCGCTGCTACGGGCCTGTAGCAGCGGCCACAGGCCGCGTCAGGTGCGCCAATCAATCGCGCAGCGACATCACCTTCCACCCGCGGCGCTGCGCTTCGGCCAGCAGGTTCGGGTCGGCGTCCACCACCACCGGGTGGGTCACCTTCTCCAGCAGCGGCAGGTCGTTCATGGAATCGCTATAGAAGTAGCTGCCTTCCAGGTCGAAGCCATTCTCTTCCAGCCAGCGGTTCAGGCGCGTCACCTTGCCTTCGCGGAAGCACGGCACGTCGGTGCTGCGGCCGGTGTAGCGGCCGTCGACCATCTCGCATTCGGTGGCCAGCAGCGTGTCCACGCCCAGGCGCTCGGCAATCGGGCCGGTGACGAAGCGGTTGGTGGCGGTGATGATCAGCAGCTTGTCACCGGCGTCGCGGTGCTGCTGCAGCAGGGCCAGGGCCTTGGGCAGAATGATCGGCTCCACGCAGTCACGCATGAAGTCGGCATGCCATTCGGCCAGCTGCGCCATCTCGGTAGTCGCCAGAATCTCCAGGCTGAAGTTCAGGTAGTCGGTCAGGTTCAGCTTGCCGGCCAGGTAGTCCTGGTAGAACGCGTCGTTGCGGTTCTTGTATTCCACCGGGTCGAGGATGCCGCGCTCGCACAGGTAGTCGCCCCAGGCGTGATCGCTGTCGCCACCAAGCAGGGTGTTGTCGAGGTCGAATAAAGCCAGGCGCATGGAAGTTACTCGTCTGAAAACAGGAAAAGGCCCACAGAATACGGACTTTTCACAACAGTGCACATAAGGTATGCGGGTGCGTTGCTGCCTTGACGATCTTTGTGGAACAATGCAAAGACATGCGTTTGCGAGGTTGCTGCCGTGATCGACCCCGATGGTTTCCGTCCCAATGTCGGCATTATTCTGACCAATGATGCCGGACAGGTGCTATGGGCTCGTCGTATCAATCAGGATGCCTGGCAGTTTCCACAGGGAGGTATCAACCCTCTGGAGACGCCGGAAGAGGCCTTGTACCGCGAGCTGAATGAAGAAGTGGGGCTGGAGCGACAAGATGTTGAAATTCTTGCCTGCACCCGTGGCTGGTTGCGTTATCGTTTACCCCAACGCCTGGTACGTACCCACAGCCAACCGCTGTGCATCGGCCAGAAGCAGAAGTGGTTTCTCTTGCGCCTGGTATCCAACGAACAGCGCGTGAGAATGGATTTGACCGGTAAACCGGAATTCGATGGCTGGCGCTGGGTCAGCTATTGGTACCCGCTGGGCCAGGTGGTGACATTCAAGCGCGAGGTGTATCGCCGCGCTCTCAAAGAGCTTGCCCCGCGCCTGCTGGCGCGCGACTGACGACGGAGTTCGACCCCGAGCCATGCTCAATACGCTGCGCAAGATCGTCCAGGAAGTCAACTCCGCCAAGGATCTCAAGACGGCGTTGGGGATCATTGTGCTGCGCGTCAAAGAGGCCATGGGCAGCCAGGTCTGTTCGGTCTACCTGCTCGACCCGGAAACCAACCGTTTCGTGCTGATGGCCACCGAGGGCTTGAACAAGCGCTCCATCGGCAAGGTCAGCATGGCCCCCAACGAAGGCCTGGTGGGCCTGGTGGGCACGCGCGAAGAACCGCTGAACCTGGAAAACGCCGCCGACCACCCCCGTTACCGCTACTTCGCCGAAACCGGCGAGGAACGCTTCGCCTCGTTCCTGGGCGCGCCCATCATCCACCACCGCCGCGTGGTGGGGGTACTGGTTATCCAGCAAAAGGAGCGGCGCCAGTTCGACGAGGGCGAAGAAGCCTTCCTGGTCACCATGAGCGCGCAATTGGCCGGCGTAATTGCCCACGCTGAAGCCACCGGCTCGATCCGGGGCCTGGGGCGCCAGGGCAAGGGCATCCAGGAAGCCAAGTTCGTCGGCGTGCCGGGTTCCCCCGGTGCCGCCGTGGGTACTGCGGTGGTCATGCTGCCGCCGGCCGATCTCGACGTGGTGCCCGACAAGGCCGTCACCGACATCAAGGCCGAGCTGGAACTGTTCCAGACTGCGCTTGAAGGCGTTCGCAACGACATGCGCACCCTTTCGGCGAAGTTGGCCACGCAATTGCGCCCCGAAGAGCGTGCGCTGTTCGACGTCTACCTGATGATGCTCGACGACGCCTCGCTGGGCAGCGAGGTGACCAACGTCATCAAGACCGGCCAGTGGGCCCAGGGCGCGTTGCGCCAGGTGGTCACCGAGCACGTCAACCGCTTTGAACTGATGGACGACGCCTACCTGCGCGAGCGCGCCTCGGACGTCAAGGACCTGGGCCGCCGGCTGCTGGCCTACCTGCAGGAAGCCCGCCAGCAAACCCTGGTTTACCCCGACAATACCATCCTGATCAGCGAAGAACTTTCACCGGCCATGCTCGGCGAGGTGCCGGAAGGCAAGCTTGTCGGCCTGATTTCGGTACTGGGCTCCGGCAACTCCCACGTTGCCATTCTGGCCCGGGCCATGGGCATCCCCACCGTAATGGGCCTGGTGGACCTGCCGTATTCCAAGGTCGACGGCATCCAGATGATCGTCGATGGCTACAAGGGCGAGGTCTACACCAACCCCAGCGAGGTGCTGGCCAAGCAGTTCGCCGAAGTGGTCGAGGAAGAACGCCAGCTGGCCCAGGGCCTCGATGCCCTGCGCGAACTGCCGTGCGTGACCCTCGACGGCCACCGCATGCCGCTGTGGGTGAACACCGGCCTGCTCGCCGACGTGGCCCGTGCCCAGCAGCGCGGCGCCGAGGGCGTGGGCCTGTACCGCACCGAAGTGCCGTTCATGATCAACCAGCGCTTCCCCAGCGAGAAGGAACAGCTGGCCATCTACCGCGAACAGCTGGCCGCTTTCCACCCGCTGCCGGTGACCATGCGCAGCCTGGACATCGGCGGTGACAAGGCGCTGTCCTACTTCCCCATCAAGGAAGACAACCCGTTCCTGGGCTGGCGCGGCATTCGCGTCACGCTCGACCACCCGGAAATCTTCCTGGTGCAGACCCGCGCCATGCTCAAGGCCAGCGAGGGCCTGAACAACCTGCGCATCCTGTTGCCGATGATTTCTGGCACCCACGAGACCGAGGAAGCCCTGCACCTGATTCACCGGGCCTGGGGCGAGGTGCGCGACGAAGGCACCGACGTGCCGATGCCGCCGGTGGGCGTGATGATCGAGATTCCGGCGGCGGTGTACCTCACCCGCGAATTGGCGCGCCAGGTGGACTTCCTGTCGGTGGGCTCCAACGACCTGACCCAGTACCTGCTGGCCGTGGACCGCAACAACCCACGCGTGGCCGACCTCTACGACTACCTGCACCCGGCGGTGCTGCAAGCCTTGCAACACGTGGTCACCGAGGCCCATGCCGAAGGCAAGCCGGTGAGCATCTGCGGCGAGATGGCCGGCGACCCTGCTGCTGCGGTACTGCTAATGGCCATGGGCTTCGACAGCCTGTCGATGAACGCCACCAACCTGCCGAAGGTGAAGTGGATGCTGCGCCAGATCAGCCTGGGCAAGGCCAAGGAACTGCTGGCGCAACTGATGAAAATCGACAACCCGCAGGTTATCCACAGCTCGCTGCAACTGGCGCTGAAGAACCTGGGCCTGTCGCGGATGATCAACCCGGCTGCGCCCAAGACTCTGTAGTTTTTGTGGGAGCCGGCTTGCCGGCGAGCTTTGCGGGCCTTCAAAAGCTCGCTGGCAAGCCAGCTCCCACAGGCTAAACCTCCAGGTCCACCTCCCCCAACGCCCCGCCATACGGCCCGAAGCTGCGCTCCACGATGCGCCGCGAACCCTCGGCGCGCACGATCAGTGCCGTGCTCGCCCGCGTGCCGTAGTTCTCGCTGGCAATGAACACGCTCGACAGCAGCGACTCCGTCGCCAGGCCCACGCCGGTGTCGGGCAGCGCGGCATCGGCGGCGCGCGCCGGGTCCCGCAGCAGGGCCAGCAGCGCTTCCGGTTGGGGATCATCCAGCTGCGCTGCCAAGGCGGCCCTGGCCTTGAGCAGTTTCGGCCATGGCGTGTCCAGGCCGGCATTGGACAGCCCGTACACGCCGGTAGCCAGGTCCTTGGGCTGGCGTTGCCGCTGGTTGAAATAGCACAGCCGTCCGTCCGCCCCCAGCAGCAGGTTGAACCCCGAATACTCGCCAGCCCGGCTGCCGATATCGTCCAGGTAATGATCGATCGACACCTGGCTGGTCAGGAAACGTGCAACCAGGTCACCCCGCGAGCGCCGCCCCAGGGGCTGGCCGGGGTCGCGGATGTTGGTCAGGGCGGCAAAGCGGCCGTTCGGCCCCAGCCCCAGCCAGGTGCCCCCGGCCTCCAGGTCGCGGCCGGCATGGACGCCCGCAGCGTCCTGCCAGTGGCCCAGCGGCAGGCTGGGCCGGGCATAGAATTCATCGCGGTTGGCTGCCAGCACCAGCGGCACGGGGTGCCCGGGGCGCCAGGCGAATACGATCAGACACATAAGGTTGGCCTTGTGTTTTGCATCACTTTACTCGGCGCCCGGGGCGCTATCCATCCAGCTACAGTAGAGGGCTGGGCCCCCATCCGTTACCATGCGCTCCAGTTTTCGCTGACACAAGTTTCATGGCAGGGGGTGGGAGGGCCGGGCATAGTCACGGTTTTTCCTGCCCTCGTGGCCGCTTGGGAACGCCAGGGGCGATCCAGCCGCCTGCTCACGTCAAGGAGTTGCAATGCTGCCTTACCCGCAGATCAATCCGGTGGCCGTCGCCATCGGACCGCTTCAAATCCACTGGTACGGCCTGATGTACCTGATTGGCATCGGCGCTGCCTGGTTTCTTGCGTCGCGCCGCCTGAACCGCTTTGACCCTACCTGGACCAAGGAGAAGCTCTCCGACCTGATCTTCTGGTGCGCCATGGGCGTGATCGTCGGCGGGCGGCTGGGCTACGTGCTGTTCTACGACCTGAAGGTGTACATCGACAACCCCACGCTGATCTTCGAGGTGTGGAAGGGCGGCATGGCGTTCCACGGCGGCCTGATCGGCGTGATGCTGGCCACCTGGTGGTTTGGCCGCAAGAACGGCAAGTCGTTCTTCGAGCTGATGGACTTCATTGCCCCGATGGTGCCGATCGGCCTGGGTGCCGGGCGTATCGGCAACTTCATCAACGGCGAATTGTGGGGCAAGCCCACCGACGTGCCGTGGGCGATGATCTTCCCGCCGCTGAGCGACCCGGCCCAGTTGCCGCGCCATCCGTCGCAGCTGTACCAGTTTGCCCTTGAAGGCGTGGCGTTGTTCATTATCCTGTGGCTGTTCTCGCGCAAGCCGCGCCCCACCATGGCGGTGTCGGGCATGTTCGCGCTGTTCTACGGCATCTTCCGGTTCATCGTCGAGTTCGTCCGCGTGCCTGACGCACAGCTGGGCTACCTGGCGTTTGGCTGGGTCACCATGGGTCAGATCCTCTGCCTGCCGATGATCATCGGTGGTCTAGGCTTGATCTGGTGGGCCTACAACCGGCCCCCCGCGCCGAAAAACGCCGCGGTATGATTGACGGGCGGGGCGAAAGCCCCGCCTTTTTCTTTTTCTGCAAACGGTCGCGGCTGCTGGCGACCGACTTGAGGCCTCAATGAAAGCGTACCTGGATCTCCTGACCGATGTGATCACCAACGGCGTGACCAAGGGTGATCGGACCGGCACCGGCACCAAGGCCGTCTTCGCGCGCCAATACCGTCACAACCTGGCCGATGGCTTCCCGCTGCTGACCACCAAGAAGCTGCACTTCAAGAGCATTGCCAACGAGCTGATCTGGATGCTCAGCGGCAACACCAACGTGAAGTGGCTGAACGAAAACGGCGTCACCATCTGGGACGAATGGGCTACCGAAAGCGGTGACCTGGGCCCGGTATACGGCGAGCAGTGGACCGCCTGGCCGACCAAGGATGGCAAGACCATCAACCAGATCGACTACATGGTCGACACCCTGAAGAACAACCCCAACAGCCGCCGCATCCTGTTCCACGGCTGGAACGTGGAATACCTGCCCGACGAGTCCAAGAGCCCGCAGCAGAACGCCGCCGAAGGCCGCCAGGCCCTGCCGCCGTGCCACCTGCTGTACCAGGCCTTCGTCAACGAAGGGCACCTGTCGATGCAGCTGTACATCCGCAGCTCCGACGTGTTCCTGGGCCTGCCGTACAACACTGCGGCGCTGGCCTTGCTGACCCACATGCTGGCGCAGCAGTGCGACCTGATCCCGCACGAGATCATCGTCACCACCGGCGACACCCACGCCTACGCCAACCACATGGAGCAGATCCAGACCCAGCTGGCCCGCGAGCCGCGCAAGCTGCCGACGCTGAACATCAAGCGCAAGCCGGCGTCGATCTACGACTACAAGTTCGAAGACTTCGAAATCGTCGGCTACGACCCGCACCCGGGCATCAAGGCCCCGGTCGCCATCTGACAATAACCTGTAGCAGCTGCGTATACCCCATAGATCGTGTCGCCTGCATCGCGGCCAAGGCCGGCTCCTACCACGAACTCCCGGCGCACCGCGCCCGTAGCAGCGGCCGCAAGGCCGCGTCACCTGACACACCGCGCAGGTCCCGGACGCAGCCTGCGGCAGCTGCTACGCGAATGCGTGTCAAGGCCGGCTCCTACCTCGAACGGCGTAGGAGCCGACTTTAGTCGCGATGCAGGCGACGCCATCTCAAGACAGTTGCTGCAACGAGATTGCGGGGCGCTTCACCGGGAACGCCACGAACGGCTTGATCTCCTTGAGCACGAACATGCTCTGCATCTCCTTGATGCCCGGCAGGCGCCGCACCACCGACAGCGCGGCCATGCCCGGGGGGCGGTGCCGCGCACGGAACTGCTGTCGGCGGCTTTGTCCGGCCTGACCATCACCCTGGGCAACCCCAAGACCATCGCCTTCTACCTGGCCTTGCTGCCGCTGGTGATCAACCTGGAGGCGGTGTCACTGCAGGCCTGGGCCGCCATGTTGGTCCGCGGATAGAGGCGCGAACTGACGGGGTTTTGGCCCCGTGTTCTTTCGATGGCTGGCGCCAACCCGCCTTTAACCTCCGTGCGCAAGCCATCCATGCATTCGGGGTTTGCCGTGACTGATCGTGAGCTGCTAGAGAATTCCAGGCTGCGGGTTCTGTTGATAGAACCGCACGCGTTCCAACTGTTCGATACCCAGACGCTGCTCTACGACCTGGGCTGCCACTACCTGACCCCGGTCATGAGCCAGGACGAGCTGGCGCGAGTGTTGCGCGGCAGCCGCGAGCATTTCGACGTGGCGATCTGCAGCGTGGGAACCTTCGACATGAGCGACCTGGAACTGGCAGAGCTGGTGTACGCCGACCGCAAGGTCAGGCACCTGATTCTGCTGTCCGACGGCGAGGTGCCGGCGCCGGCACTGCTGGCCAGCCTGGCGCGGCGCCCGGCCCAGCCGTTGCTGGGCATCGTGCAGAAGCCGCTGCGGGCCAACACCATGCGCGCGTTGTTCGACCGCGTGCTGGCGGCCGGCAGCTCATGCCCGGCCTGAATGCCCGGCGTGGCGGCCGTCCGGGCCGTACAAGGTGCGGCCGGTAGCCTCGTTGAGGTAGTTGAGAATGCGCTGGTTCTGCTGCTGGCGTACCCGCAGCATGTCGCCGTTGAACTGGTTGAGCTGCTGCGCGCGGGCGGCCAGGTCCTGCAGGCGCGTCCAGGACGGCAGGCAGCCCTGGTCCCGGGCCAGCTGCATGGCGCCATGGTGGTCGGGCCCGTGGCCCAGCGAGCGCTGGGCGCGGCGGCGGGTGGTTTCCAGCTGCTCCAGGTCTTCCAGGATCGCCTGCTTGGCGATGCTCAGCTCGGTCAGCCGCTCGCCATCGATCTTCGGCCCGGCCAGCGCCAGGCGCTCCTGTTCCAGCAGCGTCAGCAAGCGCTGGGCGGCCACCTGCTGGCGTTGCAGGTGCCGCGCCAGGCCCCTGGCGATGTCTTGTCCGGCCGGTGGCCGTTTTTCACTCGGGTGCTTGCCCATTCATTTCCATCACACTGTCGGCCATGCCATCGAAGATCCGCGACGAGTCGATTTCCAGTGAACCGTCGCTGATTGCCTGGCGAATCTCGTTCACCCGATTCATGTCGATATCGGCGGTGGACGCATCCGAACCGTAGAGGCTTTCGTTTAATTCCAGCGTGTTGCTGACCGCTGGATCCGTGTCACTGGCCTCACTCTTCTGCAGCCGGTTGTTGGCCGCCAGGTCGGTATTGGGCAGTGTGTTGCTGAGCGCAGTACTGATTATTTTCACGGTCGAATTTTCATAGTGTCCCTTTTGCCCACTATCGGCATTGGGTGATTGAACTTGAACGCCTGTGTTTCAAATATGTGGCACGTTCAATCGCGTACCAGCAGTTGATCAGGCCCGGTCACTTTGCCGCGCAGTACCTTGCCGCGCTCGGCCACCACGCGCACCTCATCCCCCAGGTAACCGTTGTCCAGGGCCTTGCCCTGGCGGCTCAGGGTGAAGCCTGAACCACGGAACTGCATGGCCACCGGGTGGTTCTGTTCCACCAGCCAGGTCTTGCGCAGGGCGGTCACGATCAGCGGCGCCGAGGCCTTGAACGCGTGGCCGGCGCGCAGCCCCACCACCTCCTTGAAGCTTAGCGCGGTGTTGGCCGGCAGCTTCTCCAGGGCGCCGGTCCTGAGCGCCAGCATGTCGGCTTCGATCACCTGGTTGGCGACGATGTTCTGCTGGCTGACCACGTAGGTGCCCTGTACTGACACCTTTGCCTGCACGTAGTGCAGCGCGCGCCCGCAACGCACGCCTACCAGCACGCGGCCATAGCTGCGCTGCTCGGGGTGGGTGAGGAACGGGCGGGGGTCGTCGCAGGCGGCGGCCAGGTTGCTCAGCTCGATCTGCGGGTGGTTGGCGTGGGCTGGCAATGCCGCGGTCAACAGGTCGCGGATACGCGCCTGCTCCAGGGCCGGTTCGGCCAGCGCCAGCGGGCTTTGGGGTAGCCACAGCAGCGCGCTCAGGCAGGCACAGGCAGTGCCGAGCCGAGCGCGCGCGGCGTGGGTGGGGCGAGTCGTCATGGGCGAATTCGTCGAGGGGTCGTGCAGGTGATTCTAGAGCGCGGCGCCGTGATGCAAGGTCGGAAGTGCTCGATAAATGCGTGTCTGTTTCGGCCTTTGGCTTGGCAACCTTGCGACTACTCTGCGCGCCTCACCCCCCAAACCGAGTCGGAGGCCGCCAGCATGATCGACAAGCTCGACAACGAGCTCAGCTTTCAGCAGACCGCATTGAGCCTGCGCGCCGAGCGCCAGCAAGTGCTGGCCAACAACATCGCCAACGCCGACACGCCAGGCTACCGCGCCCGCGACTTCGACTTTTCCAGCGAACTGGCCAGCGCCATGGGGCAGGGCATGCCCAAGGCCACGGGCATGAGCCTTGCGACCACCGCGGACCGGCACCTGGCGGCGAGCTTCAGCGGCACCTCGTTGCACGAATTGCTCTATCGCGTACCCGACCAGCCCAGCCTGGACGGCAACACCGTGGACATGGACCGCGAGCGCGCCCAGTTCAGTGACAACTCGGTGCACTACGAGGCCAGCCTGACGTTTCTGAACAGCCGGCTGCAAGCGCTCAAGACCGCCATGCAGTCCGAATAGAGCAGGTACCCACCTTGTCGATTTTCAGCATTTTCGATATCGCCGGTTCCGCGCTGAGTGCCCAGTCCCAGCGCATGAACGTGACCGCCAGCAACCTGGCCAACGCCGACAGCGTCAGCGGCCCCGACGGTCAGCCCTACCGCGCCCGCCAGGCCGTGTTCGAGGCCCAGGCCGAGGGCCTGGGCGGGGTACGCGTGAGCCAGGTGGTCGAGGACCAGTCGGCGTTCCGCAAGGAATACCGCCCCGGCGACCCCATGGCCGACGCCGACGGCTACGTCAGCATGCCCAACGTGGAGCCGGTGGGCGAGATGGTCAACATGATTTCCGCCTCGCGCTCCTACCAGGCCAACGTCGAGGTCATGAGCACGAGCAAGCAACTGATGCTTAAGACCCTGACTCTGGGAGAGTCCTGATCCATGACCAACACCATCAGCAGTTCAGTGCTGTCGTCCATGAACACCAGTTCAACCAGCACCACCAGCACCACCACGACCACCGCGGATGACCTGCAGGACCAGTTCCTCACCTTGCTGGTGACGGAGCTGCAGAACCAGGACCCTTCCGAGCCCATGGACAACACCGAGATGGTCTCGCAGCTGGCGCAGATCAACATGATCAGCGGCATCACCGACCTGGGCGACACCCTGGACAGCATCTCCGGCCAGATCGACACCAGCCAGGCCCTGCAGGCCTCGGCACTGGTGGGCAAGGGCGTGCTGGTGGACGGCGACACGATCACTGTCGACGGCGGCAGCGCCACCACCTATGGCGTCAACCTGGACGGCGATGCGGACACGGTCACGGCCACCATCACTGACAGCAGCGGCAACGTGGTGCGCACCATCGATGTGGGCGCGCTCAACGAAGGCACGCATTCGCTGACCTGGGACGGCCTGGAAGACGACGGCAGCACCGCCGCCGACGGCACGTACACCGTGAGCATCACCGCCACCGACAGCGGCACGGCCGTGACAGCCACCGAACTCAATTACGCGCTGGTGTCGGGTGTGAGCACCGACGACGACAGCGACGTGGTGCTGGAACTGGGCGCCAACACCGACAGCGCCAGCCTCAGCGACATCCGCCTGCTGCTGTAGCGGCGCACCTCGACCTTTCACAGAAACGTGACCTTCGCGGCGTTTGCGGCTGCCCGGTCCTTATTGGCTTCAAGGAGCGAAACATGGGCTTTTCCCAAGCACTCAGCGGTCTGAGCGCAGCATCGACCGACCTCAACGTGATCAGCAACAACATCTCCAACTCCGAGACCGTGGGCTTCAAGAGCTCCACCACCGAGTTCGCCGACGTCTACGCCGACGCCGAAGTGGGCCTGGGTACCTCGGTGTCGGGGGTGGTGCAGAACTTCGAGTCCGGCAGCCTCACCACCACCGACAACGACCTGGACCTGGCCATCAGCGGCGACGGGTTCTTCGTCTTCAACGACGGCACCACCACCACGTACTCGCGCAACGGCCAGCTGACCCTGAGCTCCGACGGCTACCTGGAAAACTCTTCCGGCGCCAAGCTGGTAGGCGCCAACGGTGTTATCCAGATTCCGTCCACGGGCCTTCAGGCCAGCGCCACCAGCGAACTGGACGCCACGTTGAACCTGGATTCCAGCTCGGACGCCATCACCACCACGTTCGATTCCACCGACGCCACCACCTATTCGTACTCCACCAGCGCCACGGTGTACGACTCGCTGGGCAACAGCCACAGCATGACCCTGTACTTCGCCAAGAGCGACGACACCAATACCTGGAACGTCTACACCGCCATCGACGGCAACACCCTGACCGACGACGACGGCAACGCCCTGAGCCAGGAAGTGGCCTTCGACACCAGCGGCCTGCTGACCAGCGGCGCCACGTCCACCTACACCTACGACCCGGGCAACGGCGCGGCCGAGATGAGCATCGACCTCGACCTGACCGGCACCACCCAGTTCGGCAACGACTTCGAGCTGTCCAGCAGCTCCCAGGACGGCTACACCTCGGGCAGCCTCACCGGCTTCACCATCGACTCCAGCGGCAACGTGGTGGCCAGCTACTCCAACGACCAGACGCAGATCATCGACCAGATCGTGCTGGCCACCTTCAACAACGAGCAGGGCCTGCAGGCTGTCGGCGACAACAGCTGGACCGCCACCAGCGAGTCGGGCGTGGCCCTGCTGGGCACCGCCGGCACCGGCCAGCTGGGTTCGATTGAAAGCGGCGTGACCGAAGACTCCAACGTCGACCTGACCACGGAACTGGTGAACCTGATCATTGCCCAGCGCAACTTCCAGGCTAACTCGCAATCGGTGAAAACCCAGAGCGAAGTCCTCCAGCAAGCGGTCAGCCTCGGGTCGTAATCATGGATCGCATGCTTTTCACCGCCATGAGCGGCGCCAACCAGTCCCTGGACCAGCAAGCCGTGGTGGCCAACAACCTGGCCAACCTGGCGACGCCGGGCTTCCGTGCGCAATTGGCGCAGATGCAGGCCGTGCCGGTGCCTGGCGAAGGCTTGCCGACGCGGGTGTCGGTGGCGGCCACCGGCGTGGGCGTGGACTGGAACCAGGGGCCGGTGACCCACACCGACCGCAACCTCGACGTGGCGCTGGACACCAACGGCCTGCTGGCCGTGCAGACCAGCGACGGCAGCGAGGCCTACACCCGCCGCGGCGACCTGCAGGTGGACGGTGCCGGCAACCTGTCGCTGGGCGGCCGCCCGGTGATCGGCGACGGCGGCCCGATCAGCGTGCCGCCCGGCAGTGAAATCAGCATCGGCAGCGACGGCACCCTCACCGTGCGCGAGCAGGGTGGCGATGCCAAGGGCCTGGCCGCCGTGGGCCGGCTGAAGATGGTCTCGGCGTTGCCGGGCACCCTCGAAGCCGGCAGCGACGGCCTGTTCCGCACGCCAGCGGGCGCGGACGGCACGGTGCAGCCGCTGCCGGCCGACGAAACCATGCGCCTGAGCCCCGGCAACCTGGAGGGCAGCAACATCAGCCCGACCAGCGCCATGGTGGCGATGATCGACAACTCCCGCCGCTACGAGATGCAGATGAAGGTCATCAGCAGCGCCGACGAAAACGCCAAGAGCGCCAACAGCCTGCTGTCCCTGCAGGGCTGATACACCGGTTGAATTGAACGAGGAATGATCGATGATCCGATCACTGTGGACGGCGAAAACCGGCCTGGAAGCCCAGCAGGCGCAAATGGATGTGATCGCCAACAACCTGGCCAACGTCAGCACCAACGGCTTCAAGAAGTCGCGGGCGGTTTTCGAAGACCTGCTGTACCAGAACATGCGCCAGCCTGGCGCCCAAAGCACCAGCCAGACCAAGTTGCCGTCGGGCCTGCAGGTGGGCACCGGCGTGCGCCAGGTGGCCACCGAGCGCCTGCACACCCAGGGCAACCTGACCGAGACCGACAACAGCAAGGACCTGGCCATCAACGGCAACGGCTTCTTTGAAGTCGACATGCCCGATGGCAGCACCGCCTACACCCGCGACGGCAGCTTCCAGCTCGACGCCAACGGCCAGATGGTGACCTCCAACGGCTACACCCTGACGGGCGGCATCACCATTCCCAGCACCGCCACCTCGGTGTCGGTGAGCAACGACGGTATCGTCTCGGTGGTGCAGGCAGGCTCGGCCACTTCCACCCAGGTGGGGCAGTTGAACGTGGCGTTGTTCATCAACCCGGCCGGCCTGGAAAGCATTGGCCAGAACCTTTACCTGGAAACCGACGCTTCCGGCGCGCCCACCGAGAGCACCCCTGGCCTCAACGGCGCCGGCACGCTGTCGGAAGGCTACGTCGAGACCTCCAACGTCAACGTGGTGGAGGAGATGGTCAGCATGATCCAGGTGCAGCGCGCCTACGAGATCAACAGCAAGGCGGTGGATGCGTCCAACGAGATGCTGCAGCGCCTGACGCAGCTATGAGGTACGGCATGAACCTTACCCCGGGCGTGTGCCTGCTGTTCGCACTGTTGGCCGGCTGCGATGTGCTGCCGCACAAGCCGGTGGTGGCCGACGAAAGCATGGTGGTGCCGCCGTTGCCGCCGCGCGACGCCGACGGTGCCATCTTCCAGGTGCGCCGTGGTGCGCAGCCGCTGTTCGAGGACCGCCGCCCGCGCATGGTCGGCGACACCCTGACCATCACCCTCAACGAGCAGGTCAGCGCCAGCAAGAATTCGGCCTCCAACGCCGGGCGCACCGGCTCGGCCAGCCTGAGCATGAAGGCCACCTCGGCGCGGGCATCCCAGGAAGGCAGCTACGGCCTCGACACTTCGGTGGCCAATGACTTCACCGGCAGCGGCGGCTCCCAGGCCACCAACTCGTTCACCGGCACCATTGCCGTGGCGGTGATGGAGGTGATGCCCAACGGCAACCTGCGGGTGCGTGGCGAGAAACAGATCGCCATCAACCAGGGCACCGAATACATCCGGTTTTCCGGGGTGGTCAACCCGCGCACCATCACCGGTGACAACACCGTGGCCTCCACCCAGGTATCCAACGCGCGCATCGAGTACGTGGGCGACGGCTATATCAACGAAGCGCAGCGCATGGGTTGGCTGCACCGCTTCTTCCTCAACATTTCCCCGCTCTGAGGCCCGGTGCCATGGCTGACCTGATTCGCTCCACCCTGGCCCTGCTGCTGGCCGCCCTTGCGCTGCTGGCCGGGGCCCAGGCCCAGGCCGAGCAGATTCGCGACATCGCCGAATTCGCCGGCGTGCGCCCCAACAGCCTGGTGGGCTACGGCCTGGTGGTGGGCCTGGACGGCAGCGGTGACCAGACCACCCAGAGCCCGTTCACCGAGCAGAGCCTGACCAACATGCTGTCGCAGTTGGGCCTGACCCTGCCGGCCAATGCCAACATGCAGATGCGCAACATTGCCGCGGTGATGCTCACCGCCAGCTTGCCGCCGTTCGCACGGCCGGGGCAGCAGATCGACGTGGTGGTGTCGTCCATCGGCAACGCCCGCAGCCTGCGCGGTGGCACCTTGCTGATGACGCCGTTGAAAGGCGCCGATGGCGACGTCTACGCCATGGCCCAGGGCAACCTGCTGGTGGGCGGTGCCGGCGCCGCCGCCAATGGCAGCAGCGTCACTGTCAACCAGCTGGCCGGTGGGCGCATTCCCCGTGGCGCGGTGGTGGAGCGTGAAGTGCCGCTGCGCCTGGGCGGCAACGATGGCACGTTGAGCCTGTATTTGAACGAAGCCGACTTCGCCACCACTGAACGCGCGGTGTACGCCATCAATAGCGAATTTCGCCGCACCGTGGCTTCGGCCGTCAACGGTGGGGTGATCCAGCTGCAGGGGCCACTGTCGCCCAATGAGCGGGTCAACTTCATGGCCCGGGTGCAGAGCGTGCAGGTGCTGCCGGCCGAGTCCAGGCCCAAGGTCATCATCGACTCGCGCACCGGTTCGGTGGTGCTCAACAGCGCGGTGAAACTGGGGCGCGCAGCCGTGGCCCACGGCAACCTGTCGGTGGTCATCGACACCAACAACCAGGTCAGCCAGCCTGGCGCCCTCAGCCAGGGGCAGACCGCCGGCAGTGCCAACAGCAGCATCTCGATTCAGGAGCAGGGCGGCCTGCTGCACCTGGTGGAAGGCAGCGCCAACCTGATGGACGTGGTCAAGGGCTTGAACGCCCTGGGCGCCACGCCCCAGGACCTGATGGTGATACTGCAGGCGCTGAAGGCCGCAGGCTCGCTGCGCGCCGAGTTGGAGATCATCTGATGAGCCTGGCCAGCAGCACCGATGGTTTTGCCCTCGACATGCAGGGCCTGGCGAATCTGCGGCGCACCGCGGCGCAGGACCGCAACGCCGGAGCGCATGAAGCCAGCAAGCAGTTCGAGGCGATGTTCCTGCAGATGATGCTCAAGAGCATGCGCGCGGCCATTCCCAAGTCCGACCTGGACAAGGACTCGCAGACCGCCATGTACACCGAGATGCTCGACGAGCAGTGGGCGCAGCACCTGGCCGGCAAAGGCCTGGGCCTGGCCGAGGTGCTGGACCGGCAACTGGGTGTCAGCAGCGGCCAGCGGGTGACGGCGCCGCCGGGCATGGTCGGCAACGTGCAGCAGGCCTTTGCTGCCTGGCAACGCCGCGCGGTGGGCGATACCGGCAGCCAGGCAGCGCACGTGCAGGAGTTCGTCCAGCGCCTGGCCGGCCCGGCGCAGCAGGCGTCGCGCAGCAGCGGCATTCCCGCCGAACTGATCGTCGCCCAGGCAGCGCTGGAAACCGACTGGGGCCGGCGCAGGATTACCACCGCCAGCGGCGAGGACAGCCACAACCTGTTCGGCATCAAGGCAGGCGGGCGCTGGCGCGGCGCGACCACCGAGGTCATGACCAGCGAATTCGAGGACGGCCAGATGCGCAAGCAGGTGCAGAGCTTCCGCGCCTACGAAAGCGACGACGCGGCATTGGCGGACTACACCCAGTTGATCGGCAACAACGCCAACTACGCCGGCGTTCTCACTGCCCGCGACCCCTTGCAGGCAGCGCACGCGTTGCAGCGCGGCGGCTATGCCACCGACCCTGACTACGCCAGCAAGCTGATCGCCGTCATGGCCACCATCGGCCCGCTGCGCCAGCCGCTGCAAACCGCGCGGCTGGAGTAAAGGTATCGAATGGACCTGTGGGAGCTGGCTTGCCAGCGAGCTTTTGGGGCCTCAAGAGCTCGCTGGCAAGCCAGCTCCCACACTGTTGAGCGCGGCAAAAAAAAACGGCTGATTTTTCAAGATTTCGGGCAATCGGCCGATAACACGTGGCACGTCGTGCAGGAATTATTTATGAGCATCATTTCGATCGGTGTCAGCGGCCTGAACGCGGCACAAGTGGCCCTCAGTACCAGCAGCAACAACATCACCAACGTCTATACCGACGGCTATAACCTGGAGTCTGCTTCGCTTGCCGCGAGCACCACGGGGGGCGTGGAGGTGACCAGTGTCGACCGTACGTTCGACCAGTTTATCGCGGCCCAGCTGAACGCGTCCACCAGCACCGAAAGTGCCCTCAGCACCTATTCGACCGAAGTGTCGCAGGTGGATGACCTGCTGGCCGACAGCACCTCGGACCTGGACACCCTGATGCAGGATTTCTTCTCCTCGGTGCAAACCATGAGCAGCGACGCCAGCGACTCGGCGGCCCGCGAAGAAGTGATCGGCTCGGCAGAAACCCTGGTGGCCCAGTTCAACTCCCTGGGCAGCTACCTGGACGACATGCAAAGCAGCGTGTCATCGCAGATCACCGACCAGGTCAGCCAGGTCAATGACCTGACCGACCAGATCGCCACGCTCAACCAGCAGATCAGCGCCCTGGGCAGCAGCTCGGACGCGGCCAACACCCTGATGGACCAGCGCGATTCGCTGGTCACCTCGCTCAGCGAGCTGGTGGACGTCGACCTCACCGTGCAGGACAACGGCAGCTACAGCATTTCCCTGAGCAACGGCCTGTCGCTGGTGGCCGGCTCGCAAAGCTTCGAGCTGGCGGCCACCACCTCGTCCAGCGACCCCTCGCAGACCACCGTCAGCTACGTGGACGCCGCCGGCAACCAGACCGAGCTGGACGAGAGCACCATCAGCGGCGGTTCGCTGGGTGGCCTGCTGACCTTCCGCAGCGAAACCCTGGACACCGCACAGAACCAGTTGGGCCAGATGGCCGTGGCCCTGGCCAGCGCCTTCAACAGCCTGCAGACCAGCGGCACCGACCTCAACGGCGACACCGGCACGGCGTTCTTCTCGGTGGCCGACCCCGTGGTGTACAGCAACACCGGCAATACCGGCAGCGCCAGCCTCAGCGCCACCTTCTCCGATGACCTGGACAGCCTGACCACCAGCAATTACACCGTCAGCTATTCGGACGACGACGGCTACACCGTCACCGACGCCAGCACCGGCAAGGCCGTGACCGCCACCTACGACGCCGACGCCGGCACCCTCAGTTTCGGCGGCCTGACCGTGACCATCAGCGGCAGCGCCGACGACGGCGACAGCTTCCTGGTGAAGCCGCTGAGCAGCGCCGCCAGCACCCTGGACACCGAGATCGACGACCCGTCGCTGATTGCCGCAGGCTCGGGCGGCGGCGACAGCGATAACACCATTGCCCTGCAAATGCTCGACCTGCAGAACCAGGACCTGGTGGGCGGCAGCGCCACCCTCAGTGAAGCCTATGCCTCGCTGGTCAGCGACGTCGGCAGCACGACCAGCTCCATCAGCACGCGGCTGGACAACCAGACCAGCGTCACCGAGCAACTGACCACGCTGCAGCAGTCGTCCTCGGGGGTCAACCTGGACGAGGAGGCCGCCGACCTGGTGCGCTACCAGGCGTACTACCAGGCCTGCGCGAAGATCGTCGAAGTGGGCTCCACCGTCCTCGATACCATTCTGGGCATGGACGCCTGACAAGGAGGCTTAGCGAATGCGCATTTCCACCCAGACAATCTACAGCCAGGGCCTGAGCAACATGCTCACCCAGGAAGCGGCCTACCTGGAAGCCAGCAACGAGGTGTCCAGCGGCAAGCGCGTGGTCAACCCGTCCGACGATTCGTCGGCGGCGTCCCAGGCCGTGCTGGTGCAGCAGGCCTCGTCGCTGAACGACCAGTACGCCGCCTCGCGCACCTCGGTCACGACTTCGCTGTCCACCGAGGAAAGCGCCCTGGACAGCGTCAGCGATGCCATCACCAGTGCCAAGACCCTGCTGATCCAGGCGGGCGACGGCACGCTCAGCGATGAAGACCGGGCGTCCATCGCCACCTCGCTGCAAGGCGTGTACGACACCCTGGTGTCGCTGGCCAATACCACCGACAGCAACGGCAGCTACATTTTTTCCGGCTACCAGAGCCAAAGCCAGACCTTCGTCACCGACGAGGACGGCACCCTGACCTACCAGGGTGACGACAACACGGTGATGCAGCAGGTCAGCGCCACAGAGACCATGGCCAGCGGCGACACTGGCCAGACCGTGTTCCTCAGCGTCGGCAGCTCGGCCGGCTATGTGGCCCAGGCCAGCGCCGACAACAGTGGCTCGGTGACCTTCGATGGCCCGGACATCACTGATACCAGCGACGCCAACTACGGCACCGGCTTCACCCTGACCTTTGCCGTGAACGACGACGGCGTGGCCACCTATAGCGTCGACGGCGGTGACGCGGTGGCCTACGAGGCTGGCGACACCCTGGAGATCAATGGCCTGTCGCTGACCCTCGACGGCGAGCCGGCCGACGGCGACAGCATCAGCGTCAGTGCGGCTGCCGACGCCGACCCGAACATCTTCACCACCTTGCAGAACATCATCACCGCGCTCAACACGCCGGTGGACGACGACGCCGACCAGGCGGCGCTGAGCAACACCCTGTCCACCAGCAGCCGCGAGCTGGACAACGCCCTGGACAACGTCCTGACGGTGCGCACCTCGGTGGGCACGCGCATGAACGAGATCGATGTGTTGGACACCGTAGGCGACGATGCCTCGCTGAACTACGCCACCAGCCTGTCGAACCTCACCGACGCCGACTACACCACGTCGGTGTCCAACTACACGGCGCTGCAGGTAGCCCTGCAAGCAGCGCAGCAGACGTTCTCCAGCGTCCAGGGCATGACCCTGTTCGACTACATTTGACGGGGCTCAGGCTGGCACGATCATGTTGCCGACCAGGGCCTGCAGGAAGTGCAGCGACTCATCCAGCAGCAGCTGGATGAAATGCCCCAGGTGGCTGGTGAGGGCCATGATCAGCACCAGGCCGGTGCTCAGGGTGACCGGGAAACCCACGGCAAACACCGTGAGCTGCGGCGCCGCGCGGTTGAGGATGCCCATGGCCAGGTTGATGATCAGCAGCGCCGCCACCATGGGCAACGCCAGCAGCAGGCCGGTGAGGAAAATATGCCCGCCGTAGTTGGCGATCATCTTCCACGACGACGGATCGAAGTGCAGGTTGCCCACCGGCAGGCTCTGGAAGGTGCTGGCCAGCAGCCGCAGCACCAGCAGGTGGCCGTCCAGGGCGAGGAACATCAGCAGCGTGGTCATGCTCAGCAGCCGTGACAGCACCATGGTGTTGGTGTTGCTTTCCGCCGAATAGAAACTGGCGAAGGCCAGGCCCATCTGCATGCCGCAGATCTCCCCGGCCATCTCTACTGCAGCCAGCGTCACGCGCATCACCATGCCCAGGCTGGCGCCGATCAGCAGCTGTTCGACGGCAATGCCCAGGCTTTCCCAGGACATGATCGGCACGTCGGGCATGGCCGACAGCACTGGCGCTATCAGCACGCTGAGCAGCACCGCCAGGCCGGCCTTGACGGTATTGGGAATGATGGTGTGGCCCATCAGCGGGTCGGCCAGCATGAACGCGGCAATGCGGCACAGCGGCCAGAAGAACAGCGCCAGCCAGTGCTGCAACTGCCCTGAATCGAACTCCAGCATGAGCCGTCAGCCCACCAGGTGAGGCAGGCCCACCAGCAGGTCGCGGGTGAAGTCCAGAATCATGTCCATCATCAGCGGCCCCGCCAGCACCAGTACCGCACAGATGCCGACGATCTTGGGAATGAACGACAAGGTCGATTCGTTGATCTGCGTGGCCGCCTGGAACAGGCTGACGATCAGGCCTACCGCCAGGGTGGTGAGCAGCAGCGGGGCGGCCACGAACAGGCTCACGCGCATGCCCCTGTAGGCCAGGTCCATGACCATTTCCGGTGTCATCGTGGTGGGGCTCCGAAGGTGGGTATCAGGTGTAGAAACTTTGCGCCAGCGAGCCCAGCAGCAACTGCCAGCCATCCACCAGCACGAACAGCATCAGCTTGAACGGCAGGGAGATGGTGGCCGGCGGCACCATCATCATGCCCAGCGCCATCAGCACGCTGGCCACGATCAGGTCGATGATCAGGAACGGCACGAAGATGCTGAAGCCAATCTGGAACGCGGTCTTCAGTTCGCTGGTGACGAAGGCCGGCATCAGCACGCGCATCGGCACTTGCTCGGGGCTGTCCAGGTCTTGCAGGTCGGCGATGCGCGCGTACATGGCAAGGTCGGTCTCGCGGGTCTGCTTGAGCATGAAGCCGCGGAACGGCTGGCTGCCTTTGTCGAGCATCTCTTCCAGGCCGATCTGGTTGTTGGAAAATGGCTGCCAGGCCGTGTCGTAGGCCTTGTTCAGCACCGGCGACATGACGAAGAAGGTCAGGAACAGCGCCAGCCCCAGCAGCACCTGGTTGGGCGGTGCCGAGGTGGTGCCGATGGCGGTGCGCAGCAGGCCCAGCACGATGATGATGCGGGTGAAGCCGGTCATCATCAGCAGCAGCGCCGGCAGGAACGCCATGGACGACAGCAGCATCAGCGTCTGCAGGCTCAGCGACCATTGCTGGCTGCCGTTGCCCATGGCCTGGCTGGTGAAGGCCGCAAGGCCCGGGGCGTCCTGGGCGAAGGCGCTGTCAATACCGGCTGGCAGCAGGCAGGCAGCCAGCAGCAGGGGGCGCAGGTTCATGGCTTGTCCTTCCCGCCCATGCGTTGCTTCAGGGCTGCGGCCAGGCGTTCGGCGAACGCCGGTGCCAGGGCAATAGGCGCTACGGCCGGTGCTTGCTCGGGGGCGGGCATCTCGCCCAGTGCGCTGATGTGCTGGGGTGTCACCCCCAGCACCAGCCAGCGTTCCTGCACCTGGATGATGACCACGCGCTCGCGCTGGCCCACCGACGTGCTGCTCACCAACTGCAGGTGCGCGCCGGGCCGGGTGTGGCCCGGGCGCAGGCGCTTGGCCAGCCAGCCGCAGACCAGGATGCTGGCCACCACCACGGCAAACGCCAGCGCGCTCTTGCCCAGCAGCGCCAGGCCCAGCAGGTTGTCGGGGGAGGACGAGGTGCTCATCGGTTGAGTTTCTGCACCCGTTCGGACGGGGTGATGATCTCGGTGATGCGGATGCCGTACTTCTCGTCGACCACCACCACCTCGCCCTGGGCGATCAGGTAGCCGTTGATGAGGATGTCCATGGGTTCGCCGGCCAGGCCGTCCAGCGCCAGCACCGAGCCCTGGGCCAGTTCCAGCAGCTGCTTGATGGTGACCCGGGTGCGGCCCAGCTCGACGCTGAGCTTGACCGGGATGTCCATGATCATTTCCAGGTCGCGGCTTACGGCGCCGCCGCTCTGCCCAGCCAGTGGCCGGAACATCTTGCTGGCGGCCGGCGCCGGGGTTTCCACGGGCGCGGCTTCCTGCTCGGCCAGGGCTTGCGCCCAAGGGTCGTCGAGGCCGGCGTCGTCGCCCTGTTCAGCCATGGCGCTGGCCCATTCGTCTTCCAGCGACGGTTCGTCAGCCGGGGTGTCCTGGGGGGTGTTCGGGTCAGTCATGGGCGGAGTCCTTGGCTGGGGGCACGGGGCCTTTCACGAAGCTGGCTGCTTCGGGGCCGGCGGGGGAGTGGTCGATCAGGTCTTTCACCAGCAGGGCGCACAGGCCGTCCTGGCTGCCGTATTCACAGGTCATCACCGGCACGCCGTCGACCTTGGCGACGATGGTGTCGGGCAGCTCGATGGGCAGCACGTCGCCTACCTGCAGGGCCATGACCTGGCCGATGCTGGTGTCCAGCTCGGTGAAATCGGCCACCAGCTCGATGTGCGACTGGGTGATCTCGCCGGCCATCTTGCGGGTCCAGGCGCGCTCGGCGTCCGGGTCGCTGTCGGTCAGCGGGCCGTTGAGCAGCTGGCGCAGCGGCTCGATCATCAAATAGGGAATGACGATGTTGAAGTCGCTGGAGAGGTTGCCCACTTCCAGGTGGAAGGTGGTGTTGACCACGATCTCGTTGGGCGAGCTGGTGATGTTGGCGAACTTGGCCTGCATCTCCGAGCGCAGGTATTCGATTTCCAGCGGGTACACCGAACTCCAGGCGTCCTGGTAGGCGTGAATGGCCAGGCTCAGCAGGCGGCGGATGATGCGCTGCTCGGTGCGGGTGAACTCGCGGCCTTCGGACTTGGCCAGGAAGCGCCCGTCGCCGCCGAACAGGTTGTCCACCACCATGAACACCAGGTTGGGCGGGAACACTGTCAGCACGGTGCCGCGCAGCGGCTTCATGGCCAGCAGGTTGATGTTGGTGGGCACCGGCACGTGGCGCGAAAAGTCGCTGAAGCTCTGGTAGCGCACGCTGTCCACGGTGATGTCGGCGCTGCGCCGGATCAGGTTGAACAGGCCCATGCGGAAGTAGCGCGCAAAGCGTTCGTTGATGATGTCCAGCGCATGCAGCCGCTCGCGAATCACCCGGTGCTGGGTGGCCGGGTCATAGGGGCGGATGTGCACGTCCCAACTGGAGGCGTCGCCGTCGGCGGGGTGTTCGTCCTCGCCGCTGACGCCCTTGAGCAGGGTATCGATCTCTTCCTGCGACAACAGGTCTTCTAGGGCCATGGGCTATTGCACGATGAAGTCGGTGTAAAGGACGTCGAGTATGGAAAGCTCGGGTTGGGGTGTCGTCAGCGGGCGCTTCACCAGTTCCAGCACCTTGGCGGCCAGCACGCTCTTGCCCTGGCTGGTCATCAGTGCGGTGCTGTCCTGCTCGCCCAGCAGCTTGAACAGCTGGCTGCGGATTTGCGGCACGTAGGGCTGCAGGAACGCCTGCGTGGCCTTGTCGCCCACAGTGATACTGAAGCCGATGTACAGCAGGCGCTGCTCGTGCTGCGGGTTCTGCAGGTTCACGGTCAGTGGCGGGATGGTCACCAGTTCCGGCGCCGCGGGTGGCTGGGCGGCCGGCGCGCTGGCGGTTTCCATGCGGGTCACGTAGTACCAGGTAACGGCGACACTGGCCGCGGCCAATACCACCGTGCACAGGATCATCAGCAGCCAGGGGGTCTTGCGTGTCGTGCTCATTGCCGGTGTTCACAAGGTCGGTTCAGACAAGCCGCGAGTATGAACACCGGGGGGGCGGGACCATGGCCCGATAAGGCCAGGCAATGCCCCGTATCTTCGGGTTTTGATCGGGGTGGGGCTTTGGCCTTTATGTGGGAGCTGGCTTGCCAGCGAGCTTTTTGGGCCTTGAAAAGCTCGCTGGCAAGCCAGCTCCCACAAGTGGAGGGTCATGTGTAGAGGTCGATGCGGGTCAGCAATGGGGTCGCAATGGTTTCGCTGGCTTCCTCTTCGGCTGCGGACGCATTCGTCGACGGGACATACGGCGCCTGCTGATCTCGCGCCTGGCGCGACGGTTGGTCGCTGACCGAGGTGTCGCCCAGCGTGATGCCCTGGGCGGCCAGGGCTTCGCGCAACTGCGGCAGGGCCTGTTCCACGGCGCTGCGCACCGCCGGGTGGGCGCAGACGAACTGGGCCTGGGTGCCGCTGCTGTCCTGCTTGAGGCTGATGGACAGCGGGCCGAGGTCGGCGGGGTGCAGCTCCAGGTCCACCTGGTGCTTGCCGCGCTGGTGCAGGTTGAGCACCTGCTGGCTGAGGTCGCCTTGCCACTGGGAGCTGCCGACGGCAGCGGTCAGTGTCGGGTTATTGCTGTTGACCTGCGGCGCGTCGCTGGTGGCCATCGGTGTGGCGCTGGGTGTCCAGGCGCTCAGCGCATCCACGGGGGCCGGGCTGGAGGTGTCGCTGTCGGGGCTGGCGCTGTCGTCCTGCGCTGGCGCCGGTGTCACCGCCGCCAGAGTAGCGGTGGGCACGGGGGCCACGGGCGTGGTGGTGTCATCCTCGCTGGCAGCCGGTTCGGTCTTCTGTTCGGTTGAGGCCACGGCGGGCAGGGCGGTGCTGCGCTGGGTGACCAGCGGTGCGGCCTGTACGTTGGTCTCGACCACTTCCGGCGCGCTCACCACCGGCACGGGGGCTGGCGTGGGCGCCACGTAGGCCTGCACGGTGCTGGGGTCCGGGGTGCCGGCGCTGTCGATCAGGCGCATGCGGTCGCGGATGTGCTGCAACTGGGTGTCCACGCTGTCGTCGCTGTCAGGCGTGGGCTGGGTGTCGGCCAGCTCGGTGGCGGCGGCGGGCAGTGTTTCGACGTCTTCCGTCTGTTCCTCGGCGGCGGCGACGGGTTGCGGTTTGGCCACGCTGGCAGCAAGCACGTGCACAGAAACGGGCACGGGTGTCGTGGGTTCGGCCACCGGCGCGGGGGCAGCCTCGGGCAGCTCGGGCAAGGGTTCTGCCGGCAATTCGATGTCGGCTGTCGCTGCCACAGCCGGCGTGGCCGGCACCGGCGCTGCCGCTGCCGTCTCGGTGGTGGCGACCGCCACCGGCAGGGCTTGCACAGGCTCAGGCTCAGGCTGCACCTGCACAGCCGCGTCCAGTGCCTGGGCGAATACGCTGCCATCGGTTTCGGCCGTTGCGGCCTGGGGGGCGCTGGCGGCTGCCGGGCTGGCCAGCAATGCAGTGATGTCCATGGTGCCTCTCAAGTGCGGGCGAAGTTGCCGGGTTGCTGGCGCATGCGCGCGCCAAGCTCGTCGCTCAGGCGCTGTTCACGGCGGCCGGCGGTCAGTTGCAGCTGCGCCGCGCGCCGTTGCAGCAAGGTGTCGTAGGCATGCGCCTTGCGCCATTCCGCCTGCCAGGCCAACTGGCTCTTGTCGATCTCGGCCTGCTGGCGCGCCATGCTCAAGCGGGCGCGGTCCATGGCAGTGTCCAGCGAGGCGAGGAAGGCGCGGTAGTTGGCCAGCGCCGAGGGGCTCATGCCTTCCTTGTGCAGTTTTTGCTGCAGGCCCTGGCGGTACTCCTGCTGGTACTGCTGCAGGGTCTTGAGCTGGCCGGCCAGCTGGCGCAGTTGCTGGCGGTGCTGGGCCAGGGTGCGCGCGGCCTTGTCCTGGGCCTTGTGCGCCAATTCAGACAGCAGGTCGAGGGACGATGTCATGGTGGGGTCTCGTCATTTGCCCGGGAACAGCTGGTTCAGGGCCTGGAGTGTGTCTTCCAGGGTGGTCTGCTCCTGGATGCGCTGTTGCAGGAAGCGCTCCAGGTGCGGGTTGAGCTGCACCGCGCGGTCCAGCAGCAGGTCGTGGCCGGGGGCGTAGGCGCCCACGGTGATCAGGTCGCGGTTGCGCTGGTACTTGCTCAGCACCTGCTTGAACTGCTGGGCCTTGCGTTGCTGGGTGTCGCTGACGATGGCGGTCATGGCGCGGCTGATCGACGCCTCGATGTCGATGGCCGGGTAATGCCCGGCTTCGGCGAGGGTGCGCGACAGTACGATGTGGCCATCGAGAATCGCCCGCGCCGAGTCGGCGATGGGGTCCTGCTGGTCATCGCCTTCGCTGAGCACGGTGTAGAACGCGGTGATCGAGCCGCCGCCGGGCGGCCCATTGCCGGCGCGCTCCACCAGTTTCGGCAGTTTGGCGAACACCGAAGGCGGGTAGCCCTTGGTGGCTGGCGGCTCGCCGATGGCCAGGGCGATCTCGCGCTGGGCCATGGCGTAACGGGTCAGCGAGTCCATGATCAGCAGCACGTCCAGGCCCTGGTCGCGAAAGTCCTCGGCCACACGGGTGGCGTAGGCGGCGCCCTGCAGGCGCTGCAGGGGCGAAGTGTCGGCAGGCGCGGCCACCACCACGGCGCGGCGCAGGCCTTCTTCGCCGAGGATGTTGTCGATGAAGTCCTGCACCTCGCGGCCGCGCTCGCCAATCAGCCCCACCACGATGACGTCGGCGCGGGTGTAGCGGGCCATCATGCCCAGCAGTACCGACTTGCCCACGCCGGAGCCGGCGAACAGGCCCAGGCGCTGGCCGCGGCCGACGCTGAGCAAGGCATTGATGGCGCGGATGCCGACGTCGATCTGGCGGTCAATGGGCGCGCGCTTGAGCGGGTTCAGCGGCGGCGTGTTGAGCGGGCTGTGACGCACATCCAGCAGCGGCCCCTTGCCGTCCAGCGGCGTGCCGCGGCTGTCCAGCACCCGCCCCATCAGCGCCGGGCCCAGCGGGAACTGGCGGCTGGCGGCGCCGCCGGTCTCGCGCTCGTCCAACGGCAGCACGCGGGCGCCGGGTTGCAGGTCGCCGATCTCTTCCAGGGGCATCAGGTACAGGGTGTCACCGGCGAAGCCCACCACTTGGGCCTCGGCGCAGGCGCCTGCCTGGGTCTCGATGCGGCAAGCGCCGCCCAGGGGAATGCTCAGGCCCACGGCTTCCAGCACCAGGCCGGTGGCGCGCACGATGCGCCCGCTGTGCACATAGCGCGGCGCCTGGCCCAGGGCCTGGCGCTGGGCGTCGAAATGCTGTTGCCAGCGTGCGGTGATGGGGTTCGCCGGGGTCATGAAGTGGCTGCCGGCAGATTGTCCTGCAGGCGGCTGCGAATACCGGCCCAGGCGGTTTCCAGGCTGGCGTCGAGTTCACCGCTGGCGCTGCTCACGCGGCAACCGCCACGCGCCAGCGCGCTGTCGGCCAGCAGGCTCCAGCCGGCGGCTTCCAGCGGCTCGCCAAGGGCGTCGCGCACCAGTGGCAGGTCGTCCGCGTGCAGCCACAGGCGCGGCTTGCCGGTCAGCGCCGGCTCATGTTGCAGCAGCGCCTGTACCCTGTGCAGCACCTGCTGCGGTTGCGCCTGCAGGGCCTCGCCAGCGATCTGCCGGGCGGCGGCCAGGGCCACTTCGGTGAGCTGGGCCAGCAGTTGCCCGTCGAGCTGGCGCAGAGCCTGGTCGAAGTTCTCGCACAGCGCCCGCAGGGGCTCCAGGGTGGCGTGAATCTGTTCCTGCAGCGAGGCCTCGCCCGCCAGCCGGCCCTGCTCCAGGCCCTGTGCATAACCCTCGGCCTGGCCGGCGGCAAAACCCGCTTCGTGGCCCTGGCGCTGGGCTTCCTGGCGCACCTTGTCGCGCCGCGCCTGCAGCTCCAGCTTGCGCTGGAAGGCGTGCTTGCGCTGGGCTTCGGCCTGGGCCTCGTCCAGTTCCGGGGCGGGCGGCGCCTCGCTGGGCAGCACGGCCATGCGCCAGGGTTGCCACTGGCCGGCCGCGTCTGGCCACGCCTGTTCGTCAGACATAGGAGTCGTCCCCATTGCCGGTCACGATGACGCCGCTGTCGGCCAGGCGACGCACCACCTGCAAAATGGCCTTCTGTTCGGCTTCCACCTGGGACATGCGCGTCGGCCCGCGGGCTTCCATGTCTTCGCGGAACAGCTGTGCGGCACGCTGCGACATGTTCATCAGGAACTTGTCCAGCAGCGCCGTCGGCGCGCCCTTCAAGGCGATGGACAGCGAGTTGGTCTCCACTTCCTGGAGGATGGTCTGGATGCCGCGGTCGTCGATTTCCAGCAGGTTCTCGAACAGGAACATCTCGTCGAGAATCTTCTGCGTCAGGTCTTCGTTGTGCGCGCGCAGTGTCTGGATGGCCGACTCTTCCAGGGTCGAGTTCATCAGGTTGAGAATCTCGGCCACGGTGCGCACGCCGCCCATCTTGCTGCGCTTGAGGTTCTGGCCGTCGAGCATGCCGCCCAGCACTTCGGTCAGCTCCTGCAGCGCCACCGGCTGCACGCCGCTGAAGGTGGCAATGCGCAGGATAATGTCGTTGCGCTGGCGCTCCTCGAACAGTTCGAGGATGTCCGAGGCCTGGTGGCGGTCCAGGTGCACGAGGATGGTGGCAATGATTTGCGGGTGTTCCTCGCGGATCATCTCGGCCACCAGCGAGGCCTCCATCAGGTTCAGCTTGTCGATGCCCGAGCCGCCGTCGTTGGCCTCCAGGATGTCGTCGATCAGGCTGGCAGCGCGTTCGCTGCCCAGGGCCTTGGTCAGCACCGCGCGAATGTGGTCGCTGGACTGAATGTTGATGGCGGCGTACTGCTCGGTTTCCTCGATGAACTCTTCGAGGACCTTGCGCATTTCGTCGTGGGACACCTGGCTCAGGCGTGCCATCTCCATGCTGATGCTTTCCACGTCCTGGCTGGGCAGCAGCTTGAACACCTCGGCGGCCTCGTCGGCTTCCAGGGACAGCAGCAGGATCGCGCTGCGGCGCGTGGCGGTCATTTTACTTGTCATCTTTTTTCATCCAGCCCCTGATGATCATGGCGATCAGGCGTGGGTCTTCCACGGAGATCTCGCGCAGGCGTTTCATGTTCTGCTCGTAGCCCTGGGCCTTGCGTTGGCCGGCCGGCATTTCCACCGTCTCGCCGCTGGCGGTGACGATGGTGGGCGGCGCCTCGGCGTCCTGTGCGGCCTTGAGGACCTGGGCGTGGCGTTTGTTCATCGGGCGCAGCACCATCAGCCATAGCAGCAGGGCAATCAGTGCCACCAGCAGGTAACGCGACAGGCTCATGGCCAGGCCGTAGAACTCCGGCGTGCGCCACCAGGCCAGTTCCGGGCCGCTGATGTCTTCGCTGGCGAACGGGCTGTTGATCACTTTCAGCTCATCGCCGCGCGCCTCGGTGAAGCCCATGGCCTGGCGCACCAGGCTTTCTATGTTGGCCAGCTCTTCCTTGCTCAGGGGCTCCTGGCTCGGCTTGCCGTCTTTCTCGGCGGCGCGGTAATTGATGACCACCGCGGTGGTAAGGCGCGTGACTTCGCCCTGGGCCTGCTTGACGTGCTCGACGCTGTGGTCGACCTCGTAGTTGGTCATGCGCTCGCTGTGCAGGGTCTTGCTGCGCGCCGAGGCGCTGGTGTCGCTGTCGTCGGTGCCAGCCTGGCTGCCTTCGCCCGGTTTCGCCGGTGCGGTGGCGCGGGTGGCCGGTGGCTGGTTGGGCGGGGTGTTGGTCAGCGCGCCGGGTACCCCGCGGGCTGCCGAGTCGCTGCCGGCCAGGCTTTCGTTGACCTGCTTGCTGCGCACCGCAGCGTGGTCGGGCGACTGGTTGGGTTCGTAGTGTTCGGCGGTGCTTTCGCGGCTGTCGAAGTCGACCTTGGCCACCACCTGCGCATGCACGTTCTGGCGGCCCAGCAGCGGCGCCAGGATGTCCTCGATACGGCGCTGGTAAGAGCGTTCGATGTCGCGCACATACGTCAGCTGCGTGCCGTCCAGGCCATTGCTGTCGCTGGGGTTCTGCGACAGCAGGCGGCCGCTCTGGTCGACGATGGTGACGCCGTCGATGCTCAGGTCGGCAACGCTGGAAGACACCAGGTGGGCGATGGCGTTGGCCTGGCTCTGGCCCAGTTCGCGGCCGGGCTGCAGGTTGAGCATGACCGAGGCGCGCGCCGGCTCGCGTTCGCGCACGAACACCGACTGGCGCGCCATCACCAGGTGCACGCGGGCGCTGGCAATCGGCCCCAGGGATTCGATTGTGCGTGCCAGCTCGCCTTCCAGGCCGCGCTGGTAGTTGAGCTGTTCGGCGAACTGGCTGACGCCAAAGGCCTGTTTGTCCATCAGTTCGAAACCGACGTTGCCGCCCTTGGGCAAGCCCTGCTCGGCCAGTTGCAGGCGCAAGGCATTCATCTGCGCCGCCGGCACCAGGATGGCGTGGCCGCCTTCGCTGAGGCGATAGGGGATCTGGCGCTTTTCCAGTTCGCTGATGACCTGCCCGCCATCGGCCTCGCCGAGGTTCGAGAACAGCACGCGGTATTCAGGCTCGCGTGCCCACAGGGCCAGTACCACCAACAACGCCACGGCGGCGGCGCCGGCCAGCAGCAGGGGCAGCGGTTGCCCGCGCAGGCGGGCCAGCAACGGCTCGAAGGCGCTGCTCTTGTTCTTTTCGGGGGCGACTTTGGCGGAGCCTTTCCCTTGGGCCGCGTTACTCACACGCACCTCGCAGGCGAGGGTAGGGGCGGTACAAAAGACATTGCTCGTTCCGGTGTCGAAAGTGGTCGAGAAGCCTCGCCGCAATGGTGCGGCGGAGCAGCCTGTTGCCAGCGCTGGCAGGTATCGCAGGGCGGCTATTATCTCGACCCGCCCCGGATCTAAAGGACGGAAAAGCCAGCGCTTTTGTAGCCAATTGGTTGCTTGTGAGGCACGAGCACCTTGTTAACCTTTGGTGCTATCACCTTGCCTTCTTTTCTGTCTGGACATGTTCGCGCCATGAATACATCTGCTCTTGCGGCCGCCCTGCAGCAACTCAACCTGATGGCCAACCAATCCGAAGGCATAACTTCCTCGGTAGCGGGCGCGGCAGCCAGTGGTGGCTTTTCCGGTGAGTTGCAGGCTTCGCTCAAGCGCATCAACCAGCTGCAGAACACCGCGGTGCAGCACTCCAATGCCTTTCAGGCGGGGAGCCCGGACGTGTCGCTGAATGACGTGATGGTGGACATGCAGAAAGCTTCGGTAAGCCTGCAGATGGGCGTGCAAATGAGGAACCGCCTGGTCACTGCCTATAAGGACGTGATGGCCATGCAGGTATGAAGGCGCACCCCTGAATGTATCTATCTGTACGTATGTGGATACGTTTGAATGTTTCCGGGGTGAGATGAAAAAAAATTCAGGAATGAACTAAGGGTGTAGGTGGGTGGATACGTGAAGGGTGGCAGTGTGTAACTGGCTTATTACCAAGGGTGCAGTAGTGAAAGTGCCGTTAACGTGGGGCGTCGCAAGTCTGAAAGTTACAAAAAAAGCCTTTGTTTAAAAGGCGTTACTTAAAAAATAAATAGACATGTGTCGTTAAAGTTTTATATTCGGCTGCCGATTTCCTCTGCGTCATTGCGAATGTTTCATTCGTGATGGGGTGACTTTTGATTGGCCCTGCTTAATAGCGCGGACCTGTGAGGACTATATGACGACGACCACTTCCACTTCTTCCTCCTCTGCTACCAGCGGAACCATTACCTCTTTGGGCGTGGGGTCGGGGCTGGATCTGGACTCGATTCTCGATAGCCTCGAGGAGGCCCAGGAAACCAGCCTGCTGACGCCCATCGAGAACCAGGAAGACGACATCAACGCCGAAATCACTGCCTATGGCACCTTGACCAGCGCCCTTACCAGCCTGCAGACGGCGGTGGACACGCTGAGCGACGCCGACACCTACGATGCCCTGACCAGCAGTGTCAGCGGCACCGGTGTGAGCGCGGCGGTGACCAGCGATGCGGTGGCCGGTACCTATGCAGTAGTGGTCACCCAGCTGGCCAGCGCGCAGAGCCTGGCCACCGATGGTGTCGCCGATTCTACAACGGCGCTGGGCACAGGTACCCTGACTATTACAGTGGGCGACGACGAAAGTTTCAGCATCGACCTGACGTCGAGCAACAACACCCTGGAAGGTATCCGCGACGCCATCAATGATGCCGGCGGCTCGGTAACCGCCTCCATCGTCAATGACGGCAGCGACACGCCGTACCGCCTGGTGCTGACCTCGACCAATACCGGTACCGAGTCGGAAATGACCGTGAGCTACGACGGCACCGGCGATGCCGCCGACCTGTTCGGCTACAGCGCCGACAGCGACAGCAACGCCATGACCGAGACCGTCGCGGCCGCCGATGCGCTGCTGACGGTGAACGGCCTGAGCGTGACCAGCCAGAGCAACACGGTGGAAGAGGCCCTGCAGGGCGTGACCCTGAGCCTGACCGACACCGGCACCTCGACCCTGACGGTGAAGCGCGACACCGACTCGATCATCGATGCCATCAACGATTTCGTCGACGCCTACAACTCGTACGCCTCGACCATGGACACGCTGACGTCCTACGACGCCGACGACGATACCGCCGGCACCCTGCTGGGTGACTCGACCACGCGGCGCGTGGACAGCACCTTGAGCAAGGACCTCTACAACTCGATTTCCAGCGGCACGTTCAGCTACCTGTCGCAGCTGGGCATCACCCTGGGCGTGGACGGCACGCTGAGTATCGACGACGACACGCTGGAAGACGCGGTGACCAACAACCTCAGTGACGTCACCGACTTTTTCGTGGGCACCGATGACACCGAGGGCTTCGCCACCCAGATGTCCGCCGACCTGGATACCTTCCTGGACGAGGACGACGGCTCGATCGTGTCGGTGGTCAACGACCTCAACGATCAACTCGATGACCTGGAAGAGAAGTACGAAGACAAGCAGGACTACATCGACAGTGTGATGGACCGCTATACCGAGCAATTCACGGCCCTGGACACCCTGATTTCCGAGCTTGATTCGACAGCGGACTACCTCACTACCCAGTTCGATGCGTTGAGCAGTGATGATTAATCCTCGATAGATGGGAGTGAGGTTGTGAGTTTATTGCGCGGAGCGAATGCCTACGCGACGGTGGGGTTGGAGAGCGGCATTCTGGCCGCCTCGCCCTACCAACGAATCGTGATGTTGTTCGACAGCTACCAGGCTGCCATCCGTACCGCCCGGCTGCACATGCAGGCCGGCGACATGGCGGGCAAGGGCCGGGCCATCACGTCGGCCATCAAGATCGTCAGCCGCGGCCTGCGCGGCTCGCTGGACCTTGAGCGCGGCGGCGAAATCGCCGCCAACCTGGACCAGCTCTACGACACGGTGGTGCGGCTGTTATTGCGGGCCAATCTGCATAACGACGAGGAGGTCCTGGATGTGGCAGCAAGCCTGATTGAAAACATTGGTTCCGCGTGGCGGCAGATAGGACCTCGAGTCGAGGGGGAGGATGGCGATGTCGCAAGCGCAGGTGGTTGAGTCGTACGAGCGGTTGCTGGCGCAGTCGCAACGCATGCATGAGTGCGCGTTGCAGGGGGACTGGGAGCAAATCCTGCTGTTGAAGTCCGAGGGGTTGATTGACGAGGAAACCCTGCGGCGCGAGGAAGCGGGGGTACAACTGGACGACGAGCATCGTCGTCGCAAGTTCGAGTTGATCAAACAGATACTTGAACTGGAAGTTGGCGTTCGCCAATGCCTGGCCGAGCGCCAGAGTCATCTTGGCGCGCTGATAGTTGCCGGCCGTTTGAAACGCGGACAAGGCAAGGCTTATATGCCAAGTGCCACTGTTAGGCCACTACTTAGAGCAGTGGTGCGCCCGGAAGTTTAATACTGCGACAGGATGTCGCGATAAAAACAACTGTATCTCCAACATGACCTACTGGTAAGTCACGGCAGCGCTTTGTTGTCGTTTTGATACTTGCTCGTAGGTAAGGGTAATAAATAGCAAGTCGGTCCGTGGTGTCTAGGCGGGCCAGCCAACTGATACGACTAGTGCAGGGGAGTAGGAAGTGCTGAACGCCGATAGAGGTCTGGAAGATATTCAGGATCTGAATTTCTCTTATTTGTTGCTGGTCCAGCGCCTGCTGCGCAAGGACCGTGCTACCGCCATGTTTCGGCTGAAATTGAGCGAAGGCATGGCCGATCTGCTGGTGAAGCTGACCAGCAAGCAACTGACCCAGTTGGCACGCATCAACCAGCTGGTGTGCCGCCCGGTGTTCGATGAAGCCGAGTGCCTGTCGCGGGTGTTGGGGAACTCCCGCGAGCTGGGCCTGGTGGAAATTCATTCGTCGTTGCTGATGGCGTCGGTCGATGCCGGGGGCGACACGGGGGGACGCGTGGGGCAGGCTCATGTCTGAGAAAAGCCTGGTGGAAGAAATGTTCCAGGTGCAGCTGGCCATCGAGCTGATCGAGCTGGGCGCGCGCCTGCAGGTGCTGGAGGTGGAAACCAGCCTGAGCCGCGGCCGGCTGATTCGCCTGTACAAAGAGGTGCGCGGTGTTTCGCCACCCAAGGGCATGCTGCCGTTCTCCACCGACTGGTTCGTGACCTGGCTGCCCAATATTCATTCTTCGCTGTTCTATGGCATCTACCTGCGCCTGACCCGCATTGGCTGCGACCGCATCGAGGCGTTCATCAAGGCCTACCGCTTGTACCTGGAGCAGGTGGGCAGCGACGACGAAGCCGAAGTGGTGCTGGGCCTGACCCGCGCCTGGACGCTGGTGCGCTTCTTTGAAAGCGACATGCTGGAATTGGTGTGCTGCTCTTCCTGCACCGGCAATTTCGTCACCCATTCCCATGGCCCGGCGCAGCGCTATGTGTGCGGGATCTGCCAGCCGCCGTCGCGCGCGGGCAAGACGCTCAAGCGTCGCGAGAGTGAAGAGCTGGACGATTTGCGCCAGGCGTAGGAATTCGCGGTGCCTGTGACGCGGCCCTGTAGCAGCTGCCGAAGGCTGCGTCACGCCCGCCCCGTCGATCCTGGCCGTTGCCGCGAAGCCCCGGATTAAAGTTGACCCCCGCCACGCCGATCTTCGCGCTGAACCCTCAGGCGTTGCAGAAGGAACGGCCCGTGCTCATTGCGTTAGGACTCATCGGTATCCTGTTGTCGGTATTTGGCGGCTATGCGCTGTCAGGCGGCGCCCTGGGGCCGCTGTACCAGCCCACCGAAATGCTCATGATCGGTGGCGCGGCCCTGGGTGCCTTCGTCGCTGCCAACAATGGCAAGGCGATCAAGGCTACCCTGGGCACCATTCCCCGCCTCAAGCGCAGCACCCGCTACGACAAGGCCCTGTACCTGGAAGTCATGGCCCTGCTTTACCACCTGCTGGGCAAGGCGCGCCGTGAAGGCATGCTGGCGGTGGAGCGCGACATCGACGACCCCGGCCAGAGCGCGCTGTTCGCCGAATGCCCGGCACCGCGCGACGACCCGATGATTCTGACCTTCATCACCGACTACATGCGCCTGATCCTGAGTGGGCAGATGCAGCCGCATGAGTTGGACGAGCTGATGCTGCATGAAATCGAGGCGTTCGAGCACGAGGCGCACATCCCTGCCGACGCCCTGTACAAGGTCAGCGACGCGCTGCCGGCGTTCGGTATCGTGGCCGCGGTGATGGGTGTGGTGAAGGCGCTGAGTGCGGTGAACGTGGGGCCGGACCTGATGGGCGAGATGATCGCGCATGCCCTGGTAGGTACCTTCCTGGGCATCTACCTGGCCTATGGCGTGATCGCCCCGCTGGCCAGTCGCATCGACCGGCAGGTGGCCGAGGCGGTGAAGATGCTGCACTGCATGCGCATGACGTTGCTGGCCAGCCAGCAGGGCCTGGCGCCGATGCTGGCGGTGGAGTTCGGGCGCAAGGCGTTGCACCACGGCGAGCGGCCGTCGGCGCTGGAACTGGAAAGCTACCTGCGCGGCACGCCGGTTGGCGCCATGGCCCTGGGATGAGCGAGCGCCCGATGATTGTGCGGCGGCGCAGAAGTGCCGGCCACGGCCACCACGGCGGCGCCTGGAAAATAGCCTTCGCCGACTTCATGACCGCGCTGATGGCCCTGTTCCTGGTGCTGTGGGTGTTGTCCAACGCCAGCAAGTCGCAGAAGAACGCAGTGGCCGACTATTTCAGCACGCCGCTGCTCAGCGCCATCAACCGCAGCCAGAACCCGATACCTGGCGGCACCCCGGCGCTGGCGTTCAAGGAAACTTCACTCAACCCCATCGAGCTGCCGGCACGGCCCTTGTCCGCAGAAGAGTTCAAGCGCCTGGACGCATTGCGCCAGCGCCTGCAGCGGGTTATTCGGCTGAACCCGGCCCTCAAGGACTTGAGCAAGCAGATCCTCATGGAGCTGACGCCCGAGGGGCTTAACCTGCAATTGATCGACAGCGAGCAGCGGCCCATGTTCGAGCTGGGCAGCGCGCGCGTGGCGCCGTACATGCGCACGCTGCTGCGCACCATCGCGCCGGTGCTCAACGAGTTGCCCAACAGCGTGCAGATCAGCGGCCATACCGACAGCCACCCCTATGCCGGCGGCGAGGCCGGCTACGGCAACTGGGAGTTGTCGGCCGACCGCGCCAAGGCGTCCAGGCTGGAGCTGGTAAGCGGCGGGCTGGACTCCGACAAGCTGCTGCGCATCTCCGGCATGGCCGACCGCATTCCCACGCACAATGCCGAGCCGGCGGACGCCGCCAACCGGCGCATCGAGATCACCGTGCTGGACAGCCAGGTGGCGCAGAAAATCCTAACCCGCAACGAGTGAACACAAGCCCTTGTGGGAGCTGGCTTGCCAGCGAGCTTTTATGGGCTCAAAAAGCTCGCTGGCAAGCCAGCTCCCACAGGTATTCAGCACAAATAAGCGTGGTTTCTGCTTCTGTTCCAACGATGGGGCTGGCAGGCGGCTAAGCAAAATACCGCCCTTATCACCAGCCGATGAACCGCCATGGCGGAAGACACTAGCAACGAAGACAAAACCGAATCGGCGTCAGCGCGCAGAATCGAAAAAGCCCGGGAGCAGGGCCAGGTGGTGCGCTCCCGTGAGCTCAACACCTTCCTGGTGCTGCTGACCGGCGTCGCGGCGTTGTGGGGGGGTGGCAGTTGGTTCTACGGGCAGTTGTGCCAGGTGCTGGAGCACGGGCTGATGTTCGAGCGCGCCCAGGCGTTTGACAGCACGCGCATGGTCCAGGCCGCGCTGGGCCTGGCGCAGCTGGGGCTGCTGACCGTGATGCCGTTCCTGCTGGTGCTGATGCTGGCCGGCGTGGCGGCGTCGCTGCTGCTGGGCGGGCTGGTGATCACGCTCAAGGCCCTGCAGCCTAATTTCTCGCGCATGAACCCCATCGCCGGCCTGGGCCGCATGTTTTCCCTGCGCGCCCTGGCCGACCTCGGCAAGGCCCTGGCCAAGGCATTCCTGGTGGGCTGCGTGGCGGTGTTGTTCCTCAAGAGCCACGCGTTGCTGTTGCTCGACCTCACCGGCATGCCCGTGGAGCTGGCACTGGCCACGGCCATGGGCCTGGTGGCCAAGGCCTGTGCGCTGGTCATCGGCTCGCTGGTGCTGGTGGTGGGCCTGGACGTGCCGTTCCAGTTCTACACCTACTACCAGAAGCTGCGCATGACCCGTGAAGAGGTGCGCCAGGAGCACAAGGACACCGACGGCGACCCGCACATCAAGGCGCGCATTCGCCGCCAGCAACAGCTGATGGCGCGCTCGCGAATGATGAGCAAGGTGCCCAAGGCCGACGTCATCGTTACCAACCCCACCCATTACGCCGTGGCCCTGGCCTACCAGGACAAGATGTCGGCGCCGCGGGTCATCGCCAAGGGCGCCGACGAGGTGGCCGCGCGCATCCGCGAGCTGGGCGAGGAGCACCGCATTCCCATGCTTGAAGCGCCGGCCCTGGCCCGTGCCCTGTATTTCCACGTGGACATTGACCGCGAGATCCCCGGCACCCTCTACACCGCCGTGGCCGAGGTGCTGGCCTGGGCCATGCGCCTCAAGCGCGTCAGTGAATCGGGTGGCCTGGTGCCGCCCAAACCGAAAAACCTGCTGGTACCCGCCGGCATGGATCAGCCTGGCCCCCTGGGGGCTGCCGCCGAGGAAACACCGAACCGATGAACGCCATGACCAACCTGCTGGGTCCTGATTCCTGGCTGGCCAGGGCCGACCTGAAACTGCTGGCCGGCCCCGTGCTGATCGTCATGATCCTGTCGATGATGATCCTGCCGCTGCCACCCTTCGTGCTGGACCTGCTGTTCACCTTCAACATCGCCCTGGCGATCATGGTGCTGCTGGTGAGCATGTTCACCGAGAAGCCGCTGGATTTCTCGGCGTTCCCGGCAGTGCTGCTGTTCACCACCTTGCTGCGCCTGTCGCTGAACGTGGCGTCCACCCGCGTGGTGCTGATGGAAGGCCACCAGGGCCCGGACGCCGCAGGCCGCGTGATCGAGGCGTTCGGCGAGTTCCTGGTGGGCGGCAACTTTGCCGTGGGCATGGCACTGTTCCTGATTCTGGTGATCATCAACTTCATGGTGATCACCAAGGGTGCCGGGCGCATCGCAGAGGTGGGCGCGCGCTTCACCCTGGACTCCATGCCCGGCAAGCAGATGGCTATCGACGCCGACCTGAACGCCGGCCTGATCGGCGAGCCG
This sequence comes from Pseudomonas sp. JC1203, assembly GCF_056175065.1. Classification (NCBI taxonomy): domain Bacteria; kingdom Pseudomonadati; phylum Pseudomonadota; class Gammaproteobacteria; order Pseudomonadales; family Pseudomonadaceae; genus Pseudomonas; species Pseudomonas sp. JC1203. The sequence goes on from NZ_JBWCAM010000001.1 coordinate 364,865, forward strand.
GAAGCGCGCAAGCGCCGCCGCGAGGTAGCCCAGGAGGCTGACTTCTACGGTTCCATGGACGGTGCCAGCAAGTTCGTGCGCGGCGACGCCATGGCCGGCCTGGTGATCATGGGCGTCAACGTGGTGGGCGGCCTGATCATCGGCATGCTGCAGCACGACATGGCCTTCGCCGACGCTGCGCACACCTACACCATGCTCACCATCGGTGACGGCCTGGTGGCGCAGATTCCCGGCCTGGTGATTTCCATTGCCGCCGGTGTTACCGTGTCCCGCGTCAACACCGAGGAAGACGTGGGCCAGCAGATGATCGGCCAGCTGTTCATCCGCCCGCAGGTGCTGATGCTCACGGCCGGTGTGATCGGCCTGCTGGGCCTGGTGCCCGGCATGCCCAACCTGGTGTTCCTGCTGTTCACCGCGCTGCTTGGCGGCCTGGGCTGGTGGTTGCGCAAGCGCGACCAGCAACAGGCGGCCGCGCCCGAGGAGCAGATCGTGCCCAAGGCGGCCGCGCAAAGTTCGGAAGCCAGCTGGGATGACGTCAGCCTGGTGGACACCCTGGCGCTCACCGTCGGCCACCGCCTGATTCCGCTGGTGGACAGCCGCCAGCAGGGCGAGATGCTGGTACGCATCAAGAGCGTGCGCAAGAAATTCGCCCAGGACGTGGGCTTCCTGCCGCCCGTGGTGCGGGTGCGCGACAAGGTCGACATGCTGCCCAACACCTACGTCATCAGCCTCAACGGCGTGGAAGTGGGGCGCGGCGAACTGTTCCCCGGCAAGTGGCTGGCCATCAACCCCGGCCAGGTAACCGGCAAGCTGGAAGGCGAGGTGATCGTCGACCCGGCCTTCGGCCTGCCGGCCATCTGGATCGATTCAGGCATGCGCGAGCACGGGCAGATTTTCGGCTACACCGTGGTCGACGCCAGCACCGTGGCGGCCACCCACCTCAACCACCTGCTGTACCTGCACGCCAAGGACATGCTCGGCCGTGGCGAGGTGCAGAAGCTGCTCGACAAGCTGAGCAAGGACAACAAGGCGCTGGTGGAGGAAGTGGTGCCCAAGCTGGTGTCCATGGGCACCTTGCAGCGCATTTTGCAGAACCTGCTGGAAGAAGAGGTCTCTATCCGCGACCTGCGCAGCATTCTCGATGCGCTGGCCGAGTTCGTCACCGCCCAGCCCGAGGCCGATGTGCAGGACATGACCGCCGTGGTGCGCGTGGCGCTGGGCCGCGCCATTACCCAGCAATGGTTCCCCAATAAGACCGAGCTGCATGCCATTGGCCTGGGTTCCAACCTTGAACAGGTGCTGCTGCAGGCCGTCACCAGCGGCGGCGCCCTGGAGCCCAGCCTTGCCGACAACCTCATGCAGCAGACCGAAATTGCCCTGGCGCGCCAGGAGGTCGGCAACCACCCGGCGGTGGTGGTGGTGCCCAGCAAGCTTCGGCCGTTGCTTGCGCGCTTTCTGCGCCGGCGCCTGCGGCAGTTGGTGGTGATGTCACTGGCAGAGATTCCGGAAGGCCGGACCTTGCGTATAACCAGCCTGATTGGAGGGGGTAATTGATGGGCGTGCAACGATTCGTCGGGGCCAACAGCCGCGAAGCCATGCACCAGGTGCGCCTGGTGCTGGGCGAGGACGCGCTGATCCTGTCCAGCCGCAGCGTGGAGCAAGGCGTGGAGATCATGGCGGTGGCCGACGGCGCGCCTGCCCCCCTCAGCCCGCGCCGCGCGGCTGCGGCCTATGCCCGCCAGGCCCCTGAGCTGCCTGCACCTGTCAGGCCTGGCGCGGTGCAGCCTTCGCGGGCAGAGCCCGCTCCCACACAATCTGCCCAGGCGCCTATACCTGCCAGCGACTTCACAGCCCTTGGCGAGCTGCTACGGGGGGAGATGGCGCAGATGCGCCAACTGCTCAAACAGCAGCAACCCGCCCCCGCAGACGAACCGCGCCAAGCCCTGCTGCGCGACCTGCTGGGCAGCGGCTTCAGCCACTGCCTGAGCCAGGAACTGCTCGACGCCGCGCCCGCCATGCCGCAGCTCGATGAACCCGGGCGCGCCGCCTGGCTGGCCGAGCGCCTGGGCGCGCGGCTGTCGGTGCTGGCCGATGACGGTCCGTTGCTGGAGCAGGGTGGCGTCATCGCCCTGATCGGCCCCACCGGCGTGGGCAAGACCACCACCACCGCCAAGCTGGCGGCGCGCTTCGTGATGCGCCACGGTGCCGGTGGCCTGGCCCTGGTAACCACCGACAGTTTCCGTATCGGCGCCCACGAACAGCTGCGTATCTACGCCGAACTGCTGGGCGGCGAGGTGCACGCGCTGGGCGCCGAGGATGACATCGACCAACTGCTGGCTAGCCTAGCCGACAAGCGCCTGGTGATCATCGACACCGTGGGCATGAGCCAGCGTGACCAGCGCCTGCTGGCGCAGATCAAGCGCCTGGCCAACGGCGACAGCCTGGTGCGGCTGATGCTGGTGCTGAATGCCGCCAGCCACGGCGACACCCTCGACGAGGTGGTGGACACCTACCGCCGCGCCGCCCTGAGCGCCGGCACCACCCTGCGTGACTGCATCATCAGCAAATGCGACGAGGCCCCGCGCCTGGGCCCGGTGCTGGACGTGCTGATACGCCACGACCTGCGCCTGAATTACTCCGCCAGCGGCCAGCAGGTGCCCGAAGACCTGCAGTTGGCTGCCCCGGCGCAGTTGCTTGGGCAGGCCCTGACCCGCGAACGCCCCTCCCTGTACAGCGCGCAGCCGGGCCCGGCGCCGGGTAAAGGGCAGCAGCTCGATACCCTGGCCCGCAACATGCTCGGCCACGGCCGTTTACTGGGCACCCTGCGCGCCAGCCTGTACCAGCAGGTCGAGGATTTCTGCCTGCTGGAAAGCGCCTGGCAGATGGCCGAGCTGGCGCCTGCGGACCAGGCACCGGCCTTGGCGCGGCTGCTGGCTGCGGCGCCGGTTGCCGTCGGGCCGGGCCGCCAGGCGCTGTGGGGCGCAGAGCGGCCGGTGGTGGGCGCCACCTGGAAAATGCCGGTGCTGAGTTTCGCTGCCGACGGCGCCTTGGGCATTCGCCCGTGGCTGGCGCACCAGCTGCCCATCGGTGCACGCCAGCGGCTGGAGTGGAGCGCGGCGACGTTGCAGGCGAGCGGCCATGTGTGGGCCGGCTGCCCGGGGCGCGACCTGGCGCAGCGGTTGCAGCAGTCAGGGCAGGCCTGGCTGGCCGGCGCCCAGCGTGGCCAGCGGGTGGTGCAGGGCGGCCAGGCGTGCAACCTCGCGCAAATCGCCGAGCGCGGCCAGCCCCACGGCTTCCAGGCCCTGCGCCAGCGTGGCCGCTGGGTGAAGTTCGAACTTAGCCATCTGCCGGTGGCGCTGGCGGCCATGCCTGAACAGCCCGTGCGGGCATGGTTCGGCACCCTGCGCCACTGCGACAGTGAGCAGGTGCTGGGCCAGCGCTATTGGCTGGCGGACGGCGATGGCGATGTAGCGCAGCAGGCCGCCGGCATCTGCCGGCTGCAGATGTGCGAGTCGTTGCCGTCGCTGACCCTGCGCGCCTGGAACATCCTGGGCGAGCGCCAAGGGCCATTGAACGCGGAGCTGCGCCTGTTCCTGGCAGCGGCGCTGGCCGCCTGCGCCTGCCGCCTGGATCAGGAGGACGCGGCCTGGGCGCCAGTGGTACGCCAGCAATTGCTGGAGCTGTACGGCAAGCGTCGGGTCTGCAGCCCGTTGCTGCTGCTGGAAAGCCTGCTGCATATGCTCACCAGCCGCGCCGCCATGGCCAGCCTGCTTCATGAGTGACCAGGCCCAAGGCCTGCGCCGCTGGGCAGAGTTGCGTGCGCGGCAAAGCCTGCGCCCCCTGCAGACGCTGGTGGTGGTGGGGCCGCCGTCCGTGGCTGGCCAGGCCATGGCCACGCTGCGCCGTTGGGCCGGCCTGGGCCACCCGTGGGTGGGGGACCCAGGGTGCTGGCAGGTGCTGACGGTAACGGCGGGCGCCGCCAACGTGGCTGAGCTTGCACGGCAACACGCGCGCTGGGCGCTGTGGCTGGGGGCTGGCCCGGACGATTACCGCCGCGCCTGCATGGAGCTGCGCCAGCTGGTTGCGGCCGGTGGCCCGCGACGCCTGCTGATGCTGCATGGCGGCCAGGCGGCACGGGCAACCGTGCTGGAAAACCTGCGCGCCGCCGCCCTGCGCATGCTGGGCGTGCAGCTGCTGTTGGTGGCTGAAGCCCCTGTCTCGCCATGCCGGACCGCCGGCCCCGCATAAAGTTCAATTGGCCGAAAAGCCACTAAACGCCACGGCTATTCCGCCCTTACCCACGCAGGGTAAGCAGTAATAATGCCCGCGCCCATGACCCGCCAGCCACGCCGTGACCCCCGTGGGGCAGGGCATGCCCTCAGTTTCCTCATCACACCAGGCCTGCAGGATGTACACAGCTCAGGGAAAAATAAAATCAAGCGAGTTGCTGGAACAGTACCTGCCTCTGGTACGGCGGCACGCGCTTGAGTTGAAAACCAGGGTGCCGGCCAACGTCGAGCTGGATGACCTGGTGCAGGCCGGCAGTATCGGCCTGCTGGATGCCCTGGCCCGCTATGACACCACCCAGGGTGCCACCTTCGGCACCTTTGCCTCGCAGCGCATTCGCGGCGCCATGATCGACGAGCTGCGCAGCCGCGATTGGGCACCGCGCAGCGTGCGCCGCAACGCGCGGAACATGAAAGGCATTATCCGCCGCCTGGAACAGGCGCTGGGCCGCCCGCCCGAAGAGCGTGAAATTGCCCAGGCCATGGAGCTGTCGCTGGAGCAGTACCGGCAGTTGTTGCTGGACATCAACGGCTGCCAGCTGATGCCCATCGAGGAGCTGGGCGAGGAAGACGCCAGCGGCGTCAGCAGTGGCTACGGGGCTTCGCCATTCGTGGAGCTGGTGCAGGAGCGCAACCGCGACCGCTTCATCAAGGCCCTGGATGCGTTGCCCGAGCGTGAGCGCATGCTGCTGGCGCTGTACTACCAGGAAAAGCTCAACTTCAAGGAAATTGGCGCCGTGCTCGGCGTCAGTGAATCGCGGGTGTGCCAGCTGCATAGCCTGGCCGTGTCGCGGCTGCGCGACGCCCTGGCCGATTAGAATCTCTGACATCCTGTGGGAGCTGGCTTGCCAGCGAGCTTTTCAGGGCCTCAAAAGCTCGCTGGCAAGCCAGCTCCAACAGGGTTACGCTGCCGGCGCGGGGCGGGCCAGGCAGTGCTTCAGCGCTGAACTGGAAATACCCGCCGTGCGCGGCAGGTACACCACTTCGCACAGCGCCTTGAGGCCATCGAAGTGCCCCCGCCAATCATCCCCCATGCCGAACACCGCCACGCCCAGGCGGCGGATGTCGTCGGCTTTCTGCGCCCAGCAGGTCTCCGCCAGGGTCAGGTCCACGCACTTGAGCGACTGCACGATATCCAGGCGGTCGGCGAACGGGATGACCGTCTGCTTGCCCTTTTGCAGGTTGAACTCGTCGGTGGATACGCCCACCACCAGGGCATCGCCCAGCGCCCGCAGGTTGCGCAGCAGGTTCAGGTGGCCAATGTGGAACAGGTCGAAGGTGCCGTAGGTGATGACGATGCGGCTCATGCTGGCAGTACCGCGGCCAGCGCCGCGCGTGCCTGCAGCAGCAGGCCGTCGTCGGAGCGGTGGGCCAAGGCATGGCCGGCCAGGGCGTGGGCCTTGTGCAGGTGGCCGCTTTCGATGTGCGAGTAGATACGCGATATGGCGTAGCACTCGGTCAGCAGGGCGAAGCCGCAGAGGTTCTTCGCCGCGATTACCGTATCGAAGCACGCGTCGGGGGTGCGCCAGTCACCATAGACGGTGGTCAGCCAGGTGTCGGCATCGGCCAGTTGCCACACGGGCTGGCCGGCAGGGCTGCTGCCTTTTTCCAGGTGCAGGGTGGGGTAGCGCGTCTGGCGGTGCCATTCGTGCGGGCCGTCTTTCACCCAGAAACCGGTGCAGGTGTTGCCTTCGCCATCGACGACGAAGCCCGACAGGTCCAGGGAAATCTTGTGCAGCGGATGGTAGAACGCCTTGGGGTTGGTGAGCCGGTGCGAGCCCACCGGCTCAACCCAGCCGCGCCGCAGCAGGCAGTGGGTGGCGCGCTCCATTTCGCAGTGGGGCAGGCCGAAGTCGATGTCCTTGTCGAATGGCAACAGGCCGCCCTCGCGGGTCAGGCCCAGCAAGGTTCCGTAGGCGGCGAAGGCATGCACCCCGGCCTGCAGCAACGCGGTGAGGGTGTCCCACAGCAGCTGTTCCACCTGAGGCTTGTTGAAGTCGCTGCGCGGTGCCTTGGGTGCCTGCTTGATCGGCTGGGCCAGGCGCAGCTCCAGCGCCTGGCGGTAGTGCACCAGCGCTTCGGGCAGGCGCACCTGGTGGTGGCGAATCACGCCCATCACCAAATGCGCGGAAGTGTTCTGCGGCGCCAACTGCAGCGCGCGTTCCAGCAGGCCTTCGGCGCGGTCGCTGTCTTCCTGCTGGTTATGCATCTCGCCCAGTTTGACCAGTACCTGCACCTGGTCGGGGTCCAGTTCCAGGGCGCGCTCCAGCAGCGGCCGGGCTTCGGCGGCGCGTTTCTGTTTGCTCAGCAGCAGGCCCAGGTCGGCGTGCAGCCGGGCGTTGCGGGGCGCCAGGGGCAGGGCCTGGCGGAAGCATTCGATGGCTTCGTCCGTACGCTGGTTTTTCAGCAGTGTGCGGCCACTGTTGATGTAGGCGTTGGCGGCCTCTTCGGTCTTGTTGCGCGGGACGGTTCTAGCGGTACGTGACATGTTGGCCCCTGGAAGGATGGCTGGGCGGGCTAGGGTTTACCACGGCGCCGGGCTGTACTGCGTGGTGAGGGTGAAGCAGGTTTCCTGGGGGCTGACCGCCGGCAGGTAGTGGCGCGCGCTGAGGTAGCGGGCGGCCTGGCCCTGGTCGACGCCGGCCAGCAGCTGGTAGGCCAGGTCGTGCAGGCCGTAGGCACTGTCCAGCAGGAAGGCCAGCTTCAGGCGCCGCTGCGGCGCCAGCTGTGCGAGGCGCGCCGGGGTGGGCACGAACAGCGCCTGCACGCAGTGCAGCTGGGTGGCCTGCGGCGCTGCCAGTTGCAGGTCGGTGGGGAAGTGGCTGAGGTGGCTGGGGGCGTGGAAACGGTGGAACTGCAGGCCGTGCCCGGCCAGGCGCTGGCACAGCGGGCCGAACTCGAAGTCGCCGGCGTGGGGTGTCAGCAGGTTCAGGCTGACTTGCGCCAGCAGCAGTTGGTCCAGGGTGGCGGCGCCGTGCTGCAGGATGGCCAGGCTGTCGTGGCGCTCATCCAGCACCAGCCAGTCCAGGGCTTTCAGGCCTTGCAGCTGGTCGAGCCGGGTACTGCGAATGGGTAGCCGCGCCAACACCTGGGCGCCGCGCTGCAACGGTGCGGGCACCGGCACCAGCGGCTGCGGCGCGCGGGTGCTGCTTTGGCGCGGGTCCAGGCAGGCATGCAGGGTCAGCGGGCGGCCATCGCCCAGGGTAACGCCGTTGACCACCTGCACTTCGGGGTGGTCAGCCAGGGCTGAGCCGTGCAGCAGGCTGGCCGGGTCGAAAATGATCACGCTCAAGGCGTCCAGGGCCATCAAAGCGGCGAAGTCCGGGCGGCTGGCAAGGCCGGCGCCGTGGTCGAGGGTGACCAGCCGGCCCTGGAAATTCCAGTTGAAGGGTGTCGCCGTCATGGTCCGATGGTCCTGAAGGAATTCTGTGGAGGCAAGGGTAGGGCGCGCAGGCCCTGGGTGAAGCAGCAAGAACAGGCCCGCCACGGGGCCTGTTCCGCTTACCGCGCTTATTGCAGCAGCGACAGCATCTGCTGTGGCGTGGAGTTGGCCTGGGCCAATACCGAGGTACCTGCCTGTTGCAGGATCTGGGCGCTGGTCATGGCCGATACTTCAGTGGCGTAGTCCACGTCCTCGATGCCCGAACGTGCCGAGGTCAGGTTGGTTTCGGTGGTGGAGATGTTGGAAATCGCCGAGTCGAACCGGTTCTGCACCGCACCCAGGTCCGAACGCATGGAGTCCACGGTGTTCAGCGCCGAGTCCAGGGTGGTCAGGGTGTTGGTGGATTTCTGCGTGACTTCGTTCTCGGTGTCGACGCTCACGGAAACGGTAGCGGTCGAGCCACTGCCGGTCACGGTGACGTCGGCGGCGTAGTAGGTGGCGGTGGAACCGCTGCCCACTTGCAGGAAGTAGTCGCCGTCCTCGTCCTGCACCAGGGTGCCGCCAGTGCTGCCACTGCCGTAGCTGATGGAGGTGCCCGATTTGTCGGTGATGGTGACGTTGGTGCTGGACAGCGTCATCGAGGCGCCGGCTTCGTCTTCAACCGATGCCGCGCTGGTGGAGCCGTCGTAGCCGTTGACGTTGAAGCCGCTCAGGCCCAGGGTCGAGCTGTTGATTTCGCTCAGCTTGATGTCGATGGTCTCGCCATCGTTGGCACCCACCTGGATGGTGATGGTCTGGTCGGAGTCCAGCACGCTCACGCCGTTGAAGGCGGTCTGCGAGGAGATACGGTCGATCTCGTCGAGGCGCTGGGTGATTTCGTCCTGGATCGACTGCAGGTCGGACTGCGAGTTGGTGCCGTTGGCAGCCTGTACCGACAGTTCACGAATACGCTGCAAGTTGTCGTTCACCTCGTCCAGCGCGCCTTCAGTGGTCTGCGCCAGGGAGATGCCGTCGCTGGCGTTGCTGCTGGCCTGGTCCAGGCCGGTGATTTGCGAGCTCATGCGGTTGGCAATGGCTTCACCGGCGGCGTCGTCGGAGGCGCTGTTGATTTTCAGGCCCGAGGACAGGCGTTCGATGGAAGTGCTCAGGGAGCTTTCCGACGAACTCAGGTTCTTCTGGGCGATCATCGACGTGATGTTGGTATTAATGACGGACATGCTGCACTTCCTTCTGTGTAGGGGCCTGGAACCCAGGGTTTCAGCGGCTTTGGCCTAACCCCTGGGTTTTAACCGCGAAGATCGGCACCACCCCCGTCAGCTTTAGAAAAGTGCGAAAAATTTTTCCCGGGCGGTGTTCGTCGTTGGATTTCGAGGGGGAAAAGCGCTGTGTTAGCGGATTTGAATGCACCGCGCGCGCGTTATAAATCCGCTTGTTGCTGTTCACTTCCCGGAGCCTGTAATGAATCCCTCGACCCTGATCGGCCTGTTGTCAGGCCTGGTCCTGCTGGCCTTGCTGTTGCTGTTCTCGGCGCAACACCCCCTGATGTTCATCGACCTGCCGAGCCTGGGCATCGTGGTCATCGGCACCTTCGCCGCCACCTGCCTGAGCTACCCGCTGAGCGAGGTGCGGCGGGTGCTGGGGCTGTTCGCCACGGTGATGCGCAAGGAGCCGGTGCACGCCCAGGATGACATCGAGCAACTGGTGAGCATGGCGCGGTTGTGGGTGGACGACGACCTGCGGGCGGTGGAGAAGGTGCTGGAGAACACCCGCAACCCGTTCCTGCGTTCGGGGGTGCAGCTGGTGATTGACAAGACGCCTGAAGCCGAGGTGATCGAGCTGCTGCAATGGCGCATCGTGCGCATGCGCGCCAAGGAGCGTGCCGAGGCGCAGCTGTTCCGGGTGATGGCCAGCTATGCGCCGGCGTTCGGCATGCTCGGCACCCTGGTGGGCCTGGTGAACCTGATGTTCGTGCTGGGCGACGGTGACATGGTCACCATCGGCCACCAGATGTCGGTGGGCCTGATGACCACGCTGTATGGCGTGCTGTTGGCCAACCTGGTGCTCAAGCCGGTAGCGGTGAAGCTGGAGCGGCGCACCGAGCAGCGCGTGCTGCTGATGAACATGGTGATCCAGGGCGTGGCGATGATGTGCAACAAGCGCAGCCCCGGCCTGATTCGTGAAACCCTGAGCACTTTCGTCACCCACCACCCGGACGAGATTCGCGAACAGCTGCGCATTACCCCGCGCCTGGGCGAGAGCGCCCGGCCATGAGCCGGCCACTGGAGGCCCTGGGGCGCATGGCCACCGAGGGGGACGACGACAGCTGGATGATGACCTACCTGGACATGATGACCCTGCTGCTGGTGGTGACCATGGCCATGTTGGCGATTACCACGCGCATGCACGGCAACGCGCCGCCGCCCGTGGCGCCGCTGCCGTTCATGGGCCAGGGCCTGTTGCCCCATGGCCTGGCGCTGCTGGGGCGCCCGCAGGTGGTGAAGCCGGTAGTGGCCACGGTCGCCGCCGCAGAGCCGCCAGCGCCTGCGCCGCCTGCACCGCCGCCGTTGCCCAGCGCCGAGGAGCTGGCGAAGAACCTGGGCATCGACGCGTTGGGCAAGGACATCCAGGTGGATATCTCGCAGAAGACCGTCAGCTTCCGGCTCAGCAGCGAGCTGCTGTTCGAGTCCGGCCAGGCTGACCTCAGCCGCGCGGGGATAGCTGCCTTGCAGCAGTTGCTGCCGGTGCTGGGCAAGAACAGCCAGCCGGTCCTGGTGGAAGGCCACACCGACGCCGAGAAAATCCGGAACCCGCGCTTCCCCTCGAACTGGGAGCTGTCCAGCGCCCGCGCGGCCAGCGTGGTGCGTTACCTGCAGGGCAACGGCGTCGACGGCCAGCGCCTGCGCGCGGTCGGTTTTGGCGATACACACCCGCTGGGCGACAACGCCACGGTGGCCGGGCGCGCTGAAAACCGCCGGGTAGAAGTGGTGCTGGAAGCGGTGCCCAGCCCGCCGCCGTCAGTGGCCGTGGCTGCGGCCCACATGTGAGTGCTCGGCCTCGGGCGCTGTCACCGCGCCGTTGACCTCCAGGCGCTGGAGGATGCCGCACTGGTCGTTCTCGCCCACGGTGCCGCAGCGCTGGCGCAATTCCAGCAGTTGTGACTGCAGGGCCTGCAGGCCGTCGATGCGGGCGCGCACGTGGTGGATGTGCTCGTCGATCAGGGTGTTGACGCTTTCGCACTGGTCCTGCGGGCTGTCGCGCAGGGCCAGCAGGCTGCGGATCTCGTCCAGGGTCATGTCCAGGGTGCGGCAGTTGCGGATGAAAGTCAGGCGCTCGACGTGGGCCTGGGTGTAGAGCCGGTAGTTGCCGTCGCTGCGCGCTGGCGGCGGCAGCAGTTGCTCGCGCTCGTAGTAGCGGATGGTCTCGACCTGGCAGTCGGTGGCCTTGGCCAGTTCGCCGATTTTCATGGCTGCGCCCTCCAAAGGTGCTTGACCCTATAGTGGCTACAGGGTGTTCACTTGGCAACAGGCACTTTACCGGACCTGACCAATGAGCCAGCAGCCAACCCACAAGCATGACCACGGCCACGCCCACGAGCACGCCGCCATTCGCGGCCACGCCCACGGCGGCAGCTGCTGCGCCAGCGACACGCCGGCGCCGCCCGCGACCGTGCGCCTGAGCGCCACGGCCAGTGCCGACGCGCGCCTGAGCCGCTTCCGCATCGAACAGATGGACTGCCCCACCGAGCAGACGCTGATCCAGAACCGCCTGGGCAAGCTGGCCGGGGTGGAGGCGCTGGAGTTCAACCTGATCAACCGCGTGCTGGGCGTTCGCCATGCGCTGGCGGGCGACGAGGTGATCATCGAGGCCATCGCCAGCCTGGGCATGAGCGCCGAGCCGCTGGACGCCCAAGGCCAGGCCAGCCCTGAAACGCCGGCGCCGGTGCGCAAGCCCTGGTGGCCGCTGGCGCTGTCCGGCGTGGCCGCGCTGGCCTCGGAAGTGGCGCATTTCAGCGGGGTGGCGCCCACCTGGCTGATTGCCGGGCTGGCGCTGCTGGCCATCGTCAGTGGCGGCCTGACTACCTACAAAAAGGGTTGGATTGCCCTGAAGAACCGCAACCTCAACATCAATGCGCTGATGAGCATTGCCGTTACCGGCGCGGTGCTGATTGGCCAGTGGCCGGAAGCGGCCATGGTGATGTTCCTGTTTACCGTGGCCGAGCTGATCGAGGCGCGCTCGCTGAGCCGGGCGCGCAATGCCATCGGCGGCTTGCTGCAACTCACCCCCGAGCAGGCCACAGTGCGCCAGGCCGACGGCCAGTGGCTGGAACTGGACGCCCGCAAGATTGCCCTGGACGCTGTCGTCCGGGTCCGCCCGGGCGAGCGTATTGCCCTGGACGGCGAGGTGGTAACGGGGCAATCGAGCGTCGATCAGGCAGCCATCACCGGCGAAAGCCTGCCGGTGGAGAAGGCGGTGGGCGACAAGCTGTTCGCCGGCACCATCAACCAGGCAGGGGCCCTGGAGTACCGGGTGACCGCGCTGGCCAGCGACTCCACGCTGGCGCGCATCATTCACGCCGTGGTGCAGGCCCAGGGCGCCCGCGCGCCGACCCAGCGTTTTGTGGATAACTTCTCCCGAATCTACACCCCGGCAGTCTTTGCGTTGGCGCTGGCAGTGGCGGTGCTGCCGCCGCTGTTCATGGCCGGCACCTGGTTCGACTGGATCTACCGTGCGCTGGTGCTGCTGGTGGTGGCGTGCCCCTGCGCGCTGGTGATTTCCACCCCGGTGACCATCGTCAGCGGCCTTGCCGCGGCGGCGCGCAAGGGCATTCTGATCAAGGGCGGGGTGTTCCTGGAGGGCGGTTACAAGCTCGACTTCCTGGCCCTGGACAAGACCGGCACGCTGACCCACGGCAAGCCGGTGCAGACCGACTTCGTGCCGCTGGACCCTGCCTACGCCGCCACCGCCGAGCAGATCGCCGCCAGCCTGGCCGCGCGCTCCGACCACCCGGTGTCCCAGGCCATCGCCCGCCCGGCGCTGGAAGCTGGCGAGGCGCTGCTGGAGGTCATGGATTTCCAGGCGCTGGCAGGGCGTGGCGTAAGCGGTAGCGTCAACGGCCAGCTGTACCACCTGGGTAACCACCGCCTGGTGGAAGAGTTGGGCCTGTGCTCGCCGCAACTGGAAGCCCAGCTGGACGTGCTGGAGCGCCAGGGCAAGAGCGTGGTGCTGCTGCTGGATGCCAGTGGCCCGCTGGCCTTCTTCGCCGTGGCCGACACCCTCAAGGACAGCAGCCGCGAGGCCATCGCCCAGTTGCACGCCCTGGGCATCAAGACCCTGATGCTGACCGGCGACAACCCCCACACCGCCAGCGCCATCGCCGCCCAGGTGGGCATCGACCAGGCCCGTGGCAACCTGTTGCCCGCGGATAAACTGCAGGCCATCGAGGACCTGTACGCCCAGGGCCACCGGGTGGGCATGGTCGGCGACGGCATCAACGACGCCCCGGCGTTGGCCCGCGCCGAGCTGGGCTTCGCCATGGCGGCGGCGGGCACCGACACCGCCATCGAGACCGCCGACGTGGCGCTGATGGACGACGACTTGCGAAAAATCCCGACGTTCGTCAGGCTCTCGCGCCAGACCCGGTCGATACTGATGCAGAACATCGGCCTGGCGCTGGTGATCAAGGCGGTCTTCCTGGTAATGACTTTTGCCGGGGTGGCGACGATGTGGATGGCGGTGTTCGCCGATATGGGCGTCAGCCTGTTGGTGGTCTTCAACGGGTTGAGGCTGCTGCGCAAGTAACGAGGTAGTGATGCTGAGTGCCGAGCTGAAGGCGTTTTACATGGTGGCCCGGCTGGGCAGCATCACCCTGGCGGCGAAGAAGCTGGGCCTCAGCCAGCCCACCGTCACCACGCAGATCCGCCACCTGGAAAGCCAGTACGCGGTGGAGCTGTTCTACCGGGGTGGCCGCCGCCTGACCCTGAGCGACGACGGCGCCCGCCTGTTGCCCATGGTCAAGGCGTTGCTGCAACAGGAAGCCGACATCGAGTTCTTCCTGCGCAACAGCGGCCAGGGCGAGGGCGCCCTGCGCATCGCCGCCACCGCGCCGTACTACATCCTCGACCTGGTGAAGATATTCCGCGAGCGCCTGCCCCAGGTGGAGGTGTCGATGGAAATCGGCAATTCCCAGCAGGTGCTGGAAATGCTCGAAGACTACCGGGTGGACCTGGCCGCGTCCTCGCAACTGGTGGACGACGCGCGGCTGATCCGCCGGGTGTTGGGCACCGACCCGCTGGTGCTGGCGGTGCACCGGCACCATCCATTGGCGGTGCACAATCAGGTGCCGCTCAGCGCCCTGGCCGGGCAGTGCCTGTTGATGCGCGAGCGCGGCTCCACCACCCGCAGCCTCACCGAGCAGTGGATGAAAGATGAGCAGGTGGCCATTGGCACAGTGCTGGAAATCGGCAGCCGCGAGTCGATCCGCGAGGCGGTGCTGCGCAACATTGGCGTCAGCCTGATCGCCCGCCACGAGGTGCCGCACAACCCCGAGCTGAAGGTGCTGACCATCGACAACGCGCCGGTGATGCACGAATACCTGTATTGCCTGAAAGAACGCCGCCAGGCGCGGCTGCCCGCCGCGTTCCTGGGCCTGGCCCAGGAAGTCTCGGCCCTCTGATGAATCTGTAGCAGTGGTCGCTTTTGTGGGAGCTGGCTTGCCAGCGAGTTGTTAAACGCCCAAAAGCTCGCTGGCAAGCCAGCTCCCACAAAAGACGGGGCTTTGCGGGATCCGTTGTTACAACCAAAATCCGCCAATACCACTATCGGCAGCTTTTGCCCTACTGCCACGGGACGTTCGCATTCGCTGCCTAGGATGACCTCCATCTGCTAGATGAGGTCCCGTCCATGAACCATTCCCCTGCTACCGGCGCGCACATGTCCGTGCGTGGTATCCACAAGCGCTTCGGCGCCTTCACCGCGCTCAACGACGTGTCACTGGACGTTGCCGCCGGTGAACTGGTGTGCCTGCTGGGCCCGTCGGGCTGCGGCAAGACCACGCTGCTGCGCTGCATCGCCGGCCTGGAGCGCCAGGACCGGGGCCAGCTGTACATCGGCGACCGCGACATTTCCCAGCTGCCGCCCCAGGGCCGCGACTACGGCATCCTGTTCCAGTCCTACGCGCTGTTCCCCAACCTCAGCGTCGAGGCCAACATCGCCTACGGCCTGGCCGGCCAGGGCCGCGACCAGGTGCGCAAGCGCGTTGGCGACATGCTGGAGCTGGTAGGCCTGCTGGGCAGCGAAAAGAAATTCCCCGGCCAACTGTCCGGCGGCCAGCAGCAGCGCGTGGCGCTTGCGCGCGCCCTGGCACCGTCGCCGTCGCTGTTGCTGCTGGACGAACCCATGTCGGCCCTCGACGCCCGGGTGCGCGAGCACCTGTGCACCGAGCTGCGCCAGCTGCAACGCCAGCTGGGCATCACCACATTGATGGTCACCCACAACCAGGACGAGGCCATGCTGATGGCCGACCGCATTGCCGTGATGAACAACGGCCAGGTCGAGCAGTACGCCACCGCCCAGGAAATCTATGACAAACCGGCCACGCCGTTCGTCGCCGAATTCGTCGGCCAGGGCAATTGGCTGCCGTTCCAGCGCAGCAGCGACAGCCATGCGCGGGTGGGCGAGATGAACATGCGCCTGGCCCCGGACGCCAGCCGCGCCCACAGTGGCCGGCTGTTCTGCCGCCCGGAAGCCATCAGCGTCAACCCGCCGGTACACGAGGAAAACCTGTTCCAGGCGCGGGTGCGCGAGATCACCTTCCTGGGCAACCGCTGCCGCATGAGCTTCGAGTTCAACCAGTTCCCCGGCCACGCGCTGCTGGCCGAGGTGGCGCCCGAGTCGATGCCGCGCCTGGGCAGCCCGGATATCTGGGTAGCCCTGCCGCCGCGCAGCCTCCAGGTGTTCGCTTGAGATGGCCGCGCAGATGAGCCTGCCGGTGATGAACGCGAAAGCGCCGGCCCAATCGTCGTCGGCCGCCTTGGGCGACCGCCTGTTCGTGGTCGGCGGCAAACTGCTGTTGCTGGCGTTCCTGTGCGTGGCGGTGCTGATGCCGCTGCTGGCGATCTTCTGGCGCGGCTTCACGCCGGTTGCCGGCGGCGGCTGGGCGGCGGCGCAGGAGCTGGTGGCCAGTGACAATTTCCATTGGCTGCTGGGCAACAGCCTCAAGGTGTCGTTCAGCGTGGCTGCCATTGTCGTGCCGCTGGCCTACCTGTTCGCCTATGCCCTGCAACGCACGTTGATCCCGGGCAAGGCGGTATGGCGCGGTATTTCCCTGCTGCCGTTGCTGGCGCCGTCGATGCTGCCGGGCATTGCCCTGGTCTACCTGTTCGGCAACCAGGGCCTGCTGCGTGGGCTGGTGGCCGACAATATCTACGGTTTCTGGGGCATCGTGCTGGGGGAGGTGATCTACACCTTCCCGCATGCGCTGATGATTCTGCTGTCGGCGCTGTCGCTGGCCGATGCGCGGCTGTTCGACGCTGCCTCCAGCATGGGCGCCAGCCCGTGGCGCGCCTACCGCAGCATCACCTGGCCGGCCACGCGCCAGGCGGTGTTCGCCGCGTTTTGCCTGGTATTCACCCTGACTATCACCGACTTCGGCGTACCCGTGGTGGTGGGCGGCGACTATCAGGTGCTGGCGCTGGAGGCCTACAAGGCGGTGGTGGGCCAGCAGCAGTTCGGCCGCGGCGCGCTGATCGGCATGATTCTGCTGCTGCCGGCGCTGTTCAGCTTCGGCGTCGACGCCTGGCTGCGCCGCCGCCACGGCGAGGCCATGAGCGGCCGCGCGCAGGTGTTTCGCCCGCTGCCTTCGCGGCTGCGCGATGGCTGCTACCTGGCCGTGGTGCTGCTGGTGTGCGCGGCCTTGCTGCTGGTGGTGGGCATGGCGGTGTACTCGTCGCTGGTGAAATTCTGGCCGTACAACCTGTCGCTGTCGCTGGTGCATTACCAGTTCAACACCACTGCCGGGGGCGGCTGGCTGGCCTACAGCAATAGCGTGAAGATGGCCGTGGGCACGGCGCTGATCGGCAGCGCAGTGATTTTCACCGGTGCCTACCTGATGGAGAAAACCCAAGGCCTGCGCCGCCTGAACCTGGTGCTGCGCATGCTCAGCTTCGTGCCCATGGCCGTGCCCGGCCTGGTGCTGGGCCTGGGCTACGTCTTCTTCTTCAACCTGGGCGGCAACCCGCTGCATGTGTTCTACGGCACCATGACCTTGCTGGTCGTGTGCACCGTGGCCCACTACATGACCACCGCGCAGATGACCGCCACCACCGCGCTGCGCCAGCTGGACGGCGAGTTCGAAGCCGCGGCGCTGTCACTGAAGGCGCCGCTGTACCGCCACTACCTGCGCGTGACCGTACCGATTTGCCTGCCGGCCTTGCTGGACATCATCCGCTACCTGTTCGTCTCGGCCATGACCACGGTGTCGGCGGCCATCTTCCTCTATAGCCCCGACACCATCCTGGCGGCGGTGGCGGTGCTGAACATGGACGACGCCGGCAACGTTGGCGGCGCGGCGGCCATGTCCACCTTGATCCTGCTGACCTCGGCCGCCGTGTCGTTGCTGCTGGCCTGGGCCTCGCGCGGGCTGCTGCGCCGCTCCCAGGCCTGGCGCCAGGGCCTTTGATTGCAAACCCACTGACCTTCAACTGACTCAGGAACCGCACCATGTTCAAGCCACTTGCTCTTGTCGTTGCCGTTGTTGCCGCTTTCAGCCTGCAGGCCAGCGCAGCCACCACCCAACTGACCGTCTACACGGCCCTGGAGCCGGAGCAGCTGACCACCTACAAGGCCGCGTTCGAGAAGGCCAACCCTGACATCGAGATCAAGTGGGTGCGCGATTCCACCGGCATCGTCACCGCCAAGCTGCTGGCCGAAAAAGACCGCCCGCAGGCCGACGCGGTATGGGGCCTGGCGGCCTCCAGCCTGGCCATCCTCGACCAGCAGGGCATGCTTGAAGCGTACTCGCCGCAGGACCTGGGCAAGATCGGCCCGCATTATCGCGACCCGGCCAACCCGCCGAAGTGGGTGGGCATGGACGTGTGGGCTGCCACCATCTGCTTCAACACCGTCGAGGCCGAGAAGCAGGGGCTGACCAAGCCGGTGAGCTGGCAGGACCTGACCAAGCCCGAATACAAGGGCAAGATCGTCATGCCCAACCCGGCCTCCTCGGGCACCGGCTTCCTTGACGTCAGTGCCTGGCTGCAGACTTACGGCGAGAAGCAGGGTTGGCAGTACATGGATGACCTGCACCAGAACATCGGCCAGTACGTGCATTCGGGTTCCAAACCCTGCAAGTTGGCGGCCTCGGGCGAGTTCCCGATCGGCATTTCGTTCGAATACCCGGCCGTGCAGCTCAAGCGCCAGGGTGCGCCGCTGGACATCATCCTGCCGAAGGAAGGCCTGGGCTGGGAGATCGAAGCTACCGCGGTGATAAAGGGCACCCCCCATGAAGCAGCTGCGAAAAAACTCGCCGACTTCTCCGCAAGCCCCGCGGCCATGGACCTGTACAAGGAAAACTTCGCCGTGCTGGCGCAACCGGGCATCGCCAAGCCGCAGACCGAACTGCCGGCCGACTACGAGCAGCGCCTGATCAAGAACGACTTCAGCTGGGCGTCGAAGAACCGCGACAGCATCCTCACCGAGTGGCGCAAGCGCTATGACGGCAAGTCCGAGAAGGTTGCGGCCCAGTAATTCCAGGGAGGAAGCGGCATGACTCAACACAGCGATATGCTCATCGTCGGCGCCGGCATCCTGGGCTTGTCCCATGCCTACGCCGCCGCCAAACGCGGGCTCAAGGTTCGCGTATTCGAACGCAGCGCCACGCCCCTGGGGGCGTCGGTGCGCAACTTCGGCCAGGCGCTGGTCACCGGCCAACCCGTGGGCCAGATGCATGCGTTGGCCAAGGCCAGCCGCGGTGTGTGGGCGCACTGGGCCGAGCAGGCCGGCTTCGCCCTCAAGCGCAATGGTTCGCTGATGTTCGCCCGCAGCGAGCTGGAGCACCAGCTGCTTGAACGCTTCTGCGCCGAGCGCGCGGTGGAGCATGGCTACCGGGTGGAGCTGTTGCAGGGCGCGGCCTTGAACCAGCTGTACAACGGCCAGTTCCGCCACCACCACGCCGCCTTGCTGGGGCTGGATGACCAGCAGTTGTATTCGCGCGAGGCAATTCCGGCGTTGGTGGAATTCCTGCGCGGGCAGGGCGTGGAGTTCCACTTCTCCACCCTGGTGCGCGACGTGGAGCCAGGCCGGCTACACAGCACGGCGGGTACGTTCAGCGGTACGCACATCGTGGTCTGTTCGGGGCACGACTACCAGACCCTGCTCAGCGACGCCATGGCCAGCCTGCAGCCGCAGGTGTGCCGCCTGCAGATGCTGCGCGTGCGCCCGCAGTTCGAACTGGACCTGCAGCAGGCGGTGCTTACCGGCCTCAGTTGCCTGCACTACGGCGCGTTCCAGGGCTTGCCGGAGACCCAGGCGCTACAGGCCCAGGTGCAGAAGGACAGCCCGCACCTGGTGGAACAGGGCATTCACCTGCTGGTCAGTCCTACGCCGTATCGTGAGTTGATCATCGGCGATTCCCACCACTACGGCCGGGACGCTTCGCCCTTCAATGCCGAGCAGGTGGATGACTGGATGATCGAGCTGGCCGAGCACACGCTGGGTGGCAAGCTCAAGGTGGTGGAGCGCTGGCAGGGCGTGTATGGCGCCAAGGGCAGCAAGCCGTTTTCGCTGCTGCGGGTGGCCCCGGGGTTGAGTTCGGCGTTGATGCACACCGGCGTGGGCATGAGCGTGGGGCCGGCGTTGGCGGAGCGTAACGTTGCCGATCTGTTGGGCGAAACGCCGCACGGGCTGGATGCCCTGTAGCAGCGGCCGCAGGCCGCGTCCGGCGACACTGCGGTGCCTGGGACGCGGCCTTTGGCCGCTGCTACGGGGTTAGAGTTCGGCGGATAGGTGCTCGATCTGTTCGTGGCGCTCGGGTTGGTTGAGGCGCGGGTGGGGGTTGAGGGATGACCATTGTGGGTGCGCGCGGGCCTTGCCCAGCGCTTCGGGCAATTTGCCTTCGCGCCAGCTCTTGTCCTGCGGCACGGCCACCTCGATGCTGCCCATGGCTGCGTGCCCACGGGCGTCCAACGCTTCCAGCAACTGCCGTTGGCGCAAGGCCAGCAGGCGCAGCACGTTGTCGTCCACGGTCAGCTCGCGCTGGCCCCTGAGCTTGCCCAGCAGCCGGCCGCCGTAACCACGGGCGGTCTGCAGCGCGCCGCCGGCAATGGCGCCGGCCAGCGCTGCCAGGCCCAGGGTGATGCCGCCCACCAGCAGGTCAACACCGGCGCCGGCCGCCGCGCCTGCGGCTATCCCGCCCCCGACTTTCACGCCCAGCTGCTTGAGCGTCTCGGGGTTGAACAGGTCGTCGCCCCAGCGTCCGTCCAGCAGGGGCAGGTCGCTGGCGGCGGCGTCTTCCAGGCGGAAGGCGTAGAGCTTGAGCAGCGCCTGCACGCATTTCTGTTCGCGCTGGCGCACGGCCTCGCGCAGGGCGGCAATGGCGGCTTCCACGCCTTCGCGGTCGGCGGCCACGCTGCGGCGGCAGGCGGCGCAGTCGACCAGCAGTTCGGCAATCAGCGCGCGTGCCCGCTGGCGGCGCGCCAGGCGCTGGGCCTGCTGGTCGTCGATCAGCCGTTGCAGGCTGGGGCGGGCGTGTTCCAGCAGCAGCGCCAGGCTTTCATACAGGCGCCGCTCGCCATCTTCCGGCGGCGCCACACTGTCGAAACGCACCAGCGCGTGCAGGCCCAGCCTGGCCAAGGCCTCGCGCCACTGCTCTTCGCGGTGGCCGGGGCTGGCGACGAAGTTGAGCACTGGCAGCAGCGGCTTGCCGCAACCGTTGAGCACTTCCAGTTCGTCGCGGTACTTGGCCAGCACCGGCTCGCGCGCGTCGATCACGTACAGGCCGGCGTCGCTGGCCAGCAGTTGGCGCAGTACCTTGGCTTCCTGTTCGAAACGCTGGCGGGCCTCGCTGCCCTGCAGGAAGCGTTCGGTACGCGCCGGGCCGTCGAGGCGCTCGCCGGGGCGGTCCAGGCGTTCCAGGTAGTCGAGCAAGGCGATGGCGTCTTCAAGGCCGGGGGTGTCGTATAGCTCCAGCAGCGCCTCGCCGTCCACCGACAGCCGCGCGCCCTCTACGTGGCGAGTGGTGCTGGGGCGATGCGAGACCTCGCCAAAGCCCACGTCGCGGGTGAGGGTGCGCAGCAGCGAGGTCTTGCCGACGTTGGTGTGGCCGACCACGGCCAGCTTAAGAGGCTTGGTCATTGCCGTTCTCCAGCCAGGTCAGGGGAGGGCTTTCCGTTACGTCGAGGCCCAGCCGGGCCAAGGCCTGGCGCCAATCGTCGAGGCGCTCGGCATCCAGTTGTTGCCCGGCGGGTGCCGGCAGCAACCACACCCGGGTGTGGCCGGCGCTGCGCGCCAGTTCGGCGATCAGCCCCAGGCTACCGCGGTCGGCCGAGCGGCGCGGGTCGCAGGCAATGGCCAGGCGCGCGGCGGGGTAGCGCGCCAGCTGGTCGAGCAGGCGCCGGCGGGATTCGCGGCTGTCCAGGATGCCGGCATCGCCTACGGTGGCCGGCAGCGCTGGCGGCCAGGGCTGCTGGTCATCGAGCTCCAGGCCCACCAGCAGCGCGCCGCCGGTAGCGGCCGCGGCCAGTGGCGCGGGCACTTCATGCAAGTGCGCCGGAGCGCTGTCGTTGACGCCCAGGCGTTCGCTGCTGGGCATCAATTGCTCGCGCAGTTCGGCGTAGCCGGGCAGGCTCAGGTCCAGCTGCAAGCGCCTGCGGCCCAGGCGCCAGCGCCCCCAGCAAGCCAGTGCCAGCAGCAGCCGCGGAACGATGCCGAACACCACCAGCACGCCTACCAGCCAACCGGCCCACGCCTGGCGGGCGCTGTCCACGGCCAGCACGCTGTCACCGCTGGCACGAATGGTGTCGACGTCCGGCACGCTGAAGCCCAGCAGTGCGGGTAGGGCGCCCAGGCCGCGGGTCATGGCCACGAAGGTGTCGGGGCCCAGAATCGTGGTTTCCCACACGAAGCCGTAGCGCCGGGTGGCCAGCAACAGCAGCAGGATCACCAGCGCACTGCTCAAGGCCAGCAGCCACAGGCCATTCACCAGGGCGCCGAGCACCCAGCGGTTGAGGCGCTGGCGCTGCAGCAGCACGATCAGCGCCGGGCCCAAATGCACGGCGTTGGCGTCGCGGGCCAGCCTGGCGCTGAGCCACATCCACAGGCGGCCCAGGCTGGCCGTATGCTCGCCGGCCAGCAACAGGCCGCTGAGCCAACCCAACAGCAGTATCCAGTTCAGCCCCAGCAGGCTGCCCAGCGCCCAGAACACGTTGACCGGGCCGTTGCCCAGGGCTGCGAAGGCCAGGCCGGCGCCGCTGATGACCACCAGCACCGCCAGCAGCATCACGCTCAGGCGCGCGCCCTGTTTCCAGTGCCGCAGCGCGGGCAGCAGGCCGTCGCGTTCGGCCAGCCACAGCGCCCGGTGTTGTACTCGCGCGGCCAGGTCGCCGCCCTGTTGGCGGGCGCGGCGGTTGGCCTCCTGGTCGTCCAGGGGGCCGGCCTGCTCTTCGCGCAGACGTATGGCTTCGGTAAGCCAGAGAGTGTCCAGTGCTGTCACGCCACCATCCATTGATCAAACCAGCCCAGAGCATAACCCAGTGACGCCTTGGGCTCTGCTATCCTCGCGGGATGAAAAACACACTCCCCCTCAGCCTGATCGCGGCGCTCGCGCAGAACCGCGTCATCGGCATCGACAACAGCATGCCCTGGCACCTGCCGGGTGATTTCAAATACTTCAAGGCCACCACGCTAGGCAAGCCGATCATCATGGGTCGCAAGACCTGGGATTCGCTGGGCCGGCCGCTGCCGGGCCGGCTGAACATCGTGGTCAGCCGCCAGGTTGGCCTGGTGCTGGAAGGCGCCGAGGTGTACCCATCGCTGGAAGCTGCCATCACCCGCGCCGAAGCCTGGGCGCAAGCGAATGGCGCCACGGAACTGATGTTGATTGGTGGGGCGCAGTTGTATGCGCAGGGGCTGGACCTGGCCGACCGCCTGTACCTGACCCGCGTAGCGGCCAACCCGGCGGGCGATGCCTGGTTCCCTGAATACGACGAGAGCCAGTGGCTGCTGGCAGCCAACACCGAAAACCCGGCCGTGGGCGAAGCCCCGGCGTATGCCTTCGAAGTCTGGGACCGCCGCTAACCTGTCGCCGCGCCAGCCTTCGTGGGAGCTGGCTTGCCAGCGAGCTTTTCGGGGCCTCAACAGCTCGCTGGCAAGCCAGCTCCCACAAGCGTTTACCGGTGCGCCAGGTCGGCGTGCTCGTCGGCGTCCAGCAGCGCCCGATCCGTCTGCTGCAACACCTGGCTGGCAATGGTACCCGCCGTCATCGAACCGCTGACGTTCAACGCCGTGCGGCCCATGTCGATCAACGGCTCCACCGAAATCAGCAACGCCACCAGCGACACCGGCAGCCCCATGGCTGGCAGCACGATCAGCGCTGCGAACGTCGCGCCACCGCCCACGCCCGCCACGCCGGCCGAGCTCAGGGTGACAATAGCCACCAGGGTGGCAATCCACATCGGGTCCAGCGGGTTGATGCCCACGGTGGGTGCCACCATCACTGCCAGCATGGCCGGGTACAAGCCTGCGCAACCGTTCTGGCCAATAGTGGCGCCGAACGAGGCGGCGAAGCTGGCGATGGATTGCGGAATGCCCAGGCGCTGGGTTTGCGCCTCGATGCTCAGCGGGATAGTGGCGGCGCTGGAGCGGCTGGTGAAGGCGAACGTCAGCACTGGCCACACCTTGCGGAAGAAGCGCAGCGGGTGCACGCCGGCGATGCTCAGCAGCACGCCGTGCACCATGAACATCAGCGCCAGGCCGATGTACGACACCAGCACGAAACTGCCCAGCTTGAGGATGTCCTGCAGGTTGGAGCTGGCGACCACCTTGGCCATCAGCGCCATCACGCCGTAGGGCGTCAGCTTCATCACCAGGCGCACCAGGCGGGTGACCCAGGCTTGCAGGGTTTCGATGGCGCTGACCACTTTCGCGCCTTTTTCGGCGTCATCTTTCAGCAGTTGCAGGGCGGCCACGCCCAGGAAGGCGGCGAAGATCACCACGCTGATGATCGAGGTTGGCTTGGCCCGGGCCAGGTCGGCCACCGGGTTCTGCGGCACGAACGACAGTAGCAACTGCGGGATATTCAGGTCGCTGACCTTGCCGGCGTAGTCGCTCTGGATCGCCTGCATGCGTGCCAGCTCTTGCGTGCCGGCCACCAGGCCCTCGGCGGTCAGGCCGAACAGGTTGGTCAGGCCCACGCCGATCAGTGCGGCGATCAGGGTGGTGAACAGCAGCACGCCGATGGTCAGGAAGCTGATCTTGCCCAGGGACGAGGCGTTGTGCAGGCGCGCCACGGCGCTGAGGATGGAAGCGAAGATCAGCGGCATCACGATCATCTGCAGCAACTGCACGTAGCCGTTGCCCACCAGGTCCAGCCAGCCGATGGTGGTTTTCAGCAGCGGGTTGCCCTGGCCGTAGATGGCGTGCAGGGCGCTGCCGAACAGCACGCCCAGCGCCAGGCCGATGAGGACCTTCTTGGCTAGGCTGAATTGGGTACGGCTGGTTTGCGCCAGGCCTAGCAGCAGGGCCAGGAACACCAGCAGGTTGAGTAGCAAGGGCAGGTTCATTGAAGCTCCAGGGGGATTGATTCCGGCGCTTGCGCCTCTGACGGACGCTGGCCAACCACAAACTCTAACACCCTGAATTTTCTGTTATTTATACAAAGATCGAATGAGCTAAGTCGTTTTTGGAATAAGAGGGTGACGCTTTCAGCTATGCACGTGGCGTGAACGGGCCCCTCGCCGTCGTGCTCAAGCCAGAGTTGTCATGAGCGTTTGCTACGGTCGGTGCATCACTCTGGGGAGCACCACCGATGAAGCCACTGCGTAACCTGATTGCCGTCACCCTGAGCCTGGCACTGGCCAGCCCGGTCTTCGCCACCGAGCTCAAGCACTGGCCTGCCGCCCAGGCCAAGCAGCTGGACGCGATGATTGCGGCCAACGCCAACAAGGGCAATTACGCCGTGTTCGACATGGACAACACCAGCTACCGCTACGACCTGGAAGAGGCGCTGCTGCCGTACCTGGAAAACAAGGGCGTGCTGACCCGCGAGAAACTCGACCCGTCGCTGAAGCTGATCCCCTTCAAGGACACCGCCGACCACAAGGAAAGCCTGTTCAGCTACTACTACCGCCTGTGTGAAGTGGATGACATGGTCTGCTACCCGTGGGTGGCGCAGGTGTTTTCCGGCTTCACCCTGACCCAGCTCAAGGGCTACGTGGACGAGATGATGGCCTCGGACAAGCCGGTACCGGCCACCTATTTCGAGGGCGATGTGGTGAAGACCATGAACGTCGAGCCGCCCAAGGTGTTCACCGGCCAGGCCGAGCTGTACAACAAGCTGATGGAAAACGGCATCGAGGTGTACGTGGTGACGGCGGCCTCGGAGGAGCTGGTGCGCATGGTGGCGGCCGACCCCAAGTATGGCTACAACGTGAAGCCGCAGAACGTGATTGGCGTGACCACCTTGCTGAAAGACCCCAAAACCGGCGAGCTGACCACGGCGCGCAAGCAGATCGCAGCCGGCAAGTATGACCCCAAGGCGAACATGGGCATGGAGCTGACCCCCTACCTGTGGACCCCGGCCACCTGGATGGCGGGCAAGCAGGCGGCGATCCTGACCTATATCGATCAGTGGAAGAAACCGGTGCTGGTGGGTGGCGACACGCCGTCGAGCGACGGCTACATGCTGTTCCACAGCGTGGACGTGGCCAAGGGCGGGGTGCACTTGTGGGTCAACCGCAAGGCCAAGTACATGGACCAGTTGAACGGCATGATCAGCAAGAATGCGGCGGCGCAGGCCAAGGAAGGGTTGCCGGTGACGGCGGACAAGAATTGGGTGATTGTGAAGCCCGAGGAAATCCAGTGATGTTCACATAATTTCGGGGTGGATCGCTGATGTGGGAGCTGGCTTGCCAGCGAGTTTTGGGGAGGCCCGAAAATCTCGCTGGCAAGCCAGCTCCCACCGGTCGTCTGTTACAGCCCGTCCAGCATCGCCTTGTTGCGCACCGCGCCCTTGTCGGCGCTGGTCGCCAGCAGGGCGTAGGCCTTCAGTGCGGTGGTCACTTTGCGTGGGCGGATTTCGACCGGCTTCCAGCCTTTCTTGTCCTGTTCCACGCGGCGTGCCGCCAGTTCTTCGTCGCTGACCAGCAGGTTGATCGAACGGTTCGGGATGTCGATCAGCACCTTGTCACCATCCTGTACCAGGCCGATGGCGCCGCCGGCAGCGGCTTCCGGCGAGGCGTGGCCGATGGACAGGCCCGAGGTACCGCCCGAGAAGCGACCGTCGGTCAGCAGGGCGCAGGCCTTGCCCAGGCCCTTGGACTTCAGGTACGAGGTGGGGTACAGCATTTCCTGCATGCCCGGGCCGCCTTTCGGGCCTTCGTAGCGGATGATGACAATGTCGCCTTCCTTCACTTCGTCGGCGAGGATGCCGCGCACGGCGCTGTCCTGGCTTTCGAAGATCTTGGCGTTGCCTTCGAACACATGGATGGACTCATCCACGCCGGCGGTCTTCACCACGCAGCCGTCCAGGGCGATGTTGCCGTACAGCACGGCCAGGCCGCCTTCTTTCGAATAGGCGTGCTCGAAGCTGCGGATGCAGCCGTTCTCGCGGTCGTCGTCCAGGGTTTCCCAGCGGGTCGACTGGCTGAAGGCGGTCTGGGTCGGGATGCCGGCCGGGCCTGCCTTGAAGAAGTGGTGCACCGCTTCGTCGTCAGTCTGGGTGATGTCCCACTTGGCAATGGCTTCTTCCATGCTGCGGCTGTGCACGGTAGGCAGGTCGGTGTGCAGCAGGCCGCCACGGGCCAGCGAACCGAGGATGCTGAAGATGCCGCCGGCGCGGTGCACGTCTTCCATGTGGTACTTCTGGATGTTCGGCGCCACTTTGCACAGCTGCGGCACTACGCGGGACAGGCGGTCGATATCGCGCAGGTCGAAGGCGATCTCGGCTTCCTGGGCGGCGGCCAGCAAGTGCAGGATGGTGTTGGTCGAACCGCCCATGGCGATGTCCAGCATCATGGCGTTCTCGAACGCCTTGAAGTTGGCGATGTTGCGTGGCAGCACCGAGTCGTCGTTCTCGATGTAGTAGCGCTGGCACAGCTCGACGATGGTGCGGCCGGCCTGCAGGAACAGCTGCTCGCGGTCGCTGTGGGTAGCCAGGGTCGAACCGTTGCCCGGCAGGGCCAGGCCCAGGGCTTCGGTCAGGCAGTTCATGGAGTTGGCGGTGAACATGCCCGAGCACGAACCGCAGGTAGGGCAGGCGCTACGCTCGTACTCGGCGACTTTCTCGTCAGAAGCGCTGGAGTCGGCGGCGATGACCATGGCGTCCACCAGGTCCAGGCCATGGCTGGCCAGCTTGGTCTTGCCGGCTTCCATCGGGCCGCCGGAGACGAAGATCACCGGGATGTTCAGGCGCAGGGCGGCCATCAGCATGCCGGGGGTGATCTTGTCGCAGTTGGAGATGCAGACGATGGCGTCGGCGCAGTGGGCGTTGACCATGTACTCCACGGAGTCGGCGATGATCTCGCGGCTCGGCAGCGAGTACAGCATGCCGTCATGGCCCATGGCGATGCCGTCGTCGACGGCGATGGTGTTGAATTCCTTGGCCACGCCACCGGCGCGTTCGATCTCGCGGGCTACCAGCTGGCCCAGGTCCTTCAGGTGCACGTGCCCCGGGACGAACTGGGTGAACGAGTTGGCGATGGCGATGATCGGCTTCTTGAAGTCGGCGTCCTTCATCCCCGTGGCGCGCCACAGGGCGCGGGCGCCGGCCATGTTGCGGCCGTGGGTGGACGTTTTCGAGCGATAGTCAGGCATGGAGCACTCCGGGCGGCTAATCAGGTATCAGTAAGGGAGTGAGCTTCTCTTGTCCTTTGCAGCGGCGACAGGTAGCTGCCACTGCGGATGAGGTCGGTGACGCTGCAGGATCGCTGCGCGCTCGACCGGAGCTCATAAACCCGCCGGGGGATGATTGGCGATGAATAGCTCGATTCTACACCGCTGGCGGCCGGATGGAATGCCAGGAACGACCACGTGCGTCTGGCCGGCGATTTGTAGGACGTTTCTGATTTTGCTGGAAGGGGTATTTTAGCCTTGCCTACCTGGTTACTATCCCCGCGCCGCATGTGCGGCTGACGAGAATTCATCCCCATGGACCACCCCAGTTTAAGTTCCTTCGAGAACCACATTCTGGCCCCGACCGCAGCGGCGGCGGGCCTGCCTGTGAGCTGACGCGTCCGCTCGCCAGGCAGCCCTGCGCCGCTGACTGGAGAGCAACACATGACTACCCTGAACTACGAAATCGATTCGCAACGCAACCGCGCCCAACTGGAGCGTGACGACCTGCGCAAGCTGGCCACCTACCCCGAGGACAGCGCCGGTGCGCTGATGACCAGCGGCTATTCCACCGTGGGCGTGCACCTCAGTGCCGCCGAGGCCATCGACAGCCTGCGCCGCGAGGCGGCCGACGCCGACACCATCTACCAGACCTACGTACTCGACGAGCAGCGCTGCCTGCTGGGCACCCTGTCCCTGCGCGAACTGATCCTGGCTGCGCCGCAGGTGCGGGTGGGCGACCTGATGATCACCCCGGTGATCAGCACCCGGGTCGATGCCGACCAGGAAGAGGTGGCGCGGCTGATCCGCCATCACGACCTGCTGGCCCTGCCCATCGTCAACGGCGACGGCGCGCTGGTAGGCATCGTCAGCTGTGACGACGCCCTCGACGTGGTGGTGGAAGAGGCCACCGAGGACTTCCACAAGGGGGCGCTGATCGGCAAGCACCTGGGCAACATCGCCACCGCCTCGGTGGGCGTGCTCTACCGTAAACGCGTGCTGTGGCTGGTGCTGCTGGTGTTCGGCAACCTGTTCTCCGGCGCCGGCATCGCCGCCTTCGAGGACGTCATCGCCGCTAACATCGTGCTGGTGTTCTTCCTGCCGCTGCTGGTGGACAGCGGCGGCAACGCCGGCGCGCAATCGGCCACGCTGATGGTGCGCGCCCTGGCGACAGGCGATGTGGTGATGCGCGACTGGCTGCGCCTGCTGTGGCGCGAATGCTCCGTGGCGCTGTTCCTGGGCGTGACCATGGCCGTGGCCGTGGCCCTGCTGGGCGCCATCCGCGGCGGCTGGGACATTTCATTGATCGTCGCCAGCAGCATGCTGGTCATCGTGCTGATCGGCAGCCTCATCGGCATGAGCCTGCCGTTCATGTTCAGCCGCCTGCGCATGGACCCGGCAGTGGCCAGCGGCCCGCTGATCACCTCCATCGCCGATGCGGCGGGGGTGTTGGTGTACTTCGGGATTGCTTCGATGGTGCTGGATCTCTGAAACCCACCCCGCGTAGCCGCTGCCGCAGGCAGCGGCTACGCCTTGGCTTTCAGCCGGCTCGAGGAATGCTGAATCAGCCAGATCCTCAGGCCAAGCCCCAGTGACACGCATAGCAGGGCGATGCTTTGGATATTCATGTACCACGCCACATCCACAACTTGCGGTGTTATGAGATAGACCACGGGGATCAGTGTCGAGAAGATCATGACATTGACCGCTATCTGAGGGGTCAAAGTGTCCCCTGCACCGCGCAGGTGCCCCATTGCAAGCGAGAGCAATCCGTTGCTGAAAAGGAACAGCAGAAGGGTAATGAATAGTGTGCCTGACGGGACCAGCACTGATCCTCCCACAAACTCCAGCAGCCATTCACCCAGCAGTACGCCCACAGTGGCAAAGATCAGTGTGATCAGGCAGAGCCACGACAACCCCATCCAGTATGAATGGTGCCTATCAAGGAGCGTCTTGCTGATGTACAGGCTGTGTGCCTGGCCCAATGCGACGTAAGGCAGCAAGAGCAAGCCGGACAGGGTCATGAACACTGACAACTGGGATATCAGGTTGGTGTCCAGCACCGCCATGCGCTCATTGAGCAGATAGAAATAGAGCTTTTGTCCAGCCAGGCCAATCGCGACCGGCAACCCGAGCTTGAACAGGATGGCAGTGGTCCTGGCGTTGTATCGGGGCGCTATGGAGAGCCCGCGTGCGCGGGAAAAAATAATTAGCGTCAGAAACGTGATCAGTTCGATGACCACGAAATAGCTCATGCCGATCGCAAGTAGGTGTTCCTCGCCATAAATCCAGGCAGGAATAAGGAATGCGATGCCGGCGCACGTCGCGAAGGTTTTCGTTTTTGCACATGCGGCAGCATTGCCCGCGCCCTCATGAAATAAATGCAGAAACGTATTGATGACCGCCATCGGGATACAGGCGGTATAGATGAGCGCCAGGTATGTGATGGTATAGGGGCAGAGCGTCTGCGCTCCGGGAAACCAAGATATCATGCTGGCCAACGCTATTGACAGCAGGGTCGCTGTCGCTGCGATGGTGCATGAAAGGAACAGCCCGGCGCTGAATGTTGCCTGTGATGAATGCTTGTCTTGAGAGGGGGCCGCGATTACGTTCCCTGCGGCGGAGAGACACATGGAAGTAATGGCCGAAATGATGGAGAACAGTGCCAGCGTATAAGCAAAAATTGCCAGCCCATCGCTGTCGTTGCGGGCCAGGATTGAAAATACCAGACTTACACCAATGATCGGCACTGTGCGGCTGACGAGGATGGGGGCATAGTTTTTTTTGAGGTGTTCGTTGTAGCTCATTGGTTCAAGACCAGATTGAGATCATACGGTCTCCGAATTCGTGCTCGTACAATTTTTGCCTCTGCTCGAAAGCGATCGCAAGGTTGTTGAAGTCTGATTCGCCTCTTGTTCCGAAATAGGGGTAGTGGTGGAAGTAAGAACCGAAAATTTTCATGCAATCTTTGTTGTACTGTCTGGTGTCAAGAATGTGGTGGTGCCAAACTTCATCAACCTCAAGGAGTGGCGGGATGACGGGGTATGTGGAAAGATATTTTTTATTTAGGAATAAAAAATTCTTGTAGTACTGAATGGCTATTTCAGCTTCGGCGTCTGACCACTGGCGGCACAGCAACGGGTCATAGGATGTTAATTTTTTGTGTATTAAGCTTAGGTCCATAATGTTTATATGTTTTACAGCCTCTTCGAGTGATGGTGTTGTTGCCGATGATGGCTTGCCTTTCATGTGCGGAAGCGTGTCGACAATTAGCGAATAAGGGTCTTTCATTGCTGTCATCCTGTCGTGGGACTGCCGGCGCCAGGCGCCGGCATATTTTATTACCAGCTGCCGCCACCTTGGCAATGACCACCACCGCCATTGTTGGACGCTTTAGCCTGGACAAGCTTTTGCGCGGCTGGCGAGAGAGTTTGTGCTGGAATAACGGAGATGGTTTGGGCTTGTTTCATTTGGTTTAACTCCATGTTTTAAGTTTTTGTCGCTGCAGTGACAGTGCAGATAGTAGGAGGATTTGTGGGGGTGTCAATGCACGAAAGGTTTTTACTGCAATTTTTAACTGCTTAGGAAAATTCCTACATATTTTTATTTTGAAGTTTGGCGAGATAAATATTTTTTGTTTTGGTTTTACACTCCTGTTGTCTCGTTTTTATGTTTGACTTGCCTCCACTTTTTTTCGGAAAGTGGGCTGGCCCAGCCACATTAATGCGTCAGTCCAGCGCGAGGTTTTAGGGCCGGTAGCATGCTCAAATCAAATGGATGCTGGCTTGAACAGGCTATGAGTCGCTACAAGCCCTACCACGCAAAGCCCAAAAAACACTACTCCCAGGATGACTTCAAAATCGGCCGCCACCAGGCTGATCGCCGCGCTGCCTAAACCCCCTGCCACCAACAGCAGCGTGTTCAACACCGACGCCGATGCCCCCGCGCTTGCCGGTACCAGCTCCATGGCGCGGGAGGTGGCAGCCGGGCGGGCGATGGTGGTGCCGGCGGTGCAGATCATCATCGGCAACAGCACGGTCGCCACGCTGCGTTCGGTGGCCAGGCCCAGTACCAGCATGGCCAGGCCCGCGGCGCCAATCAGCAGTAAGCCGGTGTACAGCTGATGGCGGTGGCTGACGCTGCGGCTCATGCGGCTGGCCAACAGGCCGCCCAGCACATAGGCCGCGCCGTAGCCCAGCAGGGTCAGGCCGAATTCAAGCTGCGACAGTTGGAAGTAGTCGAGGAAGATCAGCGGCGAGATGGCAATGAAGGCGAAGTGGCAGGTGAATGCAATGGCGGCAATCAGTGAGAAGCCCATGAATGCACGGTTCAGGAACAATTCGCTGTAGGCGGCCACCAGGGTCTGGCTTTTGCGCACGGCCCCACGCGCAGGCGGCAGGACGCGCATGGCCTGCACCAACACCCCCAGGGCAATCAATGTGAACACATGAAAACTGGCTTGCCAGCCGAACAGGTGCTGCAACAGCGCGCCGGCCAATGGCGATAGCGAGATCAGTACGCCGCTGGCAGTGGCGACCAGAATGCGGGCGCGTTCGCGTTCGCGGCCTTCGAACAGGTCCTGCACCAGCGCGTTGAGCAGCACGAAGCAGCCGCAGCCGATGGCTTGTACCGTGCGGAACACGATGAAGGTGGTGAAGGTGTCAGCGTTCGCGCAGCCAATGGAGCCGATGATCGAAATGCCCAACCCCAGCACCAGCAGCCCCTTGCGCCCAACCCGGTCTGACAGTGGGCCGACAAAGAATTGCGACAGCGCGACTCCCAGCGCAAACACACTGATGCTCAGCGCAATGTCGCGGGTAGGGGTGGCGAAGTGGCTGGACAGCGCGGGGAAGGAGGGCAGGACAACGTCGAGGGGGAATACGGCGAGCAGCACCATGGCCAGAATAAGGGCCATCACGGACTGTTTGGATAGGGCAGACATGAGCTAGGCCTTTTTGAAAGCGAAGGCTACTCGTATCTAATTCGTGGTCAATAGCGGCAAGATCACGAAATTTCCCAAGTTTTTGTAGGAATAATCGTAGCGCTGCCGCAGGCTGCGCTGGCCCTGTGCCTCGCTGAAAATCTCCAGTGAGCACTAGGGCCAGCGCAGCCTACGGCAGCGGCTACGCGGCGTTTCTCATTGCTGAGCAGGCATCAGCTATTCGGCAGCAACCGGCAAGTGATGCTCTTGATGTAGCGGGTTTCCGGAATAGCCGGGTGTACCGGGTGGTCCGGGCCCTGGCCGCCGCGTTCCAGCAGCTGGATGTTGCGGTCCAGGTGGCGGGCGCTGGTCAGCAGGATGTTCTGCAGGTCGTCTTCAGGCAGGTGCATGGAGCACGAGGCGCTGACCAGGATGCCGTCCTTGCTGAGCAGGCGCATGGCCTGTTCGTTCAGGCGGCGGTAGGCGCCTTCGCCGTTCTTCAGGTCTTTCTTGCGCTTGATGAAGGCGGGCGGGTCGGCAACGATCACGTCGAAGCGCTCCTCGGAGGCCTTCAGTTGCTTCAGGGCTTCGAACACGTCGCCCTCAACGCAGGTGACCTTCTCGGCGAAACCGTTGAGGGCGGCGTTGCGCTCAACGCCGTCCAGGGCAAAGCCCGAAGCGTCGACGCAGAACACTTCGCTGGCGCCGAAGGCACCAGCCTGCACGCCCCAGCCACCGATGTAGCTGAACAGGTCGAGCACGCGTTTGCCCTTGACGTACGGGGCCAGGCGGGCGCGGTTCATGCGGTGGTCGTAGAACCAGCCGGTTTTCTGGCCTTCCATGACCGGTGCCTGGAATTTCACGCCGTTTTCTTCCAGGTCGACCCACTCCGGCACCACGCCGAAGGCGGTTTCCACGTAGCGTTCCAGGCCTTCGGCGTCACGGGCTGCCGAGTCGTTCTTGAACAGGATGCCGCTTGGCTTGATGACCTGGATCAGCGCGGCCATGACGTCGGCCTTGTGCTGTTCCATGGTGGCCGAGGCCAGCTGTACCACCAGAATGTCGCCGAAACGGTCGACAACCAGGCCCGGCAGCAGGTCGGAATCGCCGTACACCAGGCGGTAGAACGGCTTGTCGAACAGGCGCTCGCGCAGCGACAGGCAGACGTTCAGGCGGTGCACCAGCAGCGACTTGTCCAGCGGCAGCTTGGCGTCGCGCGACAGCAGGCGGGCGCAGATCAGGTTGTTGGGGCTCATGGCGACGATGCCCAGCGGCTTGCCACCGGCGGCTTCGAGCACGGCCTGGTCGCCGGCCTTGAAACCATGCAGGGGCGTGGCGGCTACGTCGATCTCGTTGCTGTAGACCCACAGGTGACCGGCGCGCAGGCGGCGGTCGGCATTGGCTTTGAGGCGAAGGCTGGGCAGGGACATGAAGTCGCTCCGGGGAAAAAAGAGCGGGAGTATAGCGTGAACGCAAATGGCAGGCTTGCCGGCTTGACGAATAGCTTCTGCGTCGCTCTGTGGGAGCGGGCTTGCCAGCGAGCTGTTGAGGTCCGAAAAGCTCGCTGGCAAGCCAGCTCCCACAAGGACAGTGATTTTCACGGGGTATCGGTTTCGATACGTGAAAGGTAGTGGCCACTTGTCATGAATCATATCGCTAGCGGTTGTGCCGGCGCCCCTCGCAAGGGTTAAAATCGCACCTCAGTCCAGAGTGTGTACTTATGTCCCAAGAGCTTTCAGAAGAACAGATCCAGCAGGCCTTGCAGGGGATCAGTGTGCCGCCTCAACCGCAGATCATGGTAGACCTGCAGATGGAGCAGTACATGCCCGACCCGGACCTGGAAGTGATCGCTCGTCTGATAGCGCAGGACCCGGGCCTGTCGGGGGCGCTGCTGAAGATCGTCAACTCGCCGTACTACGGGCTGTCGAACAAGATCGCCTCCATCCAGCGCGCGGTGAACCTGCTGGGCAGCCGCTCCATCATCAACCTGATCAACGCCCAGTCGATCAAGGGCGAGATGAGCGACGAAACCATCGTCACCCTCAACCGTTTCTGGGACACCGCCCAGGACGTGGCCATGACCTGCCTGACGCTGGCCAAGCGCATCGGCTCCCAGGCGGTGGACGAGGCCTACGCCCTGGGCCTGTTCCACGACTGCGGCATTCCGCTGATGCTCAAGCGTTTCCCCGACTACATGAGCACCCTGGAGCGCGCCTACGCCAACGCCGGCCCCGAACTGCGCGTGGTGGACACCGAAAACCAGGCGTACAACACCAACCACTCGGTGGTGGGCTACTACACCGCCAAGTCCTGGCGCCTGCCCGAGCACCTGGGCAACGCCATCGCCAACCATCACAATGCCCTGGCGATCTTCAGCGATGACTCGAACCAGAACAGCCAGTTGAAAAACCTGCTGGCGATCCTGAAGATGGCCGAACATATCTGCTCGTCGTACCGCGTGCTGGGCAACCAGAACGAAGACCACGAGTGGAATACCATCAGCCATCTGGTGCTCGACTACGTAGGGCTGTCGGACTACGACTTCGAGAACCTGAAGGAATCCATCCGCGAGCTGGGCGCGCGCTGACGCTACCCGCCGCTCTGCAACGAGCCTTCCATGCCTGAATTGCCTGAAGTCGAAACGACCCGCCGGGGCATCGCGCCCCACCTTGAGGGGCAGCGCGTGAGCCGCGTGATCGTGCGCGACCGGCGCCTGCGCTGGCCGATCCCCGAAGACCTGGATGTGCGCCTTTCGGGGCAGAAGATCATCGGCGTGGAACGGCGGGCCAAATACCTGCTGATCAACGCCGAGGTGGGCACGCTGATTAGCCACCTGGGCATGTCCGGCAACCTGCGGTTGGTGGAGGTGGGCCTGCCGGCGCTGAAGCACGAGCACGTCGACATCGAACTGGAGTCGGGCCTGGCCCTGCGCTACACCGACCCGCGGCGTTTCGGCGCCATGCTCTGGAGCCTCGACCCGCTCAACCACGAATTGCTGGTGCGCCTGGGGCCGGAGCCGCTGACCGCGCTGTTCGACGGTGAGCGGCTGTTCCAGCTATCGCGGGGCAAGAGCATGGCGGTGAAACCGTTCATCATGGACAACGCCGTGGTGGTGGGGGTGGGCAACATCTACGCCACCGAGGCGCTGTTCGCCGCCGGCATCGACCCACGGCGTGAGGCCGGCGGTATTTCCCGGGCGCGGTACTTGAAGCTGGCCATCGAGATCAAGCGCATCCTGGCCCACGCTATCGAGCGTGGCGGCACCACCTTGCGTGATTTCATCGGTGGTGACGGCCAGCCGGGCTACTTCCAGCAGGAGCTGTTTGCCTACGGGCGCGGCGGCGAAATGTGCAAGGTGTGCGGCAGCACCCTGCGCGAGGTGAAGCTGGGCCAGCGCGCCAGCGTGTACTGCCCGCGCTGCCAGAAGTAAGCGGTTACGCGCCGGGCCTGACAACCCGGCAGACGCTGATATAGTGAAGAATCAAGTAGCCGCAAACGCCCCGCAAAAGGACTGTGCCATGAATTGCTTCCGCTCCCTGTCCCTCGTACTGATGCTGTGCCTGGGCCTGCAGGCCTTGCCCAGCCTGGCCGACGAAATGCAGGAAAGCAGCGGCAGCGGCGACCCGGTGTACCAGGTGCAGAGCCCGCCTGCCTTTTCCATGATCGCCGACCTGATTATCGCCCGGCCGTTGCTGATTGCCGCCACGGCCGTCGGCGCAGCGGTGTTCGTGGTGTCGCTGCCGTTCACTGCCTTGGGCGGCAACGTCAAGGACGCCGGCAAGGCGCTGGTGGTCGCCCCGGGCAAGGCGGCCTTCGTGCGTTGCCTGGGTTGCACCGGCGACGGCTACGGCAAGCGCCAGTAACCGCCACGCCGGTCACGGGTTGGCCGGCATAACCTCGGAAACACCCACGCCACGCGGGTCGCTGGCAGCTTCCACTTTGCCGTCATTCTTGTGCCACAGCAGCACCTGCTGGTTGCCGTAGGCGCGGCTGGTCTGCTTGAGGCTGTAGCCACGGCCCTGCAGGTCGGCCAGTTGAGCCTCGGTGAAGGCGCCCGGCTCGTACTCCACCACGTCAGGCAGGTACTGGTGATGGTAGCGCGGTACCGCCGGCCAGGTGGGCACCGGCTGGCCATCCAGGTACTGCAGCATCGACAGCAGCACCATGCTCGGAATACGGCTGCCGCCCGGCGTGCCGAAGGCGGCGAAGCCGTCGGGGCTTTCGATGAAGCTGGGGCTCATGCTCGACAGCGGGCGCTTGCCAGGTGCCACGGCGTTGGCCTGGCTGCCGGCCAGCCCGTAGGCGTTGCTGCCGTGGGGGTCGGCGGCGAAGTCGTCCATCTCGTCGTTGAGCACCACGCCGGTACCGGCAGCGGTAAAGGCCGCGCCGAATGGCAGGTTTACCGACAGCGTGGCGGCCACGGCGTTGCCCTGGTTGTCGAGCACGGCGAAATGGGTAGTGTGCTCGCCCTCACGCCAGGCCGGGGCGGGCGGCAGCTCGGTACTGGGCGTGGCTTGCTGCGGGTCGATGCTGGCGGCCAGGCTTTTCAGGTAGGCGGGAGCCAGGAGCGCCTGGGTCGGGTTGTTGATGAAATCCGGGTCGCCCAGCTGGCTGCGGTCGCGATAGGCGCGGCGCAGGGCTTCCACCACGTAATGCACGCGCTGCACCGGCTCGGCCTGGCGCCATGGCACCTGCTGCAAAATGGCCAGCGACTGGGCCAGGGCGATGCCGCCGGCCGAGGGCGGCGGGGCGCTGATCAGCTCACGCTGGTCGGCCAGGGCAAAGCGCAGGGGGGCGCGGCTGGCCACCTGGTAGTCGGCCAGGTCCTTCAGGGTCCAGATGCCACCACCGGCCTGCACGGCCTTGACCAGCGCCTGGGCCGTGGGCCCGGCGTAATAGCCGTCGCGGCCCTGTTCGGCCAGGCGGGTGAGGGTCTGAGCCAGTTCAGGCTGGCGCAGCACTTCACCGATGGCCGGTACCTCGCCGTCGCGCAGGAACAGGCGCGCAGTTTCCGCGTCGTCGCGCATGGCGGCCAGGCGCGCGGTGGCCCAGGCGCGGTATACGCGGTCCACGGCAAAGCCCTTGTTGGCCAGGCGAATGGCCGGCGCCAGCGAGTCTTTCAGCGGCAACTTGCCGTAATGCGCAGCCAGTTCCACCAGCGCTGCCGGCAGGCCGGGAATGCCGCTGGCCAGCGCGCCGGTGGTGGACAGCCCTGGCTGCTGCTTGCCGTCGCGCAGGTACATGTCGGCGCGGGCCGCCAGCGGTG
Organism: Pseudomonas sp. JC1203; assembly: GCF_056175065.1. NCBI lineage: Bacteria > Pseudomonadati > Pseudomonadota > Gammaproteobacteria > Pseudomonadales > Pseudomonadaceae > Pseudomonas > Pseudomonas sp. JC1203. The sequence continues at coordinate 402,760 of NZ_JBWCAM010000001.1, forward strand.
CCTTCTCCCGGGCGTCGAGGAAACGGTAGGTGGCCGGGGCGCCGGCCTGGCGCAGCAGGAAATAGCCGCCACCGCCCAGCCCGGACGCATAGGGCTCCACTACCGCCAGCGCAGCGCTGACGGCAATGGCGGCGTCAAAGGCGTTGCCGCCCTGGGCGAGGATTTTCTGCGCGGCGGCGGTGGCCTGCGGGTGCGGGCTGGCGATGGCCGCCGCAGCCGGCAGCGGCTGGGCGTGGGCCAGGGCGGAGCAGCACAGCAGCAGCGCGCCGAACAGCAGGGAGCGGGTGTTCGGCATGGGCTACTCCTCCTTGAGCGGCAAGATCAGGCTTTGCCGGTGATCTTGCGGTATTTCTCCATCAACTGCTCTTCGGTTTCCGGGTGGGCTTCATCCAGGGGGATGCAGTCCACTGGGCACACCTGCTGGCACTGCGGTTCGTCGTAGTGGCCGACGCACTGGGTGCACAGGTTAGGGTCGATCACGTAGATCTCTTCGCCTTGGGAAATCGCGGCGTTCGGGCACTCGGGTTCGCAGACGTCGCAATTGATGCAATCGTCGGTGATGATCAGGGACATGGGTACTCCGGCCGGGGCCTTGGCCCGGGCATATGAACACTAATTGTGCGCAATTGTGCCGCATAAGCGCGCGCAGTGCACGCTTATGCAGGACGGCCGGTGCTGGCTACTTCTTGAAGCGCAGGGTCAGTGCCTCGGCCACGGCCGGGTGCACGAACTTGGTGATATCGCCACCCAGTGCCGCTATTTCCCGGACCAGGGTCGAGGAAATGAACGAATAACGCTCGGACGGGGTCAGGAACAGGCTTTCCACCTCCGGGGCCAGCTGGCGGTTCATGTTGGCCAGCTGGAACTCGTATTCGAAGTCCGACACGGCACGCAGGCCGCGCAGGAATACGTTGGCGCCCTGCTCCTTGGCGAAGTGCGCCAGCAGGGTGGAGAAGCCGACCACCTCGACGTTGGGCAGATGCTTGGTGACCTCGCGCGCCAGTTCCACCCGTTGTTCCAGGGGGAACAGCGGGTTTTTCTTGGGGCTCGCAGCCACGGCAATGACCACGTGGTCGAACAGGCGCGAGGCGCGTTCGACCAGATCGCCGTGACCCTTGGTGATGGGGTCGAAGGTACCTGGGTACAACACTCGGTTCATCGCGTCGTCCTGGCGGGAATCCGTTGGGGACTGGGATGGTATCGCAGCATTCCCGGCCGGCCAAGTCGGCGTGCAGGGTATATCGGACTATAGACAGGTTTGGCGTTCACTGATTGCTAGCTGGAAATCTGTCCATGTCGGCGGCCGCGGGCGCTGTGGCGGTGGGGCGGGACGCCGCCTGCGGCAGCTGCTACGGGGGCGCGCGCATCCCGCCGATTGCGTCGTTTGCAACGCGGTTTCTGTAGCAGCGGCCGCAGGCCGCGTCATGGCCTCAGGCGCTGGGCCAGCAGGCTGCTCAACTGCGCGCTCAGGCCGTACACCGACAGCTGCGGGTTGGCGCCGATGCTGGTGGGGAACAGCGAGCCGTCGTGGATGGACAGGTTTTCCAGCTGGTGGTGCCGCCCCAGGCTGTCGGTGACCGCGCGGGTGGGGTCTTCGCCCATGGCGCAGCCGCCCATGACGTGAGCGCTGCCCAGGCGCGTGCGGAACAGCTCCAGCGGCAGGCTGGCGATCAGCTGCCGGGCTTCGTCGAGGCTTTTCGCTGGCCGGGCGTCGTTGTGCAGCGGCAGCACGCTTCGCGCGCCGGCGGCAAACTGGATCTCGGCCATGCTCAGGAAGGCCCGGCGCACGCCGTCCCAGGCGTAATCGGAAACGTGGTAGTCGAGCACCGGCGAGCCATCGTCGCGTAGCTCCACGCTGCCGCCCTGGCTATCGGGGTGAAAACCGTCGCGCAGCAGTGCCAGCATCATGTGCGTGTGGGGCAGTTGCGCCATGCGCTCGGCGCTTTCCTGGCCAAAGCCGCCCAGCAGGGTGCTGGCCAGGGCCGGTTGCAGCGGCGGCACTTCGAGCTTGTAGGCCATGGGCCCGGTGGTGCCGTGCAGCCACTGGAAATGGTCGGAATAGATCGACTGCGGCGCGCCATAAAAGGGGTTGATTACCTGTTCGAACAGCCCGGCGGAAAAATTCACCAGGTGCAGGAAGGTGCGCTTGCCCAGCCGGTCGTGAGGGTCTGGCGCCTTGGAGCGCAACAGCAGCGCCGGGCTGTTGATGCCGCCGCCCGCCAGCAGGTAGTGGCGGGCCTTGAGGGTGATGGTCTTGCCGGTGGGCGCCACGCAGCGCTCGTCCATGGCCACGCATTGCAGGCCGGTCACCCGCGTGCCGTCGATCAGCAGGCGCTGGGCGCGGGTGAGGTAGAGCAGCTCGGCGCCCTTGTCCAGCGCGGCGGGAATGGTCGTTACCAGCATCGACTGCTTGGCATTGGTGGGGCAGCCCATGCCGCAGTAGCCCAGGTTCCAGCAGCCGCGCACGTTGCGCGGGATGACCTTCCAGCTATAGCCCAGGGCCTCGCAGCCGCGGCTGATGACCTCATTGTTGGCGTTGGGTGGCATCAACCAGGGAGCCACGCCCAGGCGTTGTTCCATGCGTTCGAACCACGGCGCCATGTCGTCGGCACTGTGGCCCTTGACCTGGTGCTCACGCGCCCAGTGCTCCAGGGTCTGCGGCGGCGTGCGGAAGCTGGACGTCCAGTTCACCAGGGTAGTGCCGCCCACCGCGCGGCCCTGCAGGATGGTGATGGCGCCGTCCTTGCTCATGCGGCCGATGCCTTCCTGGTACAGGCTGGCGTAGGCCTGGGGCTCGATCATCTTGAAGTCGCTGCTGGTCTTCAGCGGGCCTTCCTCGACGATCAACACCTTGAGCCCGGCCGCACTGAGAATTTCGGCAGCGGTGCCGCCACCGGCGCCGCTGCCGATGATGACCACGTCGGCGTCCAGGGTCAGGTCCTGCTCCAGGCGCGAACCATCACGGGTTTTCCAGCCGCGGGCCATGCCGTCGCGGAACAGATCGGGTACGGGCATCAAAGGCTCTCTTATTGTTGTGGTCAAACAGTGGGCGGGCCCGGGTAGCTGCAGTGGGCCCAGGCTTGCGGGCGGCCGTACCAGGCCATCATCACCAGTTGCAGCAGTGACGCATGGCCCTGGCGCAGCAGGTTCAGGCTGCTGCCCTGCCAGCGGTGCAGGAAGGCTTCGATCTGCTGGGGGCTGGCCTGCTGCCAACTGCCCCATACCCCCGTCAGCGGCCCGCGGGTGACGGGCAGGGTGAGTACGTCGAACAGTTGTTGCGTGAGCTTGAGCATGGGCGGCGACAGGTGGCCGAGGCTGCTGTCCAGGCCTTGCAGCGTCTGTTCCACGGCGGCCGGCATGGCGCTGGTGCTGCCGGCCAGCAGCACCGGGATAAGCGCGTGCAGGAAGGGCAGGTCGTTGTCGCGCAATACTGCGAAGCCGTTGGCCGGCGCAGCCTTGCTGCAGCCGCCGAGGCTGGCGCCCAGGCCGGCCACGGCAAGCAAGGCGCTGGCGCCCAGCCCCAGCTTGAGTACGGCGCGGCGGTCGAGGGTGTGCATGGTGGCGCCCTCAGCGGATGAACAGCTTGTACACCAGTTTCTGCAGAGCCTTGCCGTACGGCGGGTAGATCACCCGGGCGGCATTGAAGCGCTGCTTCACCAGCACACCCTTGGCCTTGCTGAAGGTGAGGAAACCCTCGTGGCCGTGGTAGTGGCCCATGCCGGAGGGGCCGATGCCGCCGAACGGCATGTCGTCCTGAGCCACGTGCAGCAGGGTGTCATTCAGGCAGGCGCCCCCCGAATGGGTGTGTTCAAGCACGCGCTGCTGTTCGCCCTTGTCGTAGCCGAAGTAGTACAGGGCCAGTGGCCGGGGTCGGGCGTTGACGTAGGCGAGCGCTTCATCCAGCTCGCCGTAGGGCACGATGGGCAGCAACGGGCCGAAGATTTCGTCCTGCATCACGGTCATGCTGTCGTTGACGTTCACCAGTACCTGCGGCGCCAGGCAGCGCCCGCCGTCCTCGGCCGGTGGGTAAAGGTCGATGATGCGCGCACCCTTGCGGCGGGCGTCGTCCAGGTAATGGTTGAGCCGCGCCAGCTGCCGCTCGTTGATGATGCTGGTGTAGTCCGGGTTGCCCTGCACCTGTGGATAAAAGCCCAGCACGGCCTGGCGGTAGGCGTCCACGAAAGCATCCAGGCGCGCGGCGGGCACCAGCACGTAGTCGGGGGCCACGCAGGTCTGCCCGGCGTTGAGGGTCTTGCCGAAGGCGATGCGCTCGGCAGCGTCTTTCAACGGCACGTCGTGGCTGACAATGGCTGGCGATTTGCCGCCCAGCTCCAGGGTCACCGGCGTGAGGTTGTCGGCGGCGGCGCGCATCACCTGGCGGCCGACGCTGGTGGCACCGGTGAACAACAGGTGGTCGAAGGGCAGGCGCGAGAAGGCGATGCCCACGTCTGCCTCGCCCAACACCACGCACACAAGGTCGCTGGGAAACACCCTTTCCAGCAGGCGCTTGAGCAGCAGGCCGGTGGCTGGCGTGGCTTCGCTGAGCTTGAGCATGACCCGGTTGCCGGCCGACAGTGCGCCTACCAGCGGGCCCATGGCGAGAAACAGCGGGTAATTCCACGGCACAATCACACCTACCACGCCCAGCGGTTGGTACACCACTTTGGCCGAGGCCGGTTGGAACGCCACGCCCACCTTGCGCCGCGAGGCTTTCATCCAGCGCTTCAGGTGGCGGCTGGCATAGTGGATGCCTTGCAGGCTGGGCATCAGCTCGGCCAGCAGGGTTTCGTCGGCGCTGCGGTTGCCGAAGTCCTGGCGCAGCGCCTCGATCAGCGCCTGCTGCTCCGCCACCAGCACTGCGCGCAGGCTCTTCAGCCATTGGCGGCGTTGGTCGGCGGGGGGCATGGGGTTGCCGGCGAAGGCCTGGCGCTGGGCCTGGAATAGCGGCTCCAGCAGGGCCAGGGCGTCTGGGGAGGCTTGCAGTTGAGCGGACATGGCGTGGGCTCTCTGATTAATTATTATACTTTGTAGAGCTTATACTCTAATCGTGCGATTGGTGCCTGGACATTTGGTGGGTGAACGACGCGGCTGCTGAGACCCAAAAGCTCGCTGGCAAGCCAGCTCCCACACTGGACCATCGGCGCTACGTGTACACTGTGATCATTCATTCAAGACCATGGCCAGGAATCGCACATGGCTGCGCGCCCCAAGACCCGTGACCGCATCGTCCAGCACAGCCTGGAGCTGTTCAACCAGCAGGGCGAGCGCAGTGTCAGTACCAACCACATTGCCGCGCACATGGAAATCTCGCCTGGCAACCTGTACTACCACTTCGCCAACAAGCAGGAAATCATCGCCCAGCTGTTCGACCAGTACCAGGCGCTGGTGGACGGTTTCCTGCGCCCGCCGGCCGGGCGCCTGCCCACGGTGGAAGACAAGCGCTACTACCTGCGCGCCGTGCTGTCGGCCATGTGGAACTACCGTTTCCTGCACCGCGACCTGGAACACCTGCTGGACAGCGACGCCGACCTTGCCGAGCGCTACCGGCGCTTCTCGCAGCGCTGCATGGTGCAGGCCCAGCTGATCTACAAGGGCTTCGTCGACGCCGGCATCCTCGCCATGAACGCCACGCAGATCGAGGTGGTAACCCTCAATGCCTGGATCATCCTCAGCTCCTGGGTGCGGTTTCTCTGCACCACGCGGGAAAACTCCTCGCGGCTCAGTGAAGAGGCGATCAAGCGCGGCGTCTATCAAGTGTTGATGCTGGAATGGGGCTACGTCACCGCCGATTATCGCGAGGCGGTCGACAGCCTGTTCCAGGAGTTCCACGTGTCGCTGAACCAGGCGCTGGAACCGTCGGACTAACCGTTAACTGTTCATATCCCAGGGAGGCTGCCATGCCCATTGCGCAATTGATCACCCCCCAGCAACTCGCTGCTCGCCTCGAGCAACCGGGGCTGGTGGTGCTGGACTGTCGTTTTGCACTGGAAGACCCGGACTACGGCCAGCGTAGCTACGCCGAGGGGCACATTGCCGGGGCGCACTTCGCCGACCTTGAACGTGACCTCAGCGGCCGTGTGGTCAAGGGCGTCACCGGGCGCCACCCGTTGCCAGAGCCGGGCCGCCTGCTGGAGCGCCTGCAACACTGGGGCATCAACGCCGACAGCGACGTGGTGCTGTATGACGATGGCCCCGGCGCTTTCGCCGCGCGGGCCTGGTGGTTGCTGGCCTGGCTGGGCAAGCGCAGTGGCGTGGCGATCCTGGACGGTGGCCTGAAAGCCTGGCATGCCGCAGGCCTGCCGCTGAGCCTGGACGCGCCGCAGAATGCGCCGGGGCACCTGCATGGCAAGCCCGATGCACAGTTGGTGGTAACCGCGCGGCAATTGCAGGAGCGCTTGGGCGAGCCCCAGCTAACGCTGCTCGATGCTCGCGCGTTGCCGCGTTTTCGTGGCGAAGTGGAGCCCATCGACCCGGTGGCCGGGCACATTCCCGGTGCGCAGTGCGCGGCGTTTACCGACAACCTGGGCGCCGATGGCCGCTTCCTGCCGGCCGATACCCTCAAGCAGCGCTTCGCCGAGAAGCTGGGTGGGCGCCCGGTGGAGTCGCTGGTGGCGTACTGTGGCTCGGGCGTGACTGCGTGCCACAACCTGTTCGCCCTATGCCTGGCCGGTTACCCGCTGGCGCCGTTGTACGCCGGCTCCTGGAGCGAGTGGATCACCGACGCTCAGCGGCCGCTGGCCAAGGGCGACTGAGAGCCGGCGTCGCGGTAGGCCCGTGGCCCCACGCCATACACCTTCTTGAATTGCCGGCTCAGGTGGCTCTGGTCGGCAAACCCCAGCTGCGTAGCCACCGCCAGCGGCAGGCAGCCCTCGCGCAGCAGCGCGCGGGCGCGGGCGATGCGTTGCTGCATCAGCCAGGCGTGCGGTGGCAGGCCCGTGGCCTTGCGGAAGCAGCGGGCGAAATGGAAAGGTGACAGGTGTACGGCGGCCGCCAATGTTTCCAGTGAAGGCGGGTCGGCCAACTGCATCAGCAACAGGTCCTTGGCCCGGGCGATGGCCTGGGGCTCGCGCCCGACCCTGGTGGGCAAGCGCACCTTGGCGTGGCGGGCGAACAACGCCAGCACCATCTCTCGCCACAAGGTCTGCTGTTCCAGCGCCTGGCCGTTCCCTTCCAGCAGTTGATGCAGGCGGTAAAAGCCGCTGACCAGGTCCGGGTCGCGGTAGAGGGTTTCGCCGAACGCTGGCGTGGCGCTGCTGACAATGTCCAACTCCTGCAGCAGGCTTTCCAGGCGCGCGTTCTGTGGGTAAAACGCCCGGTACAGCCAGCCTTGCTCGTGGCCCTTGCTGCCGGTGTGCACCTCGTCGGGGTTGATCAGCACCAGGGTGCCGCTGGGCGCCAGGTGGTCCGCGCCCCGGTAGCGGTAGCGCTGGGCGCCGCTGACGATCATGCCGATGACGAAGCCATCGTGCACATGGGGCACGAAGCGCTGCTCCACGTAGCGCGCAGACAGCAGTTCCACCCCCGCCAGCGGTGGCGCCTGCCAGAAGTGGATCGATTCCTGGCTCATGCCAGCGCCGTCAGCCACTGCGGGATGCGCCGTTCCAGGTAGTAACGCGGTTTGCGCAGGCTACCTTCGACAAAGCCCACATGGCCACCGTGGTCGTGCAACTCGAAGGTGATGCTGGGCGACAGTTCATTGGCCTGGGGCAGGCTGTGGCGGAACACGAACGGATCATCGGCGGCCTGGATAATCAGCGTCGGCGTGGCAATGTCCGCCAGGAAGTAGCCGCTGGACGAGCGCCGGTAATAGTCATGGGCATCGGTGAAACCGTTGAGCGGCGCGGTGACCTTGCCGTCGAAGTCCCAGAAGGTGCGCAGGTTTTTCAGTGGGCCGAGGTTGCTCAGGGTAGTCAGGCCGTCGTGCTTGCCCTCGTGCAGGAAACGCCGCTGCTTGTCCTTCACGTAGGCGAGCATCTCGCGCATGAAGTGCGCCTGGTACACCTTGGAGAAGCCCATGGCGATGCGGTCGGCGCATTGGTCCAGGCGGAATGGCACCGACACGGCTACCGCGCCCTGCAACTGGCTGGCGCTGCCCACCTCGCCCAGGTGCTTGAGCAGGATGTTGGCGCCCAGCGAATAGCCGGCGGCGAACAGCGGCGCCATGGGCCGGCGGCTGCGCAGGTGGGCGATGACCTCGGCCAGGTCCTCGCTGCTGCCCGAGTGGTAACTGCGCGCCAGCAGGTTGGGTTCACCCGAGCAGCCGCGCCAGTTCAGCGCCACGCTGGCCCAGCCCTGGGCTGCCAGCGCACGTTGCAGGCCTACCACGTAAGGCGAGTTCGACGAGCCGGTGAGGCCGTGCAACACCAGCACCAGCGGGCTGTCGGCGGTGTGCGGGCCATGCCAGTCCAGGTCCATGAAGTCGCCATCGGCCAGCCACAACCGCTGGCGTTCGCGCTGCAAGGGGGCCTGACGGCGCAACACCGGGCCCCAGAGGGTTTGCAAATGAGGGTTGCCCAACCCCGTGGCGGGGTGGAAAAGCGCAGCAACCTGCGCGGTAGACGTGTGCACGGGTGTTTCTTCCTCCAGTAACCCCGCTAAGTTGCCACAATCGCCGCCGCCTGTATCGACCTATTTATTGGCCGGGCAGCACCGGCAAGGGTCGGCTCGGCCAGGCCCTGCCATTGCTGAAGGTGCAGCGTCGCCAATGGTACGCCGGTGATGGGGCGTGAAGTGAGTTTGCCAACCTGGGTGCTGGTGCCCAGCGCGTGGCCAGTGGCCAAGCTCACACCCAGTACCACGGTGGCTAATGACAAGGGCGCTTTATTCATGAGGCGCTCCCAGGTTGTGCAGATAGGCCACGCCTGCGCGTTCGCGGGCCAGCCAAAGGCTGGCGGCGCTGCGAACTTCTTCCGGGGTGATTCGCGCCAGCGCCTCGCGCTCGCGCCGGTGCAGGTCCAGGGGCAACTCTGCCACGGCCAGCTCGCTCAGCTCGGCGGCCCGCGCCTGCTGTGCGTCGCCGTCACAGCTACGGCGGGCTTGCAGGTGATCACGTGCCTCGTCCAGTTCATCGACGGTTGGCAGCCTGGTCTTCAGTAGATCCAGCTGCTGCCAGATCTTCTCCAGGGCCATTGCGTGGGTTGTATTGCCGGCCAGGTGCGAGGTGATCATGAAGTAGCTGGCGCCACGGCGGAACGGCAGGTATTCACTGGCAGGGCTAACCAGCACCTGCTCGTCGTGGATCAGCCGGCTTGCCAGCAGGTAGGGCAGCAGGCGCAACGCGGCGACCTGCTGGTGGTCGGCAGAGATGGCATAGCTGGGCCAGTTGAACGCCAGGTAAAGCCGGGGCGTTACCTCGGTGAACCCCAGCGACAGGGTCCGCTCGCCGGGCGTCTCGGTTTCCAGGGGTATGCGCGATACAGGCAGGGCGCGGCGTTGCAATGGGCCGAAATGGCGCTTCACCAGTGCCTTGACCTGGTTCAGCTGTACGTCGCCGACGATCACCAGCACCGCGTTGTTGGGTGCATACCAGCTGGCGTGCCATTGCTTGATGTCGTCGAGGGTCATGCGTTCAAGGTCGGCCAGGCTGCCGACAGGCGGGGTGCGGTAACCGCTGGTGGGAAACATCAGCGCATCGAACGCGGCCCGGGCCTGGCCTTCGCGGTCGCCGCTACTGCTCGCGAAGTGTTCGGCCTTTACGGTGTGCATGGCCTCAGTGAAGGCTGCGTCCCCCAGGTCGGGTCTGCTCGTCATGTCCGCGGCAATTTCCAGTGCTGCTTCCAGCCGCTCCTTATGTACTGTCTGGAAATAGGCAGTGGCGTCGTGGCTGGTGCTGGCGTTCTCCTTCGCTATCAGGCCTTCCAGCACTCGGCTGACGCCAGTCAGGCCAGGGTATTCCTGGTGGGAGCCGATACGGTAAGTCAGGCGCACGGCGGCTGTCGGGGCGCGGCGGTCTTCGCTGACGATGACGCGCAGGCCGTTCTCCAGGGTGAAGTCATGGGTGGCGGCGGTGGCACCCGTCGTCAGGGCCAGGATGACTGGCAGGGCGTAGAGCAGGGATTTTGCAGGCATCGAAAATGCTCCTCGTGATCTGTGGATAACGAGGGGCAGGTTCTTTCAAGCGGTGCGGGTGCGGGGGGTACATATCTGTAGCCGCTGCCTGGCGGCAGCGGCTAGCGGGGTACAGGTCAGCTGCGCTGCCACAGCGCGTAGTAGACCTGGCCGGCCTTCTTCTCGCGGTGCAGGCGCCAGTTGGCTGGCAGTTCTAGCGAGGAGGGTGGGGTTTCGCTTTCGGTGTACACCCAGGCGTTGTCGCTCAGCCAGCCACGCGATTCCAGCAGCGCGCAGGCCGCCGGCAGCAGGTTCTGGTGGAACGGCGGGTCGAGGAACACCAGGTCGAAGGGGCTGGCCGCCTGGGTTTCCAGGTAGCGCAGGGCATCGCTTTGCAGCAACTGGCCGGTGGCGCACTTGAGCAGGTCGAGGTTGCTGCGCAGGCTGGCGATGGCCTGGGCGTTGCTGTCCAGGGCCAGGCCCATGCTGGCGCCGCGCGACAGTGCTTCAAGGTACAGCGCGCCGCTGCCGCAGAACGGGTCCAGTACCTTGGCGCCGTTGACGTGCGCGGCCAGCCAGTTGAACAGGGTTTCACGCACCCGGTCAGGCGTGGGGCGCAGGCCCGGGCCATCGGGGAAGCTCAGCTTGCGGCTGCGCCATTGGCCGCCAATGATGCGCAGCTGGCCCTGGCCGTTATGTTTCAAAGGTTTTGCAGGGGGATGTGCCATTAATGCTCCGGAACGCCCATGGGTTGTTCCTGGGGTTTGTCAGTAGGGGGTGGCAGCGGTTTCTGGGCCACGCTGGGGCCGGCGGTGACAATCACCAGCTTGTCGGCGTCCAGGTGGCGGTTCATGGCGTCCCTGACCTGGTCGGTGGTCAGGTTCTGGGACTGCTGCATGAAGTCTTCCAGGAAGCTCAGGGGTAGATTATAGAAGCCAATGGCCCCCAATTGCCCGACGATGCTTGCATTGCTTGCCGTGGACAGCGGGAAACTGCCGGCCAGCTCGCGCTTGGCGGCGTCCAGTTCCTGCTGGGTAGGGCCGTTTTTCAGGTAATCGCGCAGGATTTCCTGCACCAGGGTCAACGTGCCTTCGCTGAGTTCGGCGCGGGTCTGCAGGCTGATGGAGAAGGGCCCGCGGGCCTGCATCGGGGTGAAGCCCGAATAGATGCCGTAGGTCAGGCCGCGTTTTTCCCGTACTTCGCTCATCAGGCGGGTGCCGAAGGTGCCGCCGCCCAGGATCTGGTTGCCCAGCGACAGCGCTGCGTAGTCGGGGTCGTTGCGGTCGATGCCCAGCTCGGCCAGCAGCATGGTGGTCTGCTTGGACGGGAACTCGATATGGGTCAGGCCTGGCTTGGGCGCCTGCGGTTCAGGCATGAGCGCCAAGGCAGGGCCCTTGGGCAGCGCCGACGAAACCTGCTCGGCGATTTTTTCCGCTTCCTCCCGGGACAGGTCGCCGACCAGCGCGATCACCGTATTGCCGGCCGCGTAGGCGCGGTTGTGGAAGGCGCGCAGTTGTTGGGCGTTGATGGCGCTGATGGATTTGGCGTCGCCGTCGCTGGGGTGGGCGTACGGATGGTCACCGTACAGCCGGCTGAACAGTTCGTTGCTCGCCAGCTTGCCGGGGCTCTGCTTCTGGTATTGGAAGCTGGCCAGCAGCTGGTTCTTGATGCGGGCCATGGAGTCGGTCGGGAAGGTGGGCTTGCCGACCACTTCGGCGAACAGTTTCAGCGCCGGTTCACGCTTGTCGGCGGCGCTGAGGCTGCGCAACGAGGCGATGGCCATGTCGCGGTAGGCGCCGTTGGCGAAGTCCGCACCCAGGCCTTCGAAGCCTTGGGCGATGGCCTCGACGTTCTTGCCGGCCACGCCTTCATTGAGCATGGCGTTGGTCAGCAGGCCGATGCCCGGGGTTTTCTGGTCCTGGCTGCTGCCGGCGGCAAACGTCAGGCGCAGGTCGAACATGGGCAGTTGGTGGGCCTCCACGAACATTACCTTCGAGCCTGCGGCGGTGCGCCAGGTCTGGATGTCCATCATGCGGTGGCTGGGCGCCTTGCCGTCCAGTTCCTTCAGGGTCTGCAGGTTGTCCAGCGGTGCCGGGGCGTCGGCGGCCACGGCCTGGCCGGTGACCAGCGCGGCCAGCAGCGCCACGCCCAGCAGGGCACGGCGGGGTGAGTTGCGCTTATTCATGCGCCGATTCCTCTGGCAATACGTGGGCGACGCTCAGGCGTGACTGGGTGAAATAGGTGCGGGCGGCGTTCTGGATGTCCTGGGGGGTGACGCTCTTGATGTCATCCAGCTCGGTGTCCATCAGCTTCCACGACAGCCCCACGGTTTCCAGCTGGCCGATGGTGGTGGCCTGGCTGCTGATGGAATCGCGCTCGTACACCAGCCCGGCGATGACCTGGGCGCGCACGCGTTCGAGCTCCTCGGCGGTGGGCGGCTTGGTCTTGAGCTGGTCCAGCAGGCGCCAGAAGCCTTTCTCGACGTCGGCCAGGGTCTTTTTCTTCTGGGTGTTGGGCGTGGCCGACAACATGAACAGGCTGTCGCCGCGGGTGAACGGGTTGTAGCTGGCGGAAGCGCCGGTGACCAGCTCCTCGCCGCGCTCCAGCTGGGTGGACAGGCGCGCACTGTAGCCGCCGTCCAGCAGCGCCGAGATCAGGCGCAGGGCCTGGGCGTCGCGTGGGTTGGCGGCGGTGGCCAGGCCCGGCACGTTGAAGCCGTAGACCACGCTGGGCAGCTCGGTCTTGACGTGCACGGTCAGCTGCCGCTCGCCAGGTTCGGCCAGCTCCAGCGGAAGCTTGCTGGGTGGCGTGTCGCGCCGGGGTATGGAACCGAAGAAGCGCTGGGCCAGGGCCTTGACCTGGTCGGGGGTGACGTCGCCGACGACTACCAGGGTGGCGTTGTTGGGCACGTACCAGGCCTTGTACCAGGCACGCAGCTCGTCGATTTTCATGCGGTCGAGGTCGGCCATCCAGCCGATGGTCGGCGTGTGGTAGCCACTGGCCGGGTAGGCCATGGCCTTGAACAGCTCGAAGGCCTTGGCGCTGGGCTTGTCGTCGGTGCGCATGCGCCGCTCTTCCTTGATGACCTCGATCTCGCGGCTGAACTCGTCGGCCGGCAGCTTCAAGGTGGCCATGCGGTCGGCTTCCAGTTCCATGGACACCGGCAGGCGGTCCTTGGCCAGCACCTGGTAGAAGGCGGTGTAGTCATCGCTGGTGAAGGCGTTCTCTTCGGCGCCCAGGTCGCGCAGCACGCGCGAGGCTTCGCCCGGCCCAAGCTTCTCGCTGCCCTTGAACATCATGTGCTCCAGGGCGTGGGACAGGCCGGTCTGGCCCGGGGTCTCATAGCTGGAGCCGACCTTGTACCAGACCTGCGAAACCACCACCGGCGCGCGGTGGTCTTCGCGCACCACGACCTTCAGGCCGTTGTCGAGGGTGAACTCGGTGGTGGGTTGGGGATCGGCGGCCAAGGCGGCAAATGGCAGACAAACCGAGCTGAGCAGCAGGCCGGCGGCACGGCGGGCTAGAGCATTCATTCGTTTTTTAACCTGTCGGACTGCCCGCTTGGTCTTAGCGTCCACGGGCGAGGAGGTGCTAGGATACTGATCCGGTTACCTGGCGACCATGCCTGGTTGCAGAGAATGGCCTGCGGGCTCTCTACAAAATGTTGCGCATGAACGAGCCGGGAAAAATACAGTCTGTTCTGCGTTATTAGAATTTCCTGAGGCGCCGCTCTGGCGCGTCGCTACCTTGAGATAGCCGTCTTCCATGTTTGGTTCCAACGACGACAAAAAGTCCCCCGAAAAGAAAGGCCTGTTCGGCTGGCTGCGCAAGAAGCCTGCGCAAGAAGCGGTCGAGCAGCCCCAAACCCCTGAACCCGTCGCCCCCGAGACCATCGTCGAGGTAGCGCCGGAGCCCGTACTGGCACCTGTGCCGCCCGTGGTGGCGCAGCCTGAACCGGTGGCCGCGCCCGCGCCTGCACCCGTGGTGCTGGAGTTGCCGGTGCCGGAAGAGCCGGTGGCCCTGGTCCCGGACCTGGAACCCCACGCGCCGCCGCCTATTGCGCCGGTCGCAGAAGCGCCGGTGGTTGTGCCGGTTGTCGAGCCAGAGGTTGTGCCTGAGCCGGTAGTGGTCGCGCCCGAGCCAGTGGTCGTGCTTTCGGTGCCTGAGCCGGTGGTGGTTGCGCCTGCGCCAACGCCTGAACCTGAGCCTGCCCCAGCGCCGCAACCTGAGCCGCAACCTGAGCCGGTCGCCTTCGTCGCCCCGGTGGTAGCGCCTGCACCTGCGCCGGAGCCCGTGGTTGCCGCCCCGGCCCCCGTTGCTGCGGTCGAACCCCAGCCTGAGCCTGCCCCGGAGCCAGCTCCCGAGCCTGCCGCCCAGGCCGAAGCCGCCAAGGTCGGCTTCTTCGCCCGCCTCAAGCAGGGCCTGGCCAAGACCAGCGCCAGCCTGGGCGAGGGCATGGCCAGCCTGTTCATGGGCAAGAAGGTCATCGACGACGACCTGCTGGAAGAGATCGAGACCCGCCTGCTGACCGCCGACGTCGGCGTCGAGGCTACCTCGGTTATCGTCCAGAGCCTGACCCAGAAAGTGGCGCGCAAGCAGCTGGCCGATAGCGACGCGCTGTACAAGTCGCTGCAGGGCGAGCTGACCGACCTGCTGCGCCCGGTGGAACAGCCGCTGAAGATCGAGTCGCAGAACAAGCCATTCGTGATTCTGGTGGTGGGCGTCAACGGCGCCGGCAAGACCACCACCATCGGCAAGCTGGCCAAGAAGCTGCAGCTGGAAGGCAAGAAAGTCATGCTGGCCGCCGGTGACACCTTCCGTGCCGCTGCCGTGGAGCAGTTGCAGGTGTGGGGCGAGCGCAACAAGATCCCGGTCATCGCCCAGCACACCGGCGCCGACTCGGCTTCGGTGATCTTCGATGCCGTACAGGCTGCCAAGGCCCGTGGCATCGACGTGCTGATCGCCGACACCGCCGGCCGCCTGCACACCAAAGACAACCTGATGGAAGAACTGAAGAAGGTTCGCCGGGTGATCGGCAAGCTCGACGCCGATGCGCCGCACGAAGTGCTGCTGGTGCTGGACGCCGGCACAGGGCAGAACGCCATCAACCAGGCCAAGCAGTTCAACAACACGGTTGCCCTGACCGGCCTGGCCCTGACCAAGCTCGACGGTACTGCCAAGGGCGGCGTGATCTTCGCCCTGGCCAAGCAGTTCGGCCTGCCTATCCGCTACATCGGCGTGGGCGAAGGCATCGACGATTTGCGTACCTTTGAAGCAGAACCCTTTGTCCAGGCACTGTTTGCCGAGCGGGAGCGTTCATGATTCGTTTCGAACAGGTCGGTAAGCGCTATCCGAACGGACACGTCGGCTTGCATGAGCTGAGCTTTCGAGTGCGTCGTGGCGAGTTTCTGTTTGTAACCGGGCACTCCGGTGCCGGTAAAAGTACCCTGTTGCGCCTGCTGCTGGCGATGGAACGGCCCACCTCCGGCAAGCTGCTGCTGGCCGGCCAGGACCTGGGCCAGATCAGCAACTCGCAGATCCCGTTCCTGCGCCGCCAGATCGGCGTGGTGTTCCAGAACCACCAGTTGCTGTTCGACCGCACGGTGTTCAACAACATTGCCCTGCCGCTGCAGATCCTCGGGCTGTCCAAGCCCGAGATCGCCAAGCGCGTGGACTCGGCGCTCGAACGCGTGTCGCTGTCCGACAAGGGCGAGCTCTACCCCGGCGACCTGTCCACCGGCCAGCAACAGCGCGTCGGCATCGCCCGGGCCATCGTTCACCGCCCGGCCCTGCTGCTGGCGGACGAACCCACCGGTAACCTCGACCCACGGCTGGCAGCGGAGATCATGGGTGTATTCGAAGACATCAACCGGCTGGGCACCAGCGTGCTGATCGCCAGCCATGACCTGGCGCTGATTGCGCGCATGCGCCACCGCATGCTGACCCTGCAGCGCGGCCGCCTGATCGGTGACGGGGAGGCAGCAGAATGACTTCCACCCGCAGCCCCAAGGTCACCGACCGCGTAGCCCCGAAGGCCGCCGAGCCGCCACCGTCGAAGCAACAGAAGAAACAGGAAGACGACGGCCCGGACTTTGCCACGTTGTTCAAGGCGTGGGTGGAAAGCCACCGCGCCAGCCTCAAGGACAGCCTCAAGCGCCTGGGCAAGCAGCCCATCGGCAGTTTCTTCACCTGCCTGGTGATGGCCGTGGCCCTCAGCCTGCCCATGGGCCTGTCGTTGCTGCTCAAGAACGTCGAGCGCCTGGGCGGTTCGTGGCAGCGTGCAGCGCAGATCTCCCTGTACCTGGACATGAGCGCCAGCAACCGTGACGGCGACGCTTTGGTCACCCAGATCAAGGGCCTGAATGGCGTGGCCGATGCCGAGTTTATCAGCAAGGACAAGGCCCTCACCGAGTTCCAGCAGCAGTCGGGCCTGGGCGAAGCGCTCAAGGAACTGCCCGACAACCCGCTGCCGGGCGTGGTGGTGGTGACCCCGCTGGAAATCGACAAGGCCGCGTTGGAGGCCCTGCGTTCGCAGTTGGCCGACTTGCCCAAGGTGCAGCAGGCGCAACTCGACCTGGTGTGGGTGGAACGCCTAGCGGCCATCCTCAAGCTGGGTGACCGCTTCGTCTTCGGCCTGACCGTGCTGCTGGTGTCGGCGCTGTTGCTGGTGGTGGGCAATACCATTCGTCTGCACATCGAGAACCGCCGTACGGAAATCGAGGTCATCAAGTTGGTGGGCGGCACCGACGCCTATGTGCGTAGGCCGTTTCTCTACATGGGGGCGATTTATGGCTTGGGCGGCGGTGTTTTCGCCTGGGGCGTGCTGGCTTTCGGGCTGGATTGGCTGAATGACGCGGTTGTAGGGCTTTCCGGGCTGTATGGCAGTGATTTTGCCTTGGCCGGTGTTCCGTCGTCCGATGGCCTGTCGCTCTTGCTTGGTGCCTTGTTGTTGGGGTATATCGGTGCGTGGATTGCGGTAGCCCGCCATTTGCGTGAGCTCGCTCCTCGGTAATTTTTTGAAATATTCGTGTGCCAGCATTGACCTTTGGTGAAATTAACTTTAGGGAACTTGTTTAGCGGTTCCCGGTCTATGCGTCTGTGCTTTAATGCACAAATTCGTGAGTCGGAGGTTTTTTCGTATGACCACTTCTTTGCAACCTGCGTATGCCTTGGTCCCGGGTCAGAACCTGGAAGCCTATGTGCACACGGTGAACAGCATTCCGTTGCTGACGCCGGAGCAGGAGCGTGAACTGGCCGAGAGTCTCTACTATGAGCAGGATCTTGGGGCGGCTCGGCAGATGGTGCTCGCCCACCTGCGTTTTGTCGTGCACATCGCACGCAGCTATTCGGGGTACGGCCTGGCACAGGCCGACCTTATCCAGGAAGGCAACGTCGGCCTGATGAAGGCCGTGAAGCGGTTCAACCCGGAAATGGGCGTACGCCTGGTGTCCTTTGCCGTGCACTGGATCAAGGCGGAAATCCACGAGTTCATCCTGCGCAACTGGCGCATCGTCAAGGTGGCTACCACCAAGGCCCAGCGCAAGTTGTTCTTCAACCTGCGCAGCCAGAAGAAACGCCTGGCGTGGCTGAACAACGAGGAAGTCCACCGCGTGGCCGAAAGCCTGGGCGTGGAGCCGCGTGAAGTGCGCGAGATGGAAAGCCGCCTGACCGGCCATGACATGGCCTTCGACCCGGCCGCGGAAGCGGACGACGACAGCGCCTTCCAGTCGCCGGCCAACTACCTGGAAGACCACCGCTACGACCCGGCGCGCCAACTGGAGGATGCTGACTGGAGTGACAACTCCAACAGCAACCTGCACGAAGCCCTGGAAGTGCTGGACGACCGCAGCCGTGACATCCTCTACCAGCGCTGGCTGGCCGAGGAAAAGGCCACGCTGCACGAGCTGGCCGAGAAGTACAACGTGTCGGCGGAGCGTATCCGCCAGCTCGAAAAGAGCGCGATGAACAAGCTGAAGGTCTCGATAGCAGCCTAATTCACCCGCTGAACAAAAAAGCCCCGGCCATGTGCCGGGGCTTTTTTGTGGGTGAAGATGACGCGGCCTGGCGGCCGCTGCTATAGATCGCGTCTTGTAGCAGCAACTGTCTTGTGGGAGCTGGGGTTGCACCGAGCATTTTTTGGCCCCAAAGCTCGCTGGCAAGCCAGCTCCCACAGGATGTAGCAGCGGCGGGGCGGCCATCCGCCAAAGGCCGCGTCCGCGGTCACATCGCCCAAGGCGTCGCACTGCGCGAATGGTTGAGGTCGGTCAGGTAGGCCGAGCCTCCCAACTGCCCCATCTGCGTGCGGATCCAGCCAGCGCGGCGGGCGACGTAGGTGCTGGGGTGGCTGGCGCTCCATACGCGCGGGTTGGGTAGTACGGCGGCCAGCAGGCTGGCCTGCTGGGCCGACAGGCTGCCGGCACCGACGCCGAAGTGGTGGCGCGCCGCAGCCTCGGCGCCGAATACGCCGTCGTCCCATTCCACGCTGTTGAGGTATACCTCGAGGATGCGCTGCTTGGGCCAGAACGTTTCGATCAGAGCCGTGAACCAGGCCTCCAGGGCCTTGCGGAAGTAGCTGCGGCCCGACCACAGGAACAGGTTCTTCGACACCTGCTGGCTGAGCGTGCTGGCGCCGCGAATGGAGCCGCCGCGCTCGTTGTGCAGGAACGCCGCCTGCATGGCGTCGAAGTCAAAGCCCCAGTGCTGGGCGAAACGCTGATCTTCGCCGGCGATGACGGCGATTTTCAGCGAATCGGAGATTTCATCGTAGGGCCGCCAGCTGCGCTGCAGGTCGATGGGCTCGCCGTCGGTCCAGGACTCGACCTTGCGTTCCACCATCAGCATGGTCCCAGGCGGCGGCACGAAGCGAAACAGCACCACCAGCAGGACGCTGCCGACGACGAACCAGAGCGCCACTTTACGCAGCAGGGTGAACACGGAATTCAGCATGGATGACTTGGCCGGGCGCATTGAGCGGGCCATTATACAGACCCTGTGCCATCGAACCGGAGTTCCTGGATGCTGCGACAATTTCTCATGCTGGCTGCCTTTTTCGGATTCACCGGGGTAGGCCTGGGCGCGTTCGCCGCCCATGGCCTCAAGGATCGTTTGAGCAGCGATTACCTGGCGGTGTTCCATACCGGGGTCAACTATCAGCTGGTACACGCCCTGGCGCTGCTGGCCGTGGCCGTGCTCAGCGTGCAGGTGCCCAGCCGGCTGGTAAATGCCGCCGGGGTAATGTTCTGCATCGGCATCGTGCTGTTCTCCGGCAGCCTGTATTTGCTCACCCTCAGCGGCGTGCGCGTGTTCGGCGTGATTACCCCGTTCGGCGGCCTGGCGTTCCTGGCCGGCTGGGCCTGCCTGGGCATGGCTGCCTGGAACCTGGGCAAGGCGTGAGACGAATGGGCCGTGATTGTGTTGGTCGCCAGCGGCGAACGGGCTAGAATGCCAGCCCCTTTGAAATGATGGCTGCTGCCTGCATGCACATTCAGTTGAACGGTGAATCCTTTGAATTGCCCGACGGTGAAACCGTCGCGGCGCTGCTGACCCGCCTGGAATTGACTGGCCGCCGGGTCGCGGTGGAACTGAACCTGGATATCGTGCCGCGCAGCCAGCACGAAGCCACTGCCCTGCGCGAAGGCGACCAGGTGGAAGTGGTGCACGCCATCGGTGGCGGCTGACTGCCGCCGCCTTCCACCGCCCCTTCAACCCCCGAGAGGAACGACGATGAGCAATCCGCGTACCGACAAGCCCTTCATCCTGGCTGGCCGCACCTTCGAATCGCGTCTGCTGGTAGGCACCGGCAAGTACCGCGACCTGGAAGAAACCCGCCTGGCCATCGAAGCCTCGGGGGCCGAGATCGTCACCGTGGCGGTGCGCCGCACCAACATCGGCCAGAACCCTGGCGAGCCGAACCTGCTGGACGTGCTGCCGCCGGACCGCTACACCATTCTGCCCAACACCGCCGGTTGCTACGACGCGGTTGAAGCCGTGCGCACCTGCCGCCTGGCCCGTGAGCTGCTGGACGGCCACAACCTGGTGAAGCTGGAAGTGCTGGCCGACCAGAAAACCCTGTTCCCCAACGTCATCGAAACCATCAAGGCCGCCGAAGTGCTGGTCAAGGACGGTTTCGACGTGATGGTGTACACCAGCGATGACCCGATCATCGCCCGCCAGCTGGCCGAGATCGGCTGCATCGCCGTGATGCCGCTGGCAGGCCTGATTGGTACCGGCCTGGGCATCTGCAACCCGTACAACCTGCAGATCATCCTGGAAGAAGCCAAGGTGCCGGTACTGGTCGATGCCGGCGTGGGTACCGCCTCCGATGCCACCATTGCCATGGAACTGGGCTGCGAGGCCGTACTGATGAACTCGGCCATCGCCCACGCCCAGGACCCGATCATGATGGCCGGTGCCATGAAGCACGCCATCGTCGCCGGGCGCATGGCCTATCTGGCCGGCCGCATGCCGAAAAAACTCTATGCCAGCGCATCTTCGCCGCTGGATGGTCTGATCAAGTAAGAGCCACCATGACTGAACCGCAAGATACCCCGATCCCTGAAAACGACGACGTGCAGGGTGAGGGCGAGCAGCGCCAACACCGCGCCATCAAGAGCTTCGTGATGCGCGCCGGGCGCATGACCGAAGGCCAGCAGCGCGGCCTGGACCAGGGTGCGCCACTGTTCGTGCTGCCTTTGGCCGACGCGCCGGTGGACTACGACCAGGTGTTTGGCCGCAGTGCCCCGCGCACCGTGGAAATCGGCTTCGGCATGGGCCACTCGCTGCTGGAAATGGCTGCGGCTGCGCCAGAGCACGACTTCATCGGTATTGAAGTGCACCGCCCGGGCGTGGGTGCGCTGCTCAACGGCGTGCTGACCCAGGGCCTGACCAACCTGCGTGTGTACGACACCGATGCGATTGAAGTGCTCAAGCGCTGCATCGCCGACAACAGCCTCGACCGCCTGATGCTGTTCTTCCCGGACCCGTGGCACAAGAGCCGCCACCACAAGCGTCGCATCGTGCAGCCGGCATTCGCCGAGCTGGTACGCAGCAAGCTGAAAGTGGGCGGTGTGCTGCACATGGCCACCGACTGGGAACCCTATGCCGAGTACATGCTGGAAGTGATGAACGTGGCGCCGGGGTATCGCAACCAGGCCGAAGACGGCAAGTGCGTGCCACGCCCGGCCGAGCGGCCGATCACCAAGTTCGAGCGCCGCGGCGAGCGCCTGGGCCATGGTGTGTGGGACTTGAAGTTCGAAAAGGTTGATTGATCCGAGATTGGGTTGAACCCTTCGCGGGCACGGCCCGCTCCTACAGGTGTACCCGCTCGCAGGATGGGCGGGCCGTGGCCGCGCAGCCGCCCGCCCGGTCACTTGCGGTCGGCAACCACGCCAATCAGCACCAGCACCACCAACAGCACCGGCGCCAGGCTGTAGTTATTGAACTGGCTCAACCCCTTCACCACCCACGGCGTGGCATAGATCAATGCCGCACCGCTGCCGATGCAGCACACCAGCGCCATCACCGGTACGCGCAATGCGCCGGCAATGCTACCCAGGCGGGCGTCCAGCCAGGCCTTGATATCCGCACCGAACAGCACCAGCAGGCAACCCACCAGCGCCAGGGCGATTTCCGAAAGGTTGCCACGGCTCCAGCGGGACGCCGTAGCCAGCAGGTTCAACACTAATTCCATGGTCAATCCTTAGGTCAAGAAGTACTGCAGCAGGTCGTTGAGGAACAGCTGGCCTTGGGGTGTGGCAACCAGGCGCGACGGTTCGACCTGCAAAAGGCCTTTTTGTTCGGCCTGGCGGCGCCCTTCGCCCAGGCTTTCCAGGGTCAGGCCGGTGCGTTGCGGGTACAGGTGCGCGTCCACGCCAGCGGTCAGGCGCAGGGCGTTCATCAGGAATTCGAACGGCAATTCGTCAAGCGCCAGCAGCTTCTCGCCGGCCTGGAACGGCTTGGCCGGGTTGAGGTAATCCTTCGGCAGCCGGGTTTTCCAGGTGCGCACAATGCGCCCGTCCGGGTGGCTGAGCTTGCCGTGGGCACCGGCGCCGATGCCGATGAAATCACCGAAGCTCCAGTAGTTCAGGTTGTGCCGCGCCGCCTTGCCCGGCTGGGCGTAGGCCGACACTTCGTACTGGCTGTAGCCATGCTCGGCCAGCAGCGCCTGGCCGGCTTCCTGGATGTCCCATAGCGTATCGTCCTCGGGCAGCACCGGCGGCTGGTTCCAGAACACCGTGTTGGGTTCCAGGGTCAGCTGGTACCAGGACAAATGCGTGGGCTTCAGCGCGATGGCCTGGCGCAGGTCGTCCAACGCTTCGTCCAGCGACTGGTCGGGCAGGCCGTGCATCAGGTCCAGGTTGAAGTTGTCGAAGCCGGCCTGGCGCGCCATGTCAGCGGCGCGGATGGCCTCGCTGCCGTTGTGAATGCGGCCCAGGGCTTCAAGCTTGGCTGCCTGGAAACTCTGGATGCCGATGGACAGGCGGTTGATGCCGAGCTTGCGGTAGGCGCTGAATTTTTCCTGCTCGAAGGTACCCGGGTTGGCTTCCAGGGTGATCTCGATGTCGGGGGCGAAAGGGATGCGTTGCTCAACGCCCTGCAGCAGCCGCCCCAGCGCCTTGGCGCTGAACAGGCTGGGCGTGCCGCCGCCGAAGAAGATCGAGCTCAGCGGGCGCCCGTAGACGGCCGACAGGTCGTTTTCGAGGTCGGCCAGCAGCGCGTCCACGTACTCGTCTTCCGGCAGCTCGGGGCTGGCGGCGTGGGAGTTGAAGTCGCAGTACGGGCATTTGCGCACGCACCACGGAATATGGATGTACAGGGCCAGGGGCGGCAGCACGGGCAATGGCGCCCGCGGTGCTACCGAGGAAAAACCATCCTCACCGGCAAACAGCGTGGTGGTGGTCATGCAAGGCCCAGGCGTTGGCGCAGGATGGCCATGGCGCGGGCGCGGTGGCTCAGCTGGTTTTTCTCCACCGGGCTCAGCTCGGCGCTGGAACAGTCGCGCTCGGGCACCCAGAACAGCGGGTCGTAGCCAAAGCCGTGCTCACCGCTGGCGGCGTGCAGGATGCGCCCGTGCCACAGGCCTTCGCACAGGATGGGCAGCGGGTCGTCGGCGTGGCGTACCAGGGCCAGCACGCAGACGAACTGCGCGCCGCGCTCGGCGTCCGGCACGTCCTTCAGGGCGGCCAGCAGCTTGGCGTTGTTGGCGGCGTCGCCCTGGCCGTCGGCGTAGCGCGCCGAGTAGATGCCCGGGGCACCGCCGAGGAAGTCCACCGCCAGGCCCGAATCGTCGGCCAGGGCCGGCAGGCCGGACAGGCGCGAAGCATTGCGGGCCTTGAGGATGGCGTTCTCGACGAACGACAGGCCGGTTTCTTCCGGCTCTACCTGGCTGAATTCGCCCACCGAGCGCAGCTGCACGCTGCCGCCCAGCATGGCCTGGAGTTCCTTGAGTTTGCCGGCGTTGTGGCTGGCCAGCACGAGTTGCGTGAAGTTCATGAGTCGCCCGGAAAGAGTTCTTGGTCGAAGGTGAGGCGGTGTTCGTCACCGGCCGCCTTGACGCTCAGGTCAAAGGTGTAGGTCGCGTCCTGCGGGATCTGGAACTGTGTCACGTAGGAAACGGCGCCTTGTTCGGTCACCTGGGTGAAGGTCAGGTTTTCCTTCTTGCCGCCAGGGCCGCTGACGGTGCCGCTGATGGCGGCGGGGAAGGACTTGCCGGCCTTTTCCAGCGCCACGTTGAGCACGCCCAGGTTTTTCCCGCGCAGCAGCCCCGCAGCCTTGGCGATGCCGGGCTGGAGGATGCTGGAAGTGATCGCATTGTAATGCACGGTCAGCTCGCCGAACTGTTCCTGGCGGTTTTGCTTGGCCGTGTCTGCGGCGAAAGCCGGCAGGGCGAGGCAGCAGGTCAGCAGGAGCAGGGCGAGCTTGCGCATGATCGATCTCCGTGGGTGGGCAGGTCACACCGCCAGGCGATGCTCCTGCAGGCCCGGGCTGTTGACCCGGTAGATGCCGATTTCACCCAATAGATTAGGCCACAGTTTGCTTGCCCAGCCATGCCTGTGCAGGTGGTCTACCGCCAGACGGTCAAGGACCTGGGCGCTGCGCTCGCGGCACAGCTCTTCGAAGTCCTTGAAGGTGCAGAAGTGAATGTTCGGCGTGTTGTACCAGGTGTATGGCAGGAACTCCGACACCGGCATACGGCCGTTGCGGGCCAGGTACCAGCGGCAGCGCCAGTGGCCGAAGTTGGGGAAGGTGATGATGCACTGGCGGCCCACGCGCAGCATCTCGTCGAGGATGCGGTCAGGGTATTCCACGGCCTGCAGGGCCTGGGTCATGACCACCACGTCGAAGCTGTTGCTGGCGAAGTTGCCCAGGCCCTTGTCCAGGTCCTGCTCGATGACGTTGATGCCCTTGCGCACGCACTCGTTGATGTTGGCGGCGTCGATTTCCAGGCCGTAGCCGGTCACCTGCTTGTTGTCGCGCAGCCAGGCCAGCAGTTCACCGTCGCCGCAACCGAGGTCGAGCACGCGGCTGCCGGCCGGAATCCAGTCCTGGATAATTTCAAGATCGGCTCTCATGGCTTCCTCAGATCGCAATTCGGTTCATGTAGCTGGTGAAGGCCGCCAGGTAACGGGGGATCGGGATCAGGAAGGCGTCATGGCCTTGCGGGGCATCGATCTCCAGGTAGCAGACGTTCTTGCGCGCGGCCATCAGCGCGTCGACGATTTCCCGCGAGCGGGCCGGGGAGAAGCGCCAGTCGGTGGTGAAGGACATCACGCAGAAGTCGGCCGTGGCATGCTTGAAGGTCTCGGCCAGGTCGTCGCCATGCTGGGCAGCCGGGTCGAAGTAGTCCAGCGCCTTGGTCATCAGCAGGTAGGTGTTGGCGTCGAAACGCCCGGAGAACTCTTCGCCCTGGTAGCGCAGGTAGCTTTCCACCTGGAATTCCACGCTGTGGAAGTCGTAGTTGAGCTTCTCGCTTTTCAGGCCACGGCCGAATTTCTCGCCCATGGAGTCGTCCGACAGGTAGGTAATGTGGCCCACCATGCGCGCCAGCATCAGCCCACGCTTGGGGATTACGCCCGCTTCCTGGAACGAACCGCCGTGGAACTCGGGGTCGGTGAGGATGGCCTGGCGCGCCACTTCGTTGAAGGCGATGTTCTGCGCCGAGAGCTTGGGCGCCGAGGCGATGGCCACGCAGTGGCGCACCCGGTCGGGGTAGGTAATGGTCCACTGCTGGGCCTGCATGCCGCCCAGGCTGCCACCGACCACGGCGGCCCACTGCTGGATGCCCAGGTAGTCGGCCAGGCGCGCCTGGCTGTGCACCCAGTCTTCCACGGTGAGCACCGGGAAATCGGCGCCGAACGGCTTGCCGGTGTCCGGGTTGATGCTGCTGGGGCCGGTGGAACCGTTGCAGCCGCCCAGGTTGTTGAGGCTCACCACGAAGAACTTGTTGGTGTCGATGGGCTTGCCGGGGCCGATGCAGCTGTCCCACCAGCCAGGCTTGCGGTCATCGGCCGAATGGAAACCGGCGGCATGGTGGTGCCCCGACAGCGCATGGCAGATGAGGATGGCGTTGCTGGCGGCAGCGTTGAGCTGGCCGTAGGTTTCGTAAATGAGGTCGTAGGCGTTCAGCGCGCGGCCGCAGGCAAGGGCCAGGGGGTCGCTGAAGTGGGCAACTTGCGGTGTGACTAAACCGACGGAATCTTTGGGGAAGACAGTGGACATCGACCCTGCTCTCGCATAAATGAGGCGTAAGTCTAAAGAGCGGGGGGGCTAGCGGCAAGCAATGGAATTGCGGGGGTTGTTGACCTTGTGGGAGCTGGCTTGCCAGCGAGCTTTTCAGCGCCTTACAAGCTCGCTGGCAAGCCAGCTCCCACAATCCTCAGCCTATGGCTTCAGAAGGGCTAGATCAGCATGCGCAGGATGCTTGGCATCATGGTCATGGCGGCGAGGTTGTTGATCACCAGCATGTCCAGCAGCTTGAGCACCATGAACGCCAGGATCGGCGAGATATCCAGGCCGCCCAGGTTGGGCAGGATGCGGCGGAACGGCGCCAGGGCCGGTTCGCAGATCTGGTTCACCAGTTCGGCGCCCGGGTTGTGGCTGCCTGGCGCTACCCACGAGAGGATCACGCTGATGATCAGTGCGTAGAAGAATATCTTCAGGAACAGCGCGGTGACGCCGATGATCGACCAGATCAGCAGCTGCACCGGGTTGCCGGTGGTGCCGTAGGCCAGCAGCAGCGTCAGCGCCATCACCACCAGCTGAATGATGATGGCCAGCAGCAGCGACGACATGTCCAGGCCGAACAGGCTGGGCACGACGCGGCGGATAGGCTTGAGCAGCGGCTGGGTGGCGCGCACCGCGAACTGGCTCAGCGGGTTGTAGAAGTCGGCGCGTACCAGTTGCAGCACGAAGCGCAACAGCACGATCAGCAGGTACAGGCTGCCGACGGTTTGAATGATGTAGATACCTGCGGTGTTCAATCCGATCATGTCGGCTCCTTACTTGCCCAGTTGTTCGGCCATCTCGGCCGAGCGGTGTGCAGCGGCGCCCAGCGCCTTTTCCACCAGGGCTTCGAAACCATCAGCCTGGAACGATTTGATTGCAGCTTCGGTAGTGCCGGCCGGCGAGGTGACGCGGCGGCGCAGTTCGGCGGCGTCGACGTCGCTGGAAACTGCCATGTGCGCAGCGCCCAGGGCGGTCTGCAAGGTCAGCTTGGCAGCGGTTTCGCGCGGCAGGCCGAGCTTTTCGCCGGCCGCTGTCATGGCCTCGATCAGCAGGAAGAAGTACGCCGGGCCGCTGCCCGAGACGGCGGTGACGGCGTCCAGCTGCTGTTCGTCTTCCAGCCACAGGGCAATGCCCACGGCCGACAGCAGTGCTTCGGCCTGCTGGCGTTGCTGCGCGGTGACCTGCGCGGTGGCGTACAGGCCGCTGACGCCCTGGCGCAGCAGCGCCGGGGTGTTGGGCATGCAGCGCACGATGGGCTGCTGGCCCAGCCATTGGGTCATGCTGGCGCAGGTAATGCCGGCGGCAATCGACACCACCACCTGGTTGGGCGCAAGGCTTGGGCGCAGGGCTTCGCATACCGCTTTCATGGCCTGCGGCTTCACCGCCAGCACCACCACGTCGGCGCCTTCCACGGCCTGGCCGTTGTCGGCGAAGGTTTCGATGCCGTGCTCGGCGCTGACGCGCGCGCGGGTTTCTTCACCCGGGTCGCTGGCGCGGATCTGCTGTGCTTCCAGGCCTTGGGCACGCAGGCCGCCGATCAGGCTGGCGGCCATGTTGCCGGCGCCGATAAACGCAATACGAGTCTTGCTCATGTCAGGTCCTTGAGAGGTTGCGGGGGTACCCACGCTACGGCTGCTGGCCATAGTCGCGGGCGCCGAACAGGGCAGTGCCGATACGAACCCAGGTGGCGCCCTGTGCGACGGCGGCTTCCAGGTCGTGGCTCATGCCCATGGATAAAGTGTCCAGTGGCAGGTTCAGGCTTGCTTGCAGGCTGCGCACAGTGGCAAAGGCCGCGTCTTGTTCGGCACGGTCCTGGGTAGGTTCGGGAATCGCCATCAGGCCGCGCAGCTTGAGCCGCGGCAGGGCGGCGATGGCTTGCGCCAGGGCCGGCAGGTCGGCTGCGCTGCAACCCGACTTGCTGGCCTCGCCACTGACGTTGACCTGAATGCAGATGTTCAGCGGTGGCAGGTCGGCCGGGCGCTGCTCGGACAGGCGTTGGGCAATTTTCAGGCGATCCACGGAGTGTACCCAGGCAAAGTGCTCGGCAATGGCACGAGTCTTGTTCGACTGAATGGGGCCGATGAAATGCCAAGTCAAGGGCAGGTCGGCCAATTGCACCTGTTTGCCCAGGGCTTCCTGCAGGTAATTTTCGCCGAATTCGACGACTCCGGCGGCGAACGCCTCGCGAACGGCTTCGGCCGGCTTGGTCTTGCTGACCGCCAGCAGGCCGATGCTGGCCGGGTCGCGCTGCACGGCCCGTGCGGCGGCATCAATTCGGGCGCTTACCCGTAAAACGTTGTCTGCTATCGTGGACATTAATTTGTGCCAGCGGGTCTTGGGGTCCGGGGCATTCTACCTGCTTGTCTGTTTTTGGGGAGTCTCATGGACATTACTGAATTGTTGGCTTTCAGCGCCAAGCAAGGCGCTTCGGACCTGCACCTGTCAGCCGGCCTGCCGCCAATGATCCGCGTCGATGGTGATGTACGCAGAATCAATTTGCCAGCACTGGATCACAAACAAGTGCACGAGCTGATCTACGACATCATGAACGACAAGCAGCGCAAGGACTTCGAGGAATACCTGGAGACCGACTTCTCCTTCGAGGTACCGGGCGTGGCGCGCTTCCGGGTCAACGCCTTCAACCAGAACCGCGGTGCTGGCGCGGTGTTCCGGACCATTCCCTCCAAGGTCCTGACCATGGAAGACCTTGGCATGGGTGATGTGTTTCGAAAGATTACCGATGTGCCCCGCGGCCTGGTGCTGGTCACCGGCCCCACCGGTTCAGGCAAGTCCACCACGCTGGCGGCGATGATCGACTACCTGAACAACAACAAGCACCACCACATCCTCACCATCGAAGACCCGATCGAATTCGTCCACGAGTCGAAGAAGTGCCTGGTCAACCAGCGCGAAGTTCACCGTGACACCCTGGGCTTCTCCAACGCCCTGCGTTCGGCCCTGCGCGAAGACCCGGACATCATCCTGGTGGGCGAGATGCGCGACCTGGAAACCATCCGCCTGGCGCTGACCGCGGCCGAGACTGGCCACCTGGTATTCGGCACCCTGCACACCACCTCGGCGGCCAAGACCATCGACCGGGTGGTGGACGTGTTCCCGGCCGAAGAGAAATCCATGGTCCGCTCCATGCTTTCCGAGTCGCTGCAGGCGGTGATCTCCCAGACCCTGCTGAAAAAGATCGGCGGTGGCCGGGTGGCGGCCCACGAAATCATGATCGGCACCCCGGCCATTCGTAACCTGATCCGCGAGGACAAGGTGGCGCAGATGTACTCCTCCATCCAGACCGGCGGCGCGCTGGGCATGCAAACCCTCGACATGTGCCTCAAGGACCTGGTGGCCCGTGGGCTGATCGGCCGCGATGCGGCGCGCGAGAAGGCCAAGTCGCCAGACAATTTCTGACCCCGGGACGTGAGGGCAGGCCATGGAATTCGAAAGGCTGTTGAAACTGATGGTCGACAAGGCCGGTTCCGACCTTTTCATCACCCCTGGCCTGCCGCCGTCGCTCAAGGTGCACGGCAAGATCATGCCGGTGACCAAGAACGCCATGAGCCCCGAGCAGGTACGCGAGGCCGTGCTGGGGCTGATGAGCGAGCCCCAGCGGCTGGAGTTCGCCACGCACCGCGAGTGCAACTTCGCCATCCATGCCCGTGATATTGGCCGTTTCCGCGTCAGTGCGTTCTGCCAGCGCAGCCTGCCGGCCATGGTCATTCGCCGCATCGAGAGCCGCATTCCCACCTTCGATGACCTGAAATTGCCCGACACCCTCAAGGGCCTGTCGATGATCAAGCGCGGCCTGGTGCTGGTGGTGGGCGCCACGGGCACCGGCAAGTCCTCGACCCTGGCGGCGATGATCGACCACCGCAGCAAACACAGCAGTGGCCACATCATCACCATCGAGGACCCCATCGAGTTCCTGCACGAGCACCAGAGCTGCATCGTCACCCAGCGCGAGGTGGGCATCGACACCGACTCCTTCGAAGTGGCGCTGCGCAACACCCTGCGCCAGGCCCCGGACGTGATCATGATCGGCGAGGTGCGCAGCCGCGAAACCATGGGCCAGGCCCTGAGCTTCGCCGAGACCGGCCACCTGTGCGTGGCCACGCTGCATGCCTCCAACGCCGACCAGGCGCTGGAGCGGGTGATCAGTTTCTTCCCTGTGGACCGCCACAGCCAGGTGTGGATGGAGCTGTCGCTGAACCTGCGCGCCATCATCGCCCAGCAATTGGTGCCCACCCCGGATGGAACTAGTCGGCGCGCCGTGGTCGAAATCCTGGTGAATACGCCACTGGTGGCCGACCGTATCCGCAAGGGCGAGGTGCCGGGCTTGAAGACGTTGATGCGCCGCACCAATGACCAGGGCATGCGTACCCTGGACCAGGCGCTGTACGAGTTGTACCGGGAGAAGGCGATCAGCTACGAGGACGCGCTGGCCTACGCCGATTCGGCGAATGACCTGCGGTTGATGATCAAGCTGGAGTCGAGCACGGGCGCGGAGCCCAGGGAGGGGTTGAACCTGGCGCCGGAAAGAGGCCCGGCGCCAGGTTCACGCTGAATCAGCGCTGGACCACGCGCATGGCCTGGTCTTTTGGCAGCACGCGTTTGGCAACCACGTAGTGTTCCTGCCAGTACGGCTTGTTCAGGGTATCGATGGTCACCGACTTGCCGCGACGCGGCGCGTGGATGAAGCGATCGTTGCCCAGGTAGATGGCCACGTGGTTGACCCGGCGGCTCTTGATGTTGAAGAACAGCAGGTCGCCCGGTTTCAGGTCCTTCTGGTCAACCTTCTGGCCGTGGCCGGCGGCCATGGCGTTGGAGGTGCGCGGCAGGTCTACCGCATGCACGTCATTGAAGGCGTATTTCACCAGGCCACTGCAATCGAACCCTTTACTTGGGCTGCTGCCGCCCCAACGATAAGGGGTACCCAGGACGTTCACCGCGCGCGACAGCACATCGCTGCTCTGCTTGGGGGACATCTGGGCCACTGCGCCGGTGACCGGGCTGTTGCCGCTGCTGCGGCCGTGGCGGTTGCGCCCCGACTGCTTCTTGCTGCGGCTGGTGGTCTTGCTGGCAATCACCTCGGCACGTTCAACCGGGGTGGTGGTGTGTTCCGCAGCACCGGTCTTGGCAGCATGGCCGGTGAAGCCGGAAGGTAGTCTTTGCTCACGATTGGTGGCGTGGGCGGCCAATGGCAATAATAGGCAGATGGTTAGCCATGTCTTCAAAAATGGACGCATTCGGCAAGGCTCTTGTGGGTAAGCGCGCAACTTTATAACAGCTTTTTGATCAGTTTTTAACCCGCTGGTCGGCAGTGATCCTGATCGAAAAGTGATCAATCTACGGCAAATTCCCACAATTTTTGCGTGGAAGTCAGGCGGGGCAAGGGTTTGCCCGACTCGGTGGTCACACAACCACACGTCGGCACGAGACAAAAAAGTCACATAAATGTTTAGAAAATTTAATTATCAGAGGGTACCAAGCCGCTCATGAACAGCTATCAGCAAGACAGCCAACGCCAGGACACCCACAGCGTGGTGCTGGGTTACCTGCTGTGGATTTTCGGTTTCACCGGGTCTCACCGCTTCTATTACGGCAAGCCGATCACGGGCACGTTGTGGTTCTTCACCTTTGGCCTGTTCGGCATTGGCTGGCTGATCGACCTGTTCCTGATACCGGCCATGGACCGCGAGGCGGACATGCGTTTCTTCGCCGGGCCCACCGACTACAGCGTGGCGTGGATCCTGCTGACGTTCCTGGGGGTGTTCGGGGTGCATCGCATGTATCAGGGCAAATGGATCAGTGGCCTGATCTACCTGCTCACGGGCGGATTCTTCCTGATTGGCGTGCTGTATGACTTCTGGACGCTGAATGACCAGATTTCGCTGAAGAACGCGCAGAACCGATAAGCAGCGGCGCCTGGGGGCGCGGCCTGGCGGCCGCTGCTACAGGGATTTGCGTCAGCCGTTGTGGGCGATGTGGCCGTCCACCAGGGTGTAACGCACCACGCCCGGCAGGGTATGGCCGATGAACGGGCAATTATCACCCTTGGACAGCCAGCGCTCGCCCGCCACGGTGGAGACGTTGCGGGCGAACAGCACCAGGTCGGCCGGGCCACCCACTTTCAACTCGCCCACCGGCAGGCGCAAGGCTGCGGCGGGCCCGCTGCTCAGGCGTGCCAGCAGGGTGGGCAGGTCCAGCAGGCCATCTTCCACCAGGGTCAGTGCCAGTGGCAGCAACAGCTCGACGCTGCTGATGCCCGGTTCCGTGGCCCCGAACGGCGCCAGCTTGGCGTCGCGCTCGTGTGGCTGGTGGTGGCTGGAAATGGCCTGGATCACCCCCGACTTCACCCCTTCACGCAAGGCATCGCGATCGGCGCGGGTGCGCAGCGGCGGCTGCACGTGGTACAGGCTGGAGAAGTCGATCAGCGCCTCGTCAGTGAGAATCAGCTGGTACAGCGCCACGTCAGCCGTCACGGGCAGCCCGCGGGCCTGGGCCTGGGCAATCAGCTCGACGCCACGGGCGCTGGTCAGCTGGCTGAAGTGCGCGCGCACGCCGCTCTGTTCCACCAGCAGCAGGTCACGTGCCAGCGCCACGGTCTCTGCCGTTTCCGGGATGCCGGCCAGGCCCAGGAAGCTGGCAGTGGGGCCTTCATGGGCGAGGCCGCCCTGGGCCAGGTCGCGGTCCTGGGAGTGGAATACCACGGTCAGGTCAAAGGTTGCGGCGTATTCCAGCGCCCGGCACAGGGTGCGGGTGTTCTGGAAGCTTGCCAGGCCGTTGCCGAACGCCACGCAGCCGGCGTCGCGCAGCGCCACCAGTTCAGCCAGCTGTTCGCCTTCCAGGCCCTTGCTCAGGGCGCCGATGGGGAACACCTTGGTGTGGCCGGCCTCGCGGGCGCGGTCCAGTATCAGCTCGGCCACCGCCGAGGTGTCCAGCACCGGCTTGGTGCGCGGTGGGCAGCACAGGCTGGTGACGCCACCGGCAGCGGCGGCGCGGGTTTCGCTGGCAATGGTGCCCTTGCGGCTGTAGCCCGGCTCGCGCAGGGCCACGCTCAGGTCCACCAGGCCAGGGGCGGCGATCAGGCCGTTGGCTTCCAGGGTCTGGCTGGGCACGAAGCCTGCGGGCGCTT
This sequence comes from Pseudomonas sp. JC1203, assembly GCF_056175065.1. NCBI lineage: Bacteria > Pseudomonadati > Pseudomonadota > Gammaproteobacteria > Pseudomonadales > Pseudomonadaceae > Pseudomonas > Pseudomonas sp. JC1203. Next base: position 435,671 of record NZ_JBWCAM010000001.1, read on the forward strand.
CGCCCATGGCCAGCAGTTTGCCTTCGCTGATGTGCAGGTCGGTGACCTGATCCAGGCCGGTGGCCGGGTCAATGACGCGAGCGCCGAGAATACTGAGGCTCACTGGGCGTTCTCCTGGTCGAATTGACGCTGGGCATTCTGGCCGCTCATGGCCATGGACAGCACGGCCATGCGCACGGCGATGCCGTAGGTGACCTGGTTGAGGATGACCGAGTGGGCACCGTCGGCCACCGCCGACTCGATCTCCACCCCGCGGTTGATGGGGCCGGGGTGCATCACGATGCAATCGGGCTTGGCGCCGGCCAGGCGCGCGGTGGTCAGGCCGAACAGGCGGTAGAACTCGCCCTCGCTGGGCAGCAGGCCGCCGGCCATGCGCTCGCGCTGCAGGCGCAGCATGATCACCACGTCGACGTCCTTCAGGCCTTGCGCCAGGTCGGTGTACACCTTGACGCCGTACTGCTCCACGCCGACCGGCAGCAGGGTCTTGGGCGCCACCACGCGGATGTCCGGGCAGCCCAGCGCCTTGAGCGCGATCATGTTCGAACGGGCTACCCGCGAATGCAGGATATCGCCGACGATCGCCACCGACAGGTGTTCGAAGCCGCCCTTGTGCCGGCGGATGGTCAGCATGTCGAGCATGCCCTGGGTAGGGTGCGCGTGGCGCCCGTCACCGCCGTTGATGATGGCCACCTCCGGGCAGACGTGCTCGGCAATGAAGTGCGCGGCGCCGGAGTCGGCGTGGCGCACCACGAACATGTCGGCAGCCATGGCCTCCAGGTTGCGCAGGGTGTCGAACAGCGTCTCGCCCTTGCTGGTGGACGAGGTGGAGACGTTCAAGGTGATGACGTCCGCCGACAGCCGCTGGGCCGCCAGTTCAAAGGTGGTGCGGGTGCGTGTGGAGTTCTCGAAGAACACGTTGCACACGGTCTTGCCGCGCAGCAGCGGAACCTTCTTGACCGCCCGCGCGCCCACTTCCAGGAACGAGTCGGCGGTGTCGAGTATTTCGGTCAGCAGCTCGCGGGGCAGGCCGTCCAGCGAGAGAAAATGGCGCAGTTGGCCCTGGTCATTGAGCTGCAGCGGGCGCTTGGCGTCGATAGGCGTCATCGCGGGGACTCTTAAAGGGCGGGGGCGGTGGCAAGGTCCTGGCGCTCAAGGGCGAGCGGGGCGGGGCCGGTCAGTTTTACCCGTTCATGGGGCGCCAGCGACAGGGTGGCACCGACGATGTTGGGGCGGATCGGCAGCTCGCCGGCGTCCAGGTCCAGCAGGCTGACCAGGGTGACGCTGGCCGGGCGGCCGTAATCGAACAGCTCGTTGAGGGCTGCACGAATGGTGCGGCCGCTCATCAGCACGTCATCCACCAGAATCAGGTGCTGCCCCTCGATTTCAAACGGCAGGTCCGAAGGCCGCACTTGCGGGTGCAGGCCGTTCTGGCTGAAGTCGTCGCGGTAGAAAGACACGTCCAGGGTGCCCAGCGCAGCATCGCTGCCCAGCGCTTCGAGCAAGGCCCTGGCCACCCACACGCCACCGGTGCGAATGCCGATGAAGCGCGGCTCGGTGATGTTGCGCCGGGCCAGGTGCGCCTTGAGGTCGACCGCCATCTGGCTGATCAGGTGGGCGGGGTTTGGAAGGCTCATGACTTGCTCCTTGAGAAACCGGGCGGCGCGCGCCCGGCGGTGCAACGGGGGTTGTTCAGGAACCGAACTGACCGGCGTTTTCCTCCAGCCAGCCCTGTAGCAGCAGGGCGGCGGCAATGGCGTCCACCGGGTTGTCGCGGTAGGTGCCTTTCTGGCCGCCACGGTCGCGGCGCTGGCCCTTGGCCTCGAAGGTGGTCAGGCGCTCGTCGTGGGTATGCACCGGCAGGTTGAAGCGGCCATTGAGGCGGCGGGCGAACTTCTCGGCGCGCTCGCACATCTCGCTGGGGGTGCCGTCCATGTTCAGGGGCAGGCCGACGACGATGGCATCGGGCTTCCATTCCTTGATCAGGGCTTCTACCTGGTTCCAGTCGGGCACGCCGTTCTGGGCCTTGAGGGTGCACAGCTCGCGCGCCTGGCCGGTGATGACCTGGCCCACGGCCACGCCGATCTGCTTGGTGCCGTAGTCGAAACCCAGCAATAGACGAACCGCGGCCATCAAGCGTGCCCCGCCTGGTTGGTGAGCAGGCTGAGGTTCACCCCCAGCAGGGCGGCGGCGGCGCTCAGGCGCTGCTCGCTTTCCATGCCGAACAGGATGTCGGCGTCGAAGGGGCAGGTCAGCCAGGCGTTTTCGGCCAGTTCGGCCTCCAGCTGGCCGGCTTCCCAGCCGGCGTAGCCCAGGGTGATCAGGCTCTGTTTGGGCCCCAGGCCGTCGGCGATGGCGAACAGCACGTCCTGGGAGGTGGACAGGGCAATGCCGCCCAGGTCGACGGTGGCCTGGTAGGTGGGGCCGCTGGGGTGCAGCACGAAGCCGCGGTCGGTCTGTACCGGCCCGCCACTGTAAATGGGGATGAGCTGGCAGCTGGCCGGCGGATCGATGTCCGGGCGCAGTTGCTCGAGGATATCGGCCAGGTTCAGTTCCTGGGGCCGGTTGACCACCAGACCCATGGCGCCATTGGCCGTGTGCTCGACGATGTAGGTCAAGGTCTGCGCAAAGTTCGGGTCCGCCATGTGGGGCATGGCGATCAGGAATTGATGCTTGAGGTAACTCGGATCGACGTTCTTCATGGCTTGTAGTGTGGCGCCGCCCAGGCGGGCTGACAAGCCGACTTTCAAGACTGTTTCGTGCCGATCAGTTGCTGGAAAGGCGATCACCCTTGGCGAAACGCCAGGTGCGGATGATTTCCAGGCGGTCGACGTCCGAGAGGTCGCCGGTGAACGGCGCGAACGGCGCGGCCAGGCGCACGATACGCTGGGCGGCCTGGTCCAGCAGCGGCTGGCCGGAGGACTCCAGCACCATCACGTCGTACAGCGAGCCATCGCTGTTGATCGAGACCATCAGCCGCAGGCTGCCGTAGATTTGCTGGCGGCGGGCCTCTTCGGGGTAGTTGAGGTTGCCGATGCGCTCGACTTTCTTGCGCCAGTCGTCCTTGTACCAGGCGCCCTTGTCACGCATGGTCGAGGCGGCGGTCAGGCGGTGGATGCGCGGGCGCTTGGCGTACAACTGCTGCTCGTGGGCCAGCTCGGCTTCCAGGCTGGAAATCTCGCTGGAGAGCTTGGTGCTGTCGAAGTCGGGCGTGGCTTTTTTCGGCTGGGCGTCCTGCTTGACCACGTCGCGGCGGGTGTCGACCTTCTGCGGCTTGGGTGCCACCGTGGTCACGGCCTTCTTCACCGGCGCGGTCTCGGGCTTGACCTCGGGCTTGGCCACCGGCGGCGGGGTGACCTTGTTGATGACGTTGTCCTGGAACGGCGCCACCTCGGTCGTCTTGGGCAGTGCCTTCTTGTCCAGCGTGCCGCTGCCTTGCTGGTTGTCCTGCGCCAGGTAGTCGGCCTTCTTCGGCGCCTTGGCATCCTTGAAGGTGGACAGGGTTATTTCCAGGGTCTGGCGGATCTCTGCCGGCTTCACCATGGTGAAGCTCACGCCCAGGATCAGCGCCACGTGCAGCAGGGCGGCGACGAACAGCGTGAAGCCGAGCCGGTCCGCCGGGCGCACGGAAGCACGGGAATACTTGGCAGGAAGATCGGTTGCGGCAGTCATCGGGTATCCGGCAGTCATGCAGTGCGGGGGTCAGTCCGCCAGCGCACGCCCCACAGCTGAAAAAGGGCGTGCATCATAACGCACTGTGCGGAAAAACCCCCGGCTTGTAGCTCAGCGGGCCTTGAGCTTGCGATCGATGGCATCCATCAGCTGGCCGCCGATGTTGGTGCCGAAGGCCGCATCGATCTCGCGGATGCAGGTGGGGCTGGTGACGTTGATTTCGGTGAGGTTCTCGCCAATCACGTCCAGGCCCACGAACAGCAGGCCCTTGGCGCGCAAGGTAGGGCCGACCTGCTCGGCGATCCAGCGGTCCTTGTCGCTCAGCGGGCGCGCTTCGCCACGGCCACCGGCGGCCAGGTTGCCACGGGTTTCGCCGGCTGCAGGGATGCGCGCCAGGCAGTAGGGCACGGGCTCGCCGTCGATCATCAGGATGCGCTTGTCGCCGTCCTTGATGGCCGGCAGGTAGCGTTGCGCCATGATCTGCTGGGTGCCGTTGGCCGTCAGGGTCTCGAGGATCACCGACAGGTTGGGGTCGCCGGGGCGGTGGCGGAAGATCGAGGTGCCGCCCATGCCGTCCAGCGGCTTGAGGATGACGTCGCCGTGCTCGGCGGCGAACTCGCGCAGAATGTCGGCACGGCGGCTGACCATGGTGGGTGGCGTCAGCTGCGGGAACAGCGTGGCGAACATCTTCTCGTTGCAGTCACGCAGCGATTGCGGCTTGTTGACCACCAGCACGCCGTCGTTCTCGGCCTGCTCCAGCAGGTAAGTGCTGTAGACGAATTCCAGGTCGAAGGGCGGGTCCTTGCGCATCAGGATGACGTCGAGGTCGGCCAGCGGCGCGTCCACTTCGGACTCGAACTCGAACCAGTGCTCGGGGTTGGCGAACACTTTCAGCGGGCGCATGCGGGCGCGGGCCTGGCCCTTGGCCTGGTAGAGGTCCTGGATCTCCATGTGGAACAGGGTCCAGCCGCGTTCCTGGGCAGCCAGCAACATGGCCAGCGAGCTGTCCTTTTTGTAGGAGATTTCGGCGATGGGGTCCATGACAATGCCGAGGCGTACGCTCATGGGAAGCTCCTTTGGGCGGCTTCGGCCGCCGTGGACAGGTCTTGAAAAGTGGCGTCAGGGTGGCGCTGACAGGCCGCCGGGTCAAGGGGGCGCTTGATGGAATGCACTGCCTGAGTGTGCTAAAAAGGCTTGTTGATGTGGGAGCCGGTTTACCGGCGAGTTATTCAGCCTTCCAAGCGGACTCCTATGGAACAGCACCCCGCAGCGCTCAAGGTCATGGTCATCGACGACTCCAAGACGATTCGTCGCACCGCCCAGATGCTGCTTGAAAACGTCGGCTGCGAAGTCATCACGGCCACCGACGGTTTCGACGCATTGGCGAAGATCGCCGACAATCATCCGCGTATCATCTTTGTCGATATCATGATGCCGCGCCTGGACGGTTACCAGACCTGCGCACTGATCAAGAACAACAGCGCCTTCAAGGCCACGCCGGTGATCATGCTGTCGTCGCGCGACGGCCTGTTCGACAAGGCCCGCGGGCGCATCGTGGGCTCCGACCAGTTCCTGACCAAGCCCTTCAGCAAGGAAGAACTGCTGGGCGCCATCAGGACGCACGTACCGGGCTTCGCCGCCGCGCACTAATTAATGAAATGGGGAACAGCATGGCTCGTATTCTGATCGTCGACGACTCGCCGACCGAAATGTACAAACTGACCAGCATGCTGGAAAAGCACGGTCATGAAGTGCTCAAGGCCGAGAACGGCGCCGATGGCGTGGCCCTGGCCCGCCAGGAGAAGCCCGACGCGGTGCTGATGGACATCGTCATGCCCGGCCTCAACGGTTTCCAGGCCACCCGCCAGCTGCACAAGGACGCCGAAACCGCGCACATCAAGGTGATCATCATCACCACCAAGGACCAGGAGACCGACAAGGTCTGGGGCACCCGCCAGGGCGCCCGCGACTACCTGACCAAGCCGGTGGAAGAAGAAACCCTGATCAAGACCCTGAACGCCGTGCTGGCGGGCTGATAGCCGGCCATGGCGCAGACCGCCTTCGAACTGCTGCTGGACATCGACCAACGCTGCCGGCAGCTGGCGGCGCAGCTGCCGTCCCAGGAAAACCGCCTGCAGACCTGGAGCGGAATCGGCTTCCGCCTGGGCAGCCACTGGTACGTGGCGCCCATGGGCGAGGTGGCCGAAGTGCTGCACGAGCCGCGCCTGAGCCGGGTGCCCGGGGTCAAGCCGTGGCTGCTGGGCGTGGCCAACGTGCGCGGGCGGCTGCTGCCGGTGATGGACCTGTGCGGGCTGCTCGGCCATGAGCTGCTGGCCGTGCACAAGCAGCGCCGCGTGCTGGTGATTGACCGTGACGAATGGTTCGCCGGGCTGCTGGTGGACGAGGTGGGCGGCCTGCAGCATTTTCCGCTGCACAGCCTCGACCTGTCGGTGGCCGCTGACCTGCCCGCCGGCATGGCAGCGTTCGTGCAAGGCCATTTCCAGCGCGAGCAGCTGTGGAACGTGTTCAGCCCGTTCGCGCTGGCCCAGCTGCCCGGGTTCATGAATGTGGCTCTCTGATATGCTCCCAGTACAGGCGGGGGCCTGAACATGAACAAGGCAAACACCACTGGCAAGCCGGCACAGCGTTCGCGCAGCAGTGCGCAGATAGCGGGGCTGTTTGTTGCCCTGATCGTCTCGATCATGCTGCTGTTCGCCAACTTCGCCTACCTCAACACCCAATCCAACTACGACAAGCAGTACATCGGCAACGCCGGCGAACTGCGGGTGCTGTCGCAGAACATCGCCAAGAACGCCACTGAAGCCGCCTCTGGAAAGCCCCAGGCGTTCAAGCTGCTGGCCGAGGCGCGCAACGATTTCGACCGGCGCTGGAGCCTGCTCAAGTCCGGTGACACCAGCACCGGCCTGCCGCCGGCGCCGGGTGCCGTGCACCAGGACATGCGCCTGGTGCAGCGTGACTGGGAAAACCTGCGCAAGAACACCGACGCCATTCTCGCCAGCGAACAAACGGTGCTGTCCCTGCACCAGGTGGCGGCCACCCTCGGCGAAACAGTGCCGCAGTTGCAGGTGGAATACGAGAAGGTGGTGGAGATCCTGCTGCAGCGCGGCGCCCCCGCCAGCCAGGTGGCCGTGGCCCAGCGCCAGTCGTTGCTGGCCGAACGCATCCTGGGCTCGGTGAACACCGTGCTGTCGGGCGACGAAACCGCTGCGGCGGCGGCCGAGTCGTTCGGCCGTGACGCCAACCGCTTCGGCCAGGTGCTGCGCGGCATGCTCGATGGCGACCCAGGCATCCAGATCAGCCAGGTGCAGGACCGCGACGCCCGCGCGCGGCTGAAGGAAATTGCCGAGCTGTTCGAGTTCGTCTCCGGCTCCGTGGATGAAATTCTCGAAACCTCGCCGCAGCTGTTCCAGGTGCGCGAGGCTTCCACCACCATTTTCGGCTTGTCGCAGACCTTGCTGGACGAGGCGTCGCACCTGGCCACAAGCTTCGAGAACCTGGCCGGCAGCCGTACCCTGGATACCGTCGGTGGCTACGTGCTGGGCCTGCTGGCGCTGGGGTCGATCATCCTCATCGGCCTGGTGATGGTGCGCGAGACCAACCGGCAATTGCGCGAGACGGCGCTGAAGAACGAGCGCAACCAGGCGGCGATCATGCGCCTGCTGGACGAGATCGAGGACCTGGCCGACGGCGACCTGACCGTCACCGCCTCGGTCACCGAGGATTTCACCGGCACCATCGCCGACTCCATCAACTATTCCATCGACCAGCTGCGCGACCTGGTGGCCACCATCAACCTCACCGCCGAGGAAGTCGCCGCCGCCGTGCAGGACACCCAGGCCAGTGCCCGCCAGCTGGCGCGCGCCTCGGAAATGCAGGCGCAGCAGATCAGCGAAGCGTCCATGGCCATCAGCGACATGGCCGAGTCCATCGACCGGGTGTCCACCAACGCCTGGGAGTCGGCGAAGGTGGCCGAGCGCTCGGTGACCATCGCCAGCAAGGGCAGCGAAGTGGTACACAACACCATTCGCGGCATGGACAACATTCGCGAGCAGATTCAGGACACTTCCAAGCGCATCAAGCGCCTTGGCGAGTCTTCCCAGGAAATTGGCGACATTGTCAGCCTGATCGACGATATCGCCGACCAGACCAACATGCTTGCCCTGAACGCCGCCATCCAGGCGTCCATGGCCGGCGAGGCCGGGCGCGGTTTTGCCGTGGTAGCCGACGAAGTGCAGCGCCTGGCCGAGCGCTCATCGTCGGCCACCCGCCAGATCGAGATGCTGGTGCGCGCCATCCAGGCCGACACCAATGAAGCCGTCATCTCCATGGAGCAGACTACTTTCGAGGTGGTGCGCGGCGCGCGCCTGGCCCACGACGCCGGGGTGGCCCTGGAAGAAATCGAAGGCGTGTCCGAAGACCTGGCGGCGTTGATCCAGACCATTTCCGCCGCTGCGCAGCAGCAGACCAGCTCCGCCGGGCAGATTTCCCATACCATGGCGGTTATCCAGCAGATTACCGAGCAGACCTCGTCCGGCACCACCACCACCGCCGAGAGCATCGGCAACCTGGCGCACATGGCCAGCGAGATGCGCCGCTCGGTGTCGGGTTTTACCTTGCCCAAGGCCAGGGAGCCGGGCTGAGTTGAGGCACCACCAGGGGATACGCCATGGCTGACCGCCACGATTACGTAGCGCTGGAGTGGGTAAGCGGCGAAATCGCCGAGACCCTCGTGCAGGCGCGCGCCGCCCTGGAAGCCTTTGTCGCCGAACCCCATGCCGGCGAAGCCATGGGCCGCTGCCTGGGCTACCTGCACCAGGTGCACGGCAGCCTGCAGATGGTCGAGTTCTATGGTGCGGCGCTGTTTGCCGAAGAAATCGAACACCTGGGCCGCGCGCTCGCCCATGGCCGCGTCACCCAGCAGGCCGAAGCCGTGAAATGGCTGCTGCTGGCCTTTACCCAATTACCTCTTTACCTGGACCAGGTACACCTGGCCCGGCGCGACCTGCCTCTGGTGGTATTGCCCTTGATCAATGATTTGCGCGGCGCACGCGGTGCGGCGCCGTTGGCGGAGACCAGCCTGTTTGGCGTGGACCTGCCTACCCCCGAAGCCCTGGACGTGAACCAGCTGGCCCAACTCGACAACCCCGAGTTGCCCGAACTGCTGCGCAAGCTGCGGCAAAGCCTGCAGCAGGCCCTGATTGGCCTTGTGCGCGAGCCGGAAGTGGCCACGCACCTGGGCCAGATGGCGCGCGTGTTTGGCCGCCTGGAAAGCCTGTGCGAAGGCGCCCCCCTGAGCCCGCTGTGGCAGGTGGCGTCGGCCTTGGTTGAGGGCCTGCAGCACGGCAGCGTGGCGTCCAGCCCGGCCTTGAACAGCCTGTTCAAGGAGTGCGACCGCGAGCTCAAGCGCGTGCTGGAGCAGGGCTTGGCGGGCATCAACCAGCCGGCGCCGGCGCAGCTGCTCAAGGGCCTGCTGTTCTACGTGGCCACCGCCAACGGCCAGTCGCCGCGCCTGCAAGCGCTGCGCGAGGCCTATGAACTGGGCGAGCCGCCGTTGCCCGGGCGTTCGCTGGCGCAAGAGCAGGCGCAGTTGGTGGTACCCGACCCCGACGCCCTGCGCTCGGTGGTCAGCGCCCTGTGCGAAGAACTGGTACGGGTGAAGGAGCAGCTCGACCATTTCGTCCGTGGCGACCGCCAGCAAGTCTCGGCGCTGGACGGCCTGGTGCCGTCACTGCGGCAAGTCACCGACACCCTGGCGGTGCTCGGCTTCGGCCAGCCACGCAAGGTTATCCTTGACCAGATGGCCGTGATCCATGGGCTGGCCCAGGGCCTGCGCGAGCCCAGCGACTCGGTGCTGATGGACGTGGCGGGGGCGCTGCTGTACGTGGAGTCGACCCTGGTGGGCATGGTCGGCCCCGACGAGCCGGCGCGCGCCGACGACAGCCGCCTGCCCAGTACCGAACTGACGCAGATTCACCAGTTGGTGATCAAGGAAGCGCGCTTCGGCCTGCAGCAGGCCAAGGACATGATCAGCGAGTACCTGGAGTCGGGCGGCGACCGCGAGCGGCTGCAACCCTTGCCGGCGCTGCTCACCCAGGTGCGCGGCGCACTGGCGATGATTCCACTTGTGCGGGCTGCGGGCCTGCTGGAAACCTGCAACGACTACATCAAGGCGCACCTGCTGGCCGACCCGGAACAACCGGGCCCCCGCCAGCTGGATAACCTGGCCGATGCGCTCAGCGCCATCGAGTATTACCTGGAGCGCCTGAGCGGTGACCCCCAGGCGCCGGGCGAGCGCATTCTCGACGTGGCCGAGGAAGGCCTGGCGGCCCTGGGTTACCTGCCGACCGCGCTGGAGGTGCCGGTGCTTGAAGAAGTGCTGAGCCCTACCGAAGCCCTGGTGCTGCGCGACCTGCAACCACTGGGCAGCCCGCAGGTGGTGCAGTCGCTGGCCGAGGTGCTGGCCAACCCGGTGCCTGGCTTCAACCCGCCGGCGCAATCGGCGCCCGCCAGCCTGTTGCCGCCACCCGCCGACGAACTACCGGTGGATGACGAGCTGCGCGAAGTGTTCCTGGAAGAAACCGACGAGGTGCTGCAGGTGCTGCGCGAGTACCTGCCGCGCTGGGCCGCCGACCACGCCGACCAGCGCGCGCTGGGTGAGCTGCGCCGGGCCTTCCACACGCTCAAGGGCAGTGGCCGCATGGTGCGCGCGCTGGTGCTGGGCGAGCTGGCCTGGGCCTGCGAAAACCTGCTGAACCGGGTACTGGAAGGCAGCGTCGGCGACACGCCGGCCGTGCAGCGGCTGCTGGAACAGGCTCAGGCATTGCTGCCGCGCCTGGCCAGCGACTTTGCCGCGCAGCGCCAGCGTCAGTGCGACGAAGTCGACCAACTGGCCGCACAGGCCCATGCCCTGGCCAGCGCCACGCCGGACGAGGCCGAGATCGACCCGCAGCTGCTGGATATCTTCCGCAACGAAGCGCTGGGGCACCTGGCTACCGTCGAGCGTTTCCTGGCGGCCGCCGGCGGACAACCGGTCGCGGTGGACGATGCACTGCAGCGCGCCCTGCATACCTTGAAAGGCAGCGCCTACATGGCTGGCGTGCTGCCCATGGCCGAACTGGCCGGCCCGCTGGACGCCTTGACCCGCGAATACAAGGCGCACCAGCTTGACCTGGGGGCGCAGGAACTGGGCATGCTCAGCCGCGCCGTGGCCTGCTGGCACGCCGGCCTGGCGCAGCTGGCCAGCACACCGCTGGCGGCGATTGCTGGCGCGGCGGTGCTGGCCGCCGAGGTCAACGCCCACCTGCAGCAGCGCCTGGCGCCGTTGGGTGATGCGCCCCGCACCCGGCGTGACCCGCAGGCCACCCAGGCCTTCCTGGGCCAGGCCATGGACATTCTCTACGACACCGAGAGCATGCTGCGCCGCTGGCGCCAGCAGCCCGCCGACCGCAGCGAGCTGGAACGCCTGCTGGATGAACTGACGCAGCTGGGCGAGGGCGCGCAGTGGGCCGACCTGCCGGCGGTGGACGCTCTGTGCGAAGCCTTGCTGGACCTGTACGGCGCGGCCGAGGAAAGCAGCGTCAACGTCAACAGCGCGTTCTTCGACGAAGCCGAGCGCGCCCATGACGGCCTGATCGACATGCTCGACCAGGTGGCCGCCGGCCAGGCCGTGACGCCCCAGCCCGAGCGCATTCGCGCACTGCATGCGCTGGTGGAGCAGGGCCTGGCCCCCGGCGCCATGGGCCGTGTGGGCGAGGACGGCATCACCGAGCTGCCGGCACTGCCCGGGCATGCCGACGACAGCGTGGTGGCGTTTTTCCTCGATGAGGGCGCCGACCTGCTCGACAGCGCCGACCAGGCCCTGCAGCGCTGGCTGGCCGACCCTGACAACCTGGCGCCGCTGACCTCGCTGCAAGCCGACATGCACACCCTCAAGGGCGCGGCGCGCATGGCCGACGTGGCCGCCATCGACGAGCTGGCGCAACAGCTGGAACTGCAATACGAGGCGCTGGGCAAGCGCCGCCTGGCGTTCAGCGAAACCCAGGCGACGTTGCTGCTCGACAGCCATGAGCAACTGGCGGCCATGCTGGAGCAACTGCGCCGCGGCCAGGGCGCCAGCAGCGCCGAGGACCTGGTGCAGGCCCTGGCCGAAAGCCGTCATGACGCCGTGGCCGTGCCGCCCGAAGCCAGCCCGGCAGCCGCCGGCGCCGGTGATAATGAACTGCTGAACGTGTTCCTTGAAGAAGGCTTCGACATTGTCGAAAGCTCTGGCGCCGCCTTGCAACGCTGGCAGGCCGAGCCGCGCAACAGCCTGGAAATCGAGAACCTGCTGCGCGACCTGCACACCCTCAAGGGCGGTGCGCGCATGGTCGAGATCGCGCCCATCGGCGACCTCGCCCACGAGCTGGAATTCCTCTACGAAAACCTTTCCGCCGGGGTGTTGGCGCCCAGCCCGCCGTTGTTCAGCCTGTTGCAGAACGGCCACGACCGCCTGGGCAACATGCTCGACGCCCTGCGCCGCCACCAGCCGGTCAACGCCGACCCGACGCTGATCGCGGCCATTCGTGGCTTCGTCAGCCCGGTGCCGGCCACGCCGCCGCCGGAGCGCGCGGTGCTGTTGCCCGAGCCGCCCGCCGCGATGCAGGAGCGCGCGCCTGGCGACATGGTCAAAGTGGCCGCCGAGCTGCTTGAAGACCTGGGCAACCTGGCCGGCGAAACCTCCATTTTCCGTGGCCGCATCGAGCAGCAGGTCAACGATGCGCAGGTGGCGCTGGGCGAGATGGAAACCACCATCGAGCGCATGCGCGAACAGCTGCGCCGGCTGGACACCGAAACCCAGGGGCGCATCCTCAGCCGCCAGCACGCCGACAGCGAGCGCCAGGGCTACGAAGACTTCGACCCGCTGGAAATGGACCGCCACTCGCAGCTGCAGCAGCTGTCGCGGGCGCTGTTCGAATCAGCCTCCGACTTGCTCGACCTGCAGGAGACCCTGGCTGCGCGCAATCAGGCCGCGCACAAACTGTTGCAGTTGCAGGCGCGGGTGAACACCGAGTTGCAGGAAGGCCTGATGCGTACGCGCATGGTGCCGTTTGAGCGCATGCTGCCGCGCTTGCAGCGGTTGGTGCGGCAGGTGGCGGGCGAGCTGGGCAAGGAGGTCGAGTTCGACGTCGGCAACGCCGAGGGCGAGATGGACCGCAGCGTGCTGGAACGCATGCTGGCGCCGCTGGAGCATATGCTGCGCAACGCCGTCGACCACGGCCTGGAACCGGCCGAGGTGCGCCTGGCCAAGGGCAAGCCGGCGCGTGGGCGCATCAGCCTGAACCTGCTGCACGAAGGCGGTGACATCGTCATCGAACTCAGCGACGACGGCGCCGGCGTGCCGCTGGACGCAGTGCGCGCCAAGGCCATCAAGCGTGGGCTGATTGCCGCCGACAGCGACATCAGCGACCACGAGGTGCTGCAGTTCATCCTTGAACCGGGGTTCTCCACGGCGGCCAAGGTCACGCAGATTTCCGGGCGCGGCCTGGGCATGGACGTGGTGCACGAAGAGGTCAAGCAGCTGGGCGGCTCGATGATCATCGACTCGCGCGCAGGGCAGGGCGCCCGCTTCCAGATCCGCCTGCCGTTCAGCGTGTCGGTGAACCGCGCGCTAATGGTGCAGTGCGCCGACGAGGTCTACGCGCTGCCGCTCAACGGCCTTGAGGGCATTGTGCGGGTGATGCCCGCCGAGCTTGAAGACTATTACCACCTGGACCCGCCGCGCTATCACTACGGCGGCCATGGCTACGACCTGCGCTACCTGGGCGACCTGCTGTACAACACGCCGCGGCCCAACCTGCTGGGCCAGACCGCACCACTGCCAGTGTTGCTGATTCACGGCCAGGACCACCAGATGGCGGTGCAGGTGGATGCGCTGGCCGGCTCCCGGGAAATCGTGGTGAAAAGCCTGGGCCCGCAGTTTGCTGCGGTGCAGGGCCTGTCCGGCGCAACCATTCTGGGGGACGGGCGGGTGGTGCTGATTCTCGACCTGCTGGCCCAGGTGCGTGCGGCCCACGCGCGGCAATCGCAACCGCAGCCTGCGACTGCCCAACCGGTGCTACCGCAGGCCGACACGGCGGCCAGCCGGCCGCGGCTGGTGATGGTGGTGGATGACTCGGTTACCGTGCGCAAGGTCACCAGCCGCTTGCTGGAGCGCCACGGTATGAACGTGTTGACGGCCAAGGACGGCGTCGACGCCATGGCGCTGCTGCAGGAACACATGCCCGACGTGCTGTTGCTGGACATCGAAATGCCGCGCATGGACGGCTTCGAGGTAGCCACCGAGATCCGCCACGACCCGCGCCTCAAAGACCTGCCGATCATCATGATCACCTCGCGTACCGGGCAGAAGCACCGCGAGCGGGCCATGGCCATTGGCGTCAATGACTACCTGGGCAAGCCGTACCAGGAGTCGGTGCTGCTCGACAGCATCGCCCAGTGGAGCCGCAGCCATGCTTGACCGTGCCATCGGCCGCCGTACCACCCTGACCGCGCTGCTGTTGCCGTTGTCGGACCGCACCCTGGTGCTGCCCAACGTGGCGGTGGCCGAGCTGATCGGCTACCAGTTCGGCCAGCCGGCGCCCGACCGCCCGGCCTGGCACCTGGGGCATATCACCTGGCGCAACCAGCTACTGCCGCTGGTGAGCTTCGAAGCGGCCTGCGGTACGCCGCCGGTGGTAGGCCCGCAGGCGCGCATCGTGGTGCTCAATGCCCTGGGTGACAGCCCGCTTCGTTTTATCGGCATGCTGGTGCAGGGCGTGCCGCGCTCGTGCCGGCTGGACAGCCAGCTGAGCTACGTCGATGTGCCGCTGGCGCCCCTGGAAGTGGCGGCGGTGCAGGTGGGCGAGCAGGTGGCCAAGGTGCCCGACCTGGTAGGCATCGAACGCCTCCTGGACGCCGCCGCCCTGTGATTTCTGGGAGCTGGCAAGCCAGCTCCCACAATCATTACCCCCAAGGTAATGATTCCACCCGCTGCTTGATTGATACCCCCGCCCCGCGCGCCTAAGGTCTACCCACGACATCCCCGCCGTGGAGGCCCCATGACAAGCACAAACACCCCCGAGCCACAGTGGTCGCGGCGGCGCAGCGAGAAACAGCGGCGCCTTGCACAGGTGCGCGCCCTGGCTGACGGCGTGGTACTGCCCACCGACGGCATCGTTGCCGCGCTGGAAGCGCTGCTGATGCCCGGCGACCGGGTGGTGCTGGAAGGCAACAACCAGAAGCAGGCCGACTTTCTCTCGCGGTCGCTGGCCCAGGTCGACCCCGGCAAGCTGCATGACCTGCACATGATCATGCCCAGCGTTGGCCGCCCCGAGCACCTTGACCTGTTTGAAAAGGGCATCGCGCGCAAGCTCGACTTCTCCTTCGCCGGCACCCAGAGCCTGCGCATCAGCCAGCTGTTGGAAGACGGCCTGCTGGAAATCGGCGCCATCCACACCTACATCGAACTGTACTCGCGGCTGGTGGTGGACCTGATCCCCAACGTCGTGCTTTCCGCCGGCTTCATGGCCGACCGCCAGGGCAATATCTACACCGGCGCCAGCACCGAGGACAGCCCGGCGCTGATCGAGCCGGCAGCCTTCAGCGACGGTATCGTGATTGTGCAGGTCAACCAGCTGGTGGATGACGTCAGCGACCTGCCACGGGTGGACATCCCGGCCAGCTGGGTGGATTTCGTGGTGGTGGCCGACCGGCCGTTCTACATCGAACCACTGTTCACCCGCGACCCCCGGCACATCAAGCCGGTGCACGTGCTGATGGCGATGATGGCGATTCGCGGCATCTACGAAAAACACAACGTGCAGTCGCTGAACCACGGCATCGGCTTCAACACCGCCGCCATCGAACTGATCCTGCCCACCTACGGCGAGTCCCTGGGCCTGAAGGGCAAGATCTGCCGCAACTGGACCCTCAACCCGCACCCCACGCTGATCCCGGCCATTGAAAGCGGCTGGGTGCAGAGCGTGCACTGCTTCGGCACCGAATTGGGCATGGAGAACTACATCGCCGCCCGGCCGGACGTGTTCTTCACCGGCCGCGACGGCTCCATGCGCTCCAACCGCATGTTCTGCCAGCTGGCCGGCCAGTACGCTGTCGATCTGTTCATCGGCGCCACCCTGCAGGTGGATGGCGACGGCCATTCCTCCACCGTGACCCGCGGCCGCCTGGCGGGCTTCGGCGGCGCACCGAACATGGGCCACGACCCGCGCGGCCGCCGCCATGGCACCCCAGCCTGGCTGGACATGCGCCGCCCCGGTGGCGACGAAACCGCTACCTTGCTGGAGCGCGGGCAGAAGCTGGTGGTGCAGATGGTGGAGACCTTCCAGGAGGGCGGCAAACCGACCTTTGTCGAGACCCTGGACGCGGTGGACGTGGCGAAGAAGACCGGCATGGCCCTGGCGCCGATCATGATCTACGGCGACGACGTCACCCACTTGCTCACCGAAGAGGGCATAGCCTACCTGTACAAGGCGCGCTCGCTGGAAGAGCGCCAGGCGATGATTGCCGCCGTGGCCGGGGTTACCGCCATCGGCCTGCGCCACAACCCCGCCGACACCGCGCGCATGCGCCGCGAAGGCCTGATCGCGCTGCCCGAAGACCTCGGTATCCGCCGCACCGACGCCACCCGTGAGTGGCTGGCGGCCAAGAGCATCGCCGACCTGGTGGAGTGGTCCGGTGGCCTCTACAACCCCCCTGCGAAATTCAGGAGCTGGTGATGCATGCGCTCATTGCACAACCCAAGGCCCCGGGCCTGGCCGAGCAGTTGGCCGATCTGGCGGTGGACGCGCTGTTCGACGAAGCCGACCTGTCACCCAAGCCGGCGTTGGTGGACCGGCGTGGCAGCGGCGCCCATGACGACCTGCACCTGGGCCTGATGCACGCCTCGGCGCTGGCCCTGTGGCCGGCGTTCCAGGCCATGGCCGGGGCGGCGATGCTCGGCGGTCACGTTGACCTGCCCCTGCGCGAAGCCCTGGGGCGCCACGGCCGCGACGGCGAAGCCGACATGCTGCGTACCACGGCGGGGGTGAATACTCACCGTGGCGCCATCTGGGCCCTGGGCCTGCTGGTGGCCGCCGCCGCGCTGGCGCCCGACAACCTGGCGCCGGCCGCCGTGGCCGAGCGTGCCGGCGCCCTGGCCCGCCTGCCGGACCGGCTGGCGCCGCAGCCCCTGAGCCACGGCCGGGTGGTGGAGCAGCGCTATGGCGCCGGGGGTGCCCGCGCCGAAGCCCAGGCCGGTTTTCCCACCGTCATCCACCATGGCTTGCCGCAGCTGCGCGCCAGCCGCCTGGCAGGGCATGGCGAGCAGAACGCACGGCTGGATGCGTTGCTGGCAATCATGGCCACCCTGGCCGACACCTGCGTGCTGTACCGCGCAGGCCCCGAGGGCCTGTCGGCCATGCGCGAAGGCGCTGCGGCGGTGCTGGCCGCCGGTGGCAGCGCCACCCTGGCCGGGCGCCGCCGTCTGCACGCCCTCGACCAGCAACTGCTGGCCCTCAACGCCTCGCCCGGCGGCGCCGCCGACCTGCTGGCGGCCTGCCTGTTCATCGATCGCCTGGAACATGGCGAGCATTCACGGAGCCTTGCCTGATGGAAACCCTCAACTTCGAATTCCCTGCCGGGCAGCCGGCCCGCGGCCGCGCCCTGGTGGGCTGTGTCGGCTCGGGCGACCTGGAAGTGCTGCTGGAGCCCGGCACTGCCGGCACCCTGGCGATCCAGGTGGTGACCTCGGTCAACGGTGCCGCACAGCGTTGGGAGCACCTGTTCGCACGGCTGTTCAGCGGCCAGTCGCTACCGGCGCTGCGCATCGACATCAATGATTTCGGCGCTACCCCCGGGGTGGTCCGCCTGCGCCTGGAACAGGCCCTGGAGGAGATTGGCCATGACTGATACCGCGCGCCTGCTGCAGCAACACAGCTTTATCGAACTGGGTGCCCGCCAACGGGCCAAATCCTTGCTGGACGAGGGCAGCTTTCGCGAGCTGATCGACCCCTTCCAGCGCGTCATGTCGCCGTGGCTGGCGCGCCAGGGCGTGGTGCCCCAGGCCGACGACGGCGCTGTCATCGCCAAGGGCACGGTCAACGGCCGCCCGGTGGTGCTGGCCGCCATCGAAGGTGCGTTCCAGGGCGGCAGCCTGGGCGAGGTGAGCGGCGCCAAGATTGCCGGGGCGCTGGAACTGGCGGCTGCCGACAACCGCAAGGGCATTCCCACCGCCGCCATCCTGCTGCTGGAAACCGGTGGCGTGCGCTTGCAGGAAGCCAACCTGGGCCTGGCGGCGATTGCCGATATCCATGCTGCCATTGTCGACCTGCGCCAGTACCAGCCGGTAGTCGGTGTTATCGCCGGCAGTGTCGGCTGCTTTGGCGGCATGTCCATCGCTGCCGGGCTGTGCAGCCACTTGATCGTCACCCGTGAGGCCCGCCTGGGGCTCAATGGCCCGCAGGTGATCGAGCAGGAAGCCGGCATTGCCGAATACGATTCGCGCGACCGGCCGTTCATCTGGAGCCTGAGCGGTGGCGAGAAACGTTTCGCCCAGGGGCTGGCTGATGCGTATGTGCGTGACGACGTGGTGGACATCAAGGCCAGCGTGGTCGGCTGCCTGGCCCAGGGTGTGCCAGCGCAGCTGCGCAGCCAGCAGCATGCGCGGTTCCTGCAGCAGCTTGAGGCGGTGCAGATCCATGCCGAAAGCCAACCACTGCAAGCTTCCGTCCGTGGTGCACACTGGTTTGCTGCCCTCACAGTCGACACCCGTCCTGTCGCCGGCCTGCCTGCTTCGGTCAGGGCCGCCGACAGCGACAGCGCTCGCTTCATCGCGGTTGTCGCCAACCCCGCTAACCCGTTCCCGCGCGCCCGCCAGGGTGAAGTCGGCCTGCTTGAAGGTTGGGGCCTGGCCAAGGCGGTGGACGAGGTGATCGAAGCCGACCGTGCTGCGACGACCAAGCGCGCGCTGGTCGCCATCGTCGACGTGCCCAGCCAGGCCTATGGCCGCCGCGAAGAAGAGCTGGGTATACACCAGGCACTGGCTGGGGCGGCCGACGCCTACGCCCGCGCACGCCTGGCTGGGCACCCGGTGGTGGCGTTGCTGGTGGGCAAGGCCATGTCCGGCGCCTTTCTGGCCCACGGCTACCAGGCCAACCGGCTCATCGCCCTGCGCGACCCGGGTGTGCAGGTGCATGCCATGGGCAAGGCCTCGGCGGCGCGGGTCACCCAGCGCAGTGTCGAGGCACTGGAAGCCTTGGCCGCCAGTGTGCCGCCCATGGCCTATGACATCGACAGCTACGCCAGCCTGGGGCTGCTGTGGGAAACCCTGTCGGTGACGCGGATCGAGCAACCCACTGCTGATGATGTGAGCCGCGTGCAGGCCTGCCTGGCCCAGGCGCTGGCGGATATTGGTGCCGATGACCGCGACCTTGCCGGCCGCCTGGGTGCGCCCAACCGGGCCGCCTCGGCGCGGGTGCGCCAGTTGCTGCGCGAGCAATGGCAGTGATACGCCCCCATGACCTGCTGTGGGGCCTGACGCCGGCCATGCTGCCGGCCGATGCCCCGGCCTGGGCAGCATCGGCGCTGGCCGACGGGCAGCCGGTGGTGGTGCGCCGCGCCAATGTAGCGGCCGGGCAGGTGGCGGTGGGTGTGCGCGGCATCAGCCGTGACCAGCGCTACGGCACCTGCATGCCTTTGGCGGCCATCCGCCGCCAGGTCAGCCCGGAAGACCTGACCCAATGCGTTGGCCAGCGCGACTGGCCGGCGCTGCAGGCGCTGTACCGGTTGCGCCCGCAATTGGATGCCTGCGGCCTGGTGTGGGGCGTGAGCGGCAGCGCCGGCTTCGAGCTGGCCAGCGGTTTCGCCGCCCTGCACCAGGGCAGCGATCTCGACCTGCTTCTGCGCACGCCACAGCCCCTTTCGCGGCACGCAGCGCGGCAGTTGCTAAGCGTTCTGGAGCCCGCAGTGGACGTGCAATTGCAGACCCCCGCTGGTGCCGTGGCCCTGCGCGAATGGGCGGGCAGCAGCCACAAGGTGCTGCTCAAGGCCACCGACGGCGCGCGGCTGGTCTCCGATCCCTGGAGCCTGGCCTCGTGAGCACCCTGCTGGCGTTTCCCGGCCAGGGTGCGCAGCAGCCCGGCATGTTGCACGGATTGCCGGCCCACCCGGTGGTGCAGGCGTGCCTCGACGAGGCCGGCGCGGCCTTGGGCGAAGACGTGCTGGGCCTCGATACGGCCCGGGCCTTGAGCCACACCCGCGCCGTGCAGCTGTGCCTGCTGGTGGCGGGCGTGGCCAGCGCGCGGCTGTTGTTGCAGGACGCCCCGCTGCCCGATTACGTGGCGGGCTTGTCGATCGGTGCCTATCCCGCCGCCGTGGTTTCCGGTGCCCTGAGATTTGCCGACGCCGTGCGCCTGGTGGCCCTGCGCGGCGAGTTGATGCAGGCCGCTTACCCACAGGGCTATGGCATGACCGCCATCGTCGGCCTGGACCTGGCGCGCGTTGAGCAATTGCTGGCCGAGGCCGACGGCCCGGTGTACCTGGCCAATATCAATGCCGACAACCAGCTAGTGATTGCCGGCAGCAACCCAGCCATGGCCGCCGTTGCTGCACGGGCGCGGGCCGAAGGCGCCGGGCTGGCCAGGCCGCTGGCCGTCAGCGTGCCGTCGCACTGCCCGCTGCTGGCAGAGCCGGCGCAGCAACTGGCCGAGGCGTTCGCCCAGGTCACACTGCAGGTGCCGCGCATTCGCTACCTCAGCGGCACCAGCGCCCGGCCGATCGTGCAGGCCGAGCGCCTGCGTGATGACCTGGCCTTCAACATGTGCCGCGTCGTCGACTGGCGCGCGCTGGCCTGCACTGCATTCGAGCGTGGCGTGCGCCTGCACATTGAAATGCCGCCAGGCACCGTGCTTACCGGCCTCAGCCGCCGCGCCTTCACCGAAGGCACCCTGTTCGCCTGGCAAGGCACCCGCCTGGATACCTTGCAGGCGCTGATGCAGGAGGAAGCCCGGCGCCCTCAATAATCCGTAAATGCCCGACAAAAACGCGGCCAACTGTCTTCTGTGGGAGCTGGCTTGCCAGCGAGTTGTTGAGGCCAGAAAAGCTCGCTGGCAAGCCAGCTCCCACACGGGTTAGGGGGAAGTCAGGCGGTTGGTGTACATCCGGCATTCGGCCAGCAATGCCAGCAGGTTGGGGTCGCGCTCCTTGGCGCGCAGGAACACCACGCCAATATGCTGCTGCAGGTGGTATCGCGCCTGCAGCGGCACCAGCCGCACGCGGTTTTCGTACACCGCCGCCACGCGCCCTGGCAGCAGCGCGTAACCCACCCCGGAACTGACCATGCTCAGCAGGGTGAAGATGTCATTCACCTGCATCGCCACCTTCGGCTCGAAGCCAGCCTGGCGGAACACCCTGGCGCCGTCCTGGTGGGTGGCGAAGCCCTGGGTCAGGGTGATGAAGGTGTCTTCGTGCAGTTCCGCAAGGTCCACTTCGCTGCGCCCGGCAAAGGGCGAGTCGGCCGGGGTGGCCAGGAAAATGTCATCGGCGAACAGCGGCAGCTGCTCGCAGTCGGGGTCGCTGACGGTCTCGTCCAGTGACACCAGGATGGCGTCGGCCTCCATGTTCTTGAGCTTGTACAGCAGGTCGGTGTTGGAGCCCAGTATCAGGTCGATGTTCAGCTCGCTGCGCCGCAGCTTCAGGCCCATGATCAGCTGCGGCACGGTCTTCACTGTCAGCGAGTACAACGAGCCCAGGCGAAAGCGCTCCGCCGAGAAGCCTGCGGCCTCGCGCGTCAGGCGCACGGCGCCGACCACGTCCTGCACCAGTTTCTGCGCGTGCTCCTCCAGCACGTAGGCACTTTCCAACGGCGTGAGGTTGCGCCCCTCGTGCTTGAACAGCGGGCAGCGCAGCGCGCTTTCCAGCGAGTGAATGGCGCGGTGCACGCTGACATTGCTGGTGTTGAGCTCTGCCGCCGCGCGCCCCAGGTTGCCGGTGCGCATGAAGGCCAGGAAGATTTCCAGCTTCTTCAACGTCAACTCTTCATCAATCAACATCACACTGGCTCTGTTAGGGTAGGGGGCGATTGCATTCCAATCGAGACCAAGGAGAAACGACTGCATGTATCACGGCGAACGATTCAACGCCTGGACACACCTGGTCGGTGCGGTGCTGGCGTCCATTGGTGCTGTCTGGATGCTGGTGCTGGCAAGTTTCCAGGGCGACGTGTGGAAGATCGTCAGCATGGCGATCTATGGCGTGACCCTGGTGATTCTGTATAGCGCTTCGACGGTTTACCACAGCGTGCGGGGGCGCGCGAAGGTGATCATGCAAAAGGTCGATCATTTTTCGATCTACCTGCTGATCGCCGGCAGTTACACGCCGTTCTGCCTGGTGACGTTGCGCGGGCCCTGGGGCTGGACCCTGTTCGGGATTGTCTGGGGGCTGGCGGTGATCGGCATGCTGCAAGAGATAAAGCCGCGCTCGGAGGCGCGGGTGCTGTCCATCGTCATCTACGCGGTGATGGGCTGGATCGTGCTGGTGGCGGTCAAGCCGCTGCTGGCGACGCTGGGCACCGCCGGGTTTGCCTGGCTGGCCACCGGCGGCGTGTTGTACACCGTGGGCATTATTTTCTTCGCCTACGACCAGCGCTTCCGCCACTGGCACGGCATCTGGCACCTGTTCGTGATTGCCGGCAGCCTGTTGCACTTTGTGGCGGTGTTCTTCTACGTCCTCTAGAAGTCGCCCCACAGCTGTTGCGCCACGGCCAGCGCCACCACGGGCGCGGTCTCGGTGCGCAGCACCCGCGGGCCCAGGCGCGCCGAGTGGAAGCCCTGGGCCTGGGCCTGGCTGACCTCGGCGTCGGACAAGCCGCCTTCGGGGCCGATCAGGAACGCCAGGGTTGCAGGCCGCGCGTGGCTTACCAGCGGCTCGGCCACCGGGTGCAGCACCAGCTTCAGCTCGGCGTCGCAGGCCTTCAGCCATTCGCTCATCAGCACCGGTGCATGAATCACCGGCACCGTGGAGCGCCCGCATTGTTCGCAGGCGCTGACCGCGATCTGCTGCCAGTGGGCCTGGCGCTTCTCGGCGCGCTCGTCCTTGAGGCGCACTTCGCAGCGCTCGCTGATGATCGGGGTGATCTCGCTCACGCCCAGCTCGGTGGCTTTCTGGATGGCCCAGTCCATGCGCTCGCCACGGGACAGGCCCTGGCCCAGATGAATCCTGAGGCTGGATTCGGGTTGGCCGGCAAAGGCCTCGTCGAGCTGCACGCGCACGCGCTTCTTGCCTACTTCCAGCAGGGCGCCACGGTATTCCTGGCCCGAGCCGTCGAACAGCTGCACGGCATCGCCTTCGGCCATGCGCAGCACGCGGCCGATGTAGTGGGCCTGGGCCTCGGGCAGTTCGTGCTCGCCCAGGCTCAGGGGGGCATCGATGTAAAAACGGGAGAGTCTCATGGGGTGTCTCGAATCGGGGCTTCGCAATATCCGTAGCAGCTGCCGAAGGCTGCGTCCGCAGGCAACCCGGTGTTGTGTCGGGACGCAGCCTGCGGCAGCTGCTACGGGGTCATTGGGTGTGGCGGTTAGCCCGGGTCGCGGAAGTCGGGGTGGAAGTCGCTCGGCACGGCCACGCTGACACTGGTGCGGGTGGCGATGTCGATGCCCTCGCTGGCCACGTCGGCCAGGAAGTCGATCTGCTCCGGGGTGATGATGTACGGCGGCAGGAAGTACACCACGCTGCCCAGCGGGCGCAGCAGCGCGCCACGGGTCAGGGCGTGGTTGAACACCTGCAGGCCACGGCGTTCCTGCCACGGGTAGGCGGTCTTGGTGGCTTTGTCCTGGACCATCTCGATGGCCAGCACCATGCCGGTCTGGCGCACTTCGGAGACGTGGGCGTGGTCGGCCAGGTGCGCGGTGGCGCTGGCCATGCGCGCGGCCAGGGCCTTGTTGTTCTCCACCACGTTGTCCTGTTCGAATATGTCCAGGGTCGCCAGGGCCGCCGCGCAAGCCAGCGGGTTGCCGGTGTAGCTGTGCGAGTGCAGGAAGGCGCGCAAGGTGGGGTAGTCGTCGTAGAAGGCGCTGTAGACGTCGTCGGTGGTCAGGCACGCGGCCAGTGGCAGGTAGCCGCCGGTGAGCGCCTTGGACAGGCACAGGAAGTCCGGGCGGATGCCGGCCTGCTCGCAGGCGAACATGGTGCCGGTGCGGCCGAAGCCCACGGCGATCTCGTCGTGGATCAGGTGCACGTTGTAGCGGTCGCAGGCCTCGCGCAGCAGCTTGAGGTACACCGGGTGGTACATGCGCATGCCGCCGGCGCCCTGTATCAGCGGCTCGACGATCACCGCGGCGACGCTGTCGTGGTTCTCGGCCAGGGTCTGCTCCATGGCCAGGAACATGTTGCGCGAGTGCTCTTCCCAGCTCATGCCCTCGGGGCGCAGGTAGCAGTCGGGGCTCGGCACCTTGATGGTGTCCAGCAGCAGCGCCTTGTAGGTCTCGGTGAACAACGGCACGTCGCCCACGGCCATGGCGGCGATGGTTTCGCCGTGGTAGCTGTTGGTCAGGGTGACGAAGCGCTTCTTGTTCGGCTGGCCGCGGTTGACCCAGTAGTGGAAGCTCATTTTCAGCGCCACTTCGATGCAGGACGAACCGTTATCGGCGTAGAACACCCGGTTCAGGCCTTCTGGCGTCATCTTCACCAGGCGCTCGGACAGCTCGATCACCGGCTGGTGGCTGAAGCCGGCAAGGATCACGTGCTCCAGCTGGTCCACCTGGTCCTTGATGCGCTGGTTGATGCGCGGGTTGGCGTGGCCGAAGACGTTCACCCACCACGAGCTGACCGCGTCCAGGTAGCGCTGGCCTTCGAAGTCTTCCAGCCAGATGCCTTCACCGCGCTTGATCGGGATCAGCGGCAGTTGTTCGTGGTCTTTCATTTGGGTGCAGGGGTGCCACAGGACCGCGAGGTCGCGTTGCATCCACTGGTTGTTGAGGCCCATTTTCTCTCTCCTGGCAGCAGCGTGGTCGCAAGCCTATGCAATGCATGGGCTGGGGGCAACTAACAACACTGTGGGAGCTGGCTTGCCAGCGAGTTTTTCATCGCCCGCACAGCTCGCTGGCAAGCCAGCTCCCACAATTAACGTTCGCTTAACGCTTTGCATCTATAGTTATTGATCGGGTATCTAGATATTTCAAAGCGAAATTTTCCGCTTTAATTCGATAGATAAAAAGCTAGTCTTTGTCGAAGAACTTACAGGAACACCGTGATGCAGTTACGCAACTCTCCTTCCCGCTACGGCTGGGTCAGCATCTTCCTGCACTGGGGAGTGGCGCTGGCCGTGTTCGGCCTGTTCGCCCTCGGGCTGTGGATGGTCGACCTGGGCTACTACGACCCATGGCGCAAGGCCGGCCCCGACCTGCACAAAAGCATTGGCCTGACGCTGTTCGCGTTCATGTTGCTGCGCGTGGTGTGGCGCTTCATCAGCCCACCGCCGCCACCGCCGCCCACCCAGGGCCGGTTGACCCGCATCGCCGCCAAGCTGGGCCACGCATTCCTTTACCTGGACCTGTTCCTGGTGATGGCCGCCGGTTACCTGATTTCCACTGCCGATGGCGTGGGCATCCCGGTATTCGGCCTGTTCGAAGTCCCCGCACTGTTCAGTGGCCTGCCTCAACAGGCGGAAGTGGCCGGTGACGTGCATCTGTACCTGGCCTGGATCCTGGTGATCTTCGCAGTACTCCATGGCCTGGCCGCCCTGAAACACCACTTCATCGATCGTGACGCGACCCTGGTACGTATGCTGGGCCGCAAAGGCTGACCTTAAACTCCACTCAAGGAATACCGCACATGTTGAAAAAGACACTGGCCGCTCTGGCTCTGGGTACCGCACTGCTGACGGCCGGCCAGGCCATGGCTGCCGACTACACCATCGACAAGGAAGGCAACCACGCCTTCATCAACTTCAAGATCAGCCACCTGGGCTACAGCTTCATCTACGGTACCTTCAAGGACTGGACCGGTACGTTCAGCTTCGACGCCGCCAAGCCTGAAGACAGCAAGATCAGCATCACCCTGAACACCAAGAGCGTCGACACCAACCACGCCGAGCGTGACAAGCACATCCAGAGCAAGGACTTCCTGGAGACCGACAAGTACCCAACCGCTACTTTCGTGTCGACCAGCGTCAAGCCAACCGGCAAGAATGCTGATGGCAAGCTGACCGCCGACGTGACCGGCGACCTGACCCTGCACGGCGTGACCAAGCCGGTCGTGGTCAAGACCGTGTTCCTGGGCGAAGGCAAGGACCCATGGGGCGGCTACCGTGCCGGCTTTGAAGGCACCACCACCATCAAGCGTTCTGATTTCGGCAAGATGATGGACCTGGGCCCGCAGTCCGACACCCTGACGCTGGACATCACGTTCGAGGGCGTGCAGAAGAAGTAATTTCTTCGGCGCACAAAAAAACCGCAGCCAATGGCTGCGGTTTTTTATGCCTGTGGAATTGAAAAGCTCGCTGGCAAGCCAGCTCCCACAAGGTCAGCTGCTGTCTGTGGGAGCTGGCTTGCCAGCGAGCTTTTCAGCCCCCACAGATGCCTTATCCTGACTTAGCCTTCGCGGTTGCGGGTCAGCAGCGCCGGCTTCTCGCCGTTGCGACGGCTTGGCAGCGATTCCAGCTGTTCCAGCTGCTCGGCGGTCGGGAAACGATCGATCTTCGATTCCTTGTGCACGATGCGCGGCTGGTTCTGCGGGGCACGCGAGTTGCTTACCGCGGGTTCCTGACGCGGCTGGTCATCACGGGCCGGACGACGGGTGCGGCCAGCGCCACCGTTGTTGTCGCGACGCGGCTGGCCATCACGGGCACCGCCACCGTTGCTGCGCGGGCCGCTGCTGCGCTTGTCGCCGGCGGGTTTGCCAGCGGCAGGTGCATTGTTGCGCGGGCCAGCCGGGCGACCCTGGCGCTGAGCCGAGGCCGGGGCTGCGCCACCGGCAGCTGCCGGGGCACCCGGGCGACGGTTGCGGCCCTGGTTCTTGTTCTGGTACGGGCTGACGTAGTCGGCACGGTTACCAAAGTTGTCGACTTCGTCATCCAGGAACTCGTCCGGCGCGCGATCGGCAGAAGCTACCGGCGGCTTTGGAGTGGACTGGGCCTGACGCGGCTTCTGGTCACGGGGTTGGCGTTCAGAACGCGCCCCGGCGGGCTTTTCCTTGCCTTGCTCCTTGCCTTGCGGCGCAGCAGCACGGCGCTCCTTGCCTTTGTCCTTGCCCTTGTCCTTGCGGCCAGCACCACCGCCATCGGCCTTGGTGCCTTCGCGCGGCGCGCGGGCATTGCGTGGCTGGTTGGCCTGCGGGCGCTCGCGCACCTCGGGCTTCTCGGCCTCCACGGCGCTGATGTCGAAGCCCATCAGGTCACCGTCGGGGATCTTCTGCTTGGTCATGCGCTCAATGCTCTTGAGCAGCTTTTCCTCGTCCGGGGCGACCAGCGAGATGGCCTCGCCGCTGCGACCGGCACGGCCGGTACGGCCGATACGGTGCACGTAGTCTTCATCGACGTTGGGCAGTTCGAAGTTGACCACGTGGGGCAACTGGTCGATGTCCAGGCCGCGGGCGGCGATGTCGGTGGCAACCATGATGCGTACCGAGCCGGCCTTGAAGTCGGCCAGGGCCTTGGTGCGCGCGTTCTGGCTCTTGTTGCCGTGGATGGCGACAGCGCTCAGGCCGTGCTTTTCCAGGTACTCGGCCAGGCGGTTGGCGCCGTGCTTGGTGCGGGTGAACACCAGCACCTGCTCCCAGGCACCCTGGGTGATCAGGTGCGCCAGCAGCGAGCGCTTGTGGCTGGCAGGCAGGCGGTAGACCCGTTGCTCGATGCGTTCCACCGTGGTGTTCGGCGGGGTGACTTCGATGCGCTCGGGGTTGTGCAGCAGCTTGCCGGCAAGGTCAGTGATGTCCTTGGAGAAGGTGGCCGAGAACAGCAGGTTCTGGCGCTTGGCCGGCAGGCGTGCCAGCACCTTCTTGACGTCATGCACGAAGCCCATGTCGAGCATGCGGTCGGCTTCGTCCAGCACGAGGATTTCCACGTGGGACAGGTCGACGCTGCCCTGGCCGCACAGGTCGAGCAGGCGGCCGGGGCAGGCCACCAGCACGTCGACACCACGGGACATGGCCTGGACCTGCGGGTTCATGCCCACGCCGCCGAAAATGCAGGCGCTGACGAACTTGAGGTCACGGGCGTAGATCTTGAAGCTGTCGTGCACCTGGGCCGCCAGCTCGCGGGTGGGGGTCAGGACCAGTACGCGCGGTTGGCGCGGGCCATGACGCTGGGACTTGTCCGGATGACCGTTGGGGAACAACCGTTCCAGGATCGGAAGGGCGAAGCCACCGGTTTTACCAGTACCTGTCTGTGCCGCGACCATCAGGTCGCGACCTTGCAACACGGCGGGGATGGCCCGCTGTTGCACCGGAGTAGGCTGGGTATAGCCCGCCGCCTCGATGGCACGGACTAAAGCCTCGGAGAGACCGAGGGAAGCAAAGGACATGAGTAATCCTGTTCTAGTGAGGGCTTTGCCCAATGGGAATCTTGCCTGGCGCGACGGGTGCATGGGGGCACTATCGCGTCCGGTCCTGCCGGGCCTTCAATGCGCATCCGGACCTGGCTGAGCGGGCGTGAGCCTGGCGGTCGAGCGGGTCGGGATGCCTTTTGCAAGGCCGGGCGTCCGGGCGTAAGCCTGGCGGGAAGGTCGGAGTATAACAGAGCAATCACAGCGCGCTGCGTTCCTGCTGCTCAACGGTTTTTCCAGCCGTTGAGGGGGTTGCATAGCGGGCCAGCAACTGGGCGTAGGCGGGCTCGCGCTTGAAGCGTCGCAGTTCGATGGAGAAGCGCAGCGCCAACTGGTCCATGCCCGCGCCCCGGCGCACGGCCAGGTACTGCGGTTCGCGGTTGATCACCAGGGGCAGGGCGCTGACCTGGCCTTCGAGGCCCATGGCCTGCAGGGTGAAATTGCCCACGCGGATGTCGGTGATGATCAGGTCGACGCGGTTGCGCACCAGCTTGCCGAAGTTGGCTTCCTGGCTGCTGGCCGCCTCGCGCCGGAACGCGCTGGCCTGCATGAACGGGTCGCCGTAGTTGTAGCCGGCCGAGGTGCCAATGGTCAGCCCCTGCAGGTCGTCCAGGCTTGTAGCCGGATGGGGCTTGGCATTGGCCTGGAACAGCATGAACTGCACCTCGGACAGTGGTTCGTCAGGGTACAACAGGGTGGTTTCGCGCTCGTTAGTGCGGAAAATATCCAGCACGCCATCGGCTTCGCCCTGGTCGAGCATGGCCAGGCAGCGCTTCCAGGGCAGGAACTGCCATTGGATTTCCACCCCCAGGCGTTCGAACACCTGGGCCGCCACTTCGTAGTCGATGCCCATGCCCTGGCCGTTCTGCTGGTAGGCATAGGGCGCCCAGAAATCGGTGACAATACGCAGCTTCTCGGCCTGGGCGCTCAGGCTCAGGCACATCAGGAACAAAGCTGTCAGCAGCGTTAGGAAGGCGGGCATGGAGCCGAAGATACGATGCCGATTGCCGGTTTGGCAACGCAATCAGTGGCTGCTGGCCTGAATCAGATGCTGCTGGATGGCGTTGCGGCGCTTGCCCAGGATCAGGCGGTTCAAGGGTGATGACAGCCAGTGCCGCAATTGTTCCGCTGCCACTGGCGCCTCCTGGCGTTCCTGCAGGTTCTGCCGCGCCTTGTCCCACCACACCGGCGCGCAGGCGCGGTCGAACTCGTTGGGGTGGTCATAGCAGCCGTAGAGAATTTCGCGCATGAACTGCCGTTGCTCCGGCGGCAAGGCCAGGGTCGCGGCTTTATATAGCAGGCGTTGCAGGGCGGGCGGCCGCGGCACATGGTCGGTGACCTGGTTCACATCGGCGAGGGCGGCGGCGCTCAGCGGCTGCCCGCCATGCTTGCGGGCCCAGGCCTGGACCTTGGCGCGCATCAGCTGCTTGCGGCTCCAGTAGTGGTGAATCAGCTCGGGGCATTCGCTGATGCGGTACTTTTTGTAGGCCGCCAGGGTCAGGCAGAACTCCTCCAGGGTGTAGGCGGTAGGTGTGCGCGGGTAATAGCGGTCCATCAGTTCCAGGGAGCGGTCCAGCAGCGCGCTGTCACACTGGTACAGGCCGATGACCCCGGAATTGAGCAGCCACATCTCGTCGTCCGCCATGCCTTGCTGAATGAGCTCCGGCGCCAGCACCGAATACAGCGGCGACGCTGCACCTTGCCGGTAGCGCATGGTGCGCGCATTGACCAGCAGCGTGCCGGGCTGGATGCGTTCGAACAGCGCCATGGGCGAGGCGTGGAAAAAGGTGTCGGTGTCGATCAGTAGCGCCAGTGCCGATTCCTTGAGCACTTCGCCAAGCGCCACGTGCTTGCTGCGGAAGTGATAGCCGTGGGGCAGGCACCAGGCTTCGCGGGTTTCACGGCTCAGGGAGCGAATGCGCACGGGCAGGCCGGCGTAGGGTGCCGGGTTGTCGGTGAACACCTGGATGTCGAGCGGCAGCAGCGGCGGGTTGCCCAGCCTGGCGATGGCGCTGGCAATACTGAACAGCGCTTCCTGGTGGTAGGTGTCGGCCCCGAATGCCAGGTACACCAGCTGTGGGCGTGCTGCAGAAACCATGATGTATCGTCCGCGATGCAATGAGAAAACAAAAAAGGCCTTGATACGGTATCAAGGCCTTGCTGAATTCTCGCTTAATGCAACTAGCGGGGCAGATTCAGGTTATTCCACACCGCCAGGCTCGGTTCGGCCTGGTTTAAAGTATAGAAGTGCAGGCCCGGTGCGCCACCGTCGAGCAGTTGCTCGCACATGCGGGTGATCACCTGCTCGCCGAACTGCTGGATGCTGGTGACGTCGTCACCGTAGGCTTCCAGCTGCTTGCGGATCCAGCGCGGGATCTCGGCGCCACAGGCGTCGGAGAAGCGGGCCAGCTTGCTGTAGTTGGTGATGGGCATGATGCCCGGCACGATCGGGATGTTCACGCCCATCTTCTGCACGCGGTCGACGAAGTTGAAGTAGCTGTCGGCGTTGAAGAAGTATTGGGTGATGGCACTGTCGGCGCCGGCGTTGGCCTTGCGCGCGAAGTTCTTCAGGTCGTCCTCGAAGTTGTGCGCCTGGGGGTGCATCTCCGGGTAGGCGGCGACTTCGATGTGGAAGTGGCTGCCGGTTTCGGCACGGATGAACTCCACCAGGTCGTTGGCGTGGCGCAGCTCGCCGCTGGCCATGCCCATGCCCGAGGGCAGGTCGCCACGCAGGGCCACGATGCGCTTGATGCCGGCATCCTGGTACTGGGCCAGCAGGGCGCGCAGGTCGGCCTTGCTGTCACCTACGCACGACAGGTGCGGGGCGGCGGGGACTTTCACTTCGTTCTCCAGCTGCAGCACGGTGTTGAGCGTGCGGTCGCGGGTAGAACCACCGGCACCGTAGGTGCAGGAGAAGAAATCGGGGTTGTAGCCGGCCAGTTGGCGGGCAACGTTCAGCAGTTTTTCATGCCCAGCGTCGGTCTTGGTGGGGAAGAACTCGAAGCTGAAGCGGCGTTCCTGAGACATGATTACACCTATCTGGAAACTCGAATGCCGAGGGACCGTGGGGCCGCGGACGCCGCCTGGCGGCAGCTGCTACAAGGTGTCCCGCGTTGGGGGAAGCCTCGTAGCAGCTGCCGAAGGCGGCGTCAGGGCCTGCGATCAGTAGCGGTAAGCGTGAGGCTTGAACGGGCCTTCAACGGTTACGCCGATGTAGTCGGCCTGCTGCTTGGTCAGCTTGGTGACCACGCCGCCGAAGCCGCGGACCATTTCCAGGGCCACTTCTTCGTCGAGTTTCTTCGGCAGCACTTCAACGGTCAGGCGCTCGGCTTTCTGGGCTGGCGACAGGTCGGCGAATTTCTGCTCGAACAGGAAGATCTGCGCCAGCACCTGGTTGGCGAACGAGCCGTCCATGATGCGGCTTGGGTGGCCAGTGGCGTTGCCCAGGTTCACCAGGCGGCCTTCGGCCAGCAGAATCAGGTAGTCGTCGTTCTGGGCGTCGAAGGCGCCGGCACCGGTACGGTGGATCTTGTGTACCTGTGGCTTCACTTCTTCCCATGCCCAGTTCTTGCGCATGAAAGCGGTGTCGATTTCGTTGTCGAAGTGACCGATGTTGCACACCACGGCGCGCTTTTTCAGGGCCTTGAGCATGTTGGCATCGCAGACGTTGACGTTACCGGTGGTGGTCACGATCAGGTCGATCTTGCCCAGCAGGGCCTTGTCGATGCTGGCTTCGGTGCCGTCGTTCTCACCGTCGATGAACGGCGATACCAGCTCGAAACCGTCCATGCAGGCCTGCATGGCGCAGATCGGGTCGACTTCGGTGACCTTGACGATCATGCCTTCCTGACGCAGGGACTGGGCCGAGCCCTTGCCCACGTCACCGTAGCCGATCACCAGGGCCTGCTTGCCCGACAGCAGGTGGTCGGTACCACGCTTGATGGCGTCGTTCAGGCTGTGACGGCAGCCGTACTTGTTGTCGTTCTTGCTTTTGGTAACCGAGTCGTTGACGTTGATGGCCGGGATCTTCAGTTCGCCCTTGGCCAGCATGTCCAGCAGGCGGTGCACGCCAGTGGTGGTCTCTTCGGTGACGCCGTGGATGCGTTCCAGCATCTGCGGGTATTTCTTGTGCAGGATTTCGGTCAGGTCGCCGCCGTCGTCCAGGATCATGTTGGCGTCCCAAGGCTGGCCATCCTTCAGGATGGTCTGCTCGATGCACCACTCGTATTCTTCTTCGGTCTCGCCCTTCCAGGCGAACACAGGAATGCCGGCAGCAGCGATGGCGGCAGCGGCCTGGTCCTGGGTGGAGAAAATGTTGCACGACGACCAGCGCACTTCGGCACCCAGGGCAACCAGGGTTTCGATCAGCACGGCAGTCTGGATGGTCATGTGGATGCAGCCCAGGATCTTCGCGCCCTTGAGCGGTTGCTCACCGGCGTACTTGCGGCGCAGGCCCATCAGTGCCGGCATTTCCGATTCGGCGATGATGGTCTCGCGGCGGCCCCAGGCGGCCAGGGAGATGTCGGCAACCTTGAAATCGGTAAAACCTGCAGGCGTGTGTACAGCGCTCATGAAGAGCCTCCATTCGTAATGTGCGAATGGGCGCCGTTGTGCGTTTAGAGCCCGTACGGACCAGCCGTGCGGGCAACGCCCCATCCGAGCCTGACAGGAATCCCTGCTGCAGCGCCCCTCGGACAGGTGGCGGGAACGGCCTGGAATGACAGTGGCCGTTGTGATCAAACGGGGCGATTATATAGAGGAAGGCGTCGCTTCCCAAGGGGTTGCGACGATAACCGCCCAAAGGTTTATCGGCCCCATAGCAAGACTGCAATGGAGACGGCGGGCAAGCTCTGCGATGATGACTGCCTTGAATGGCAAGTCGGTCAGGAGTCACGCATGAATTTCCACACCCGCAAGTGGGTAAAACCCGAAGACCTCAACCCCAACGGCACCCTGTTCGGTGGCAGCCTGTTGCGCTGGATCGACGAGGAAGCGGCGATCTACGCCATCGTCCAGCTGGGCAACCAGCGCGTGGTGACCAAGTACATTTCCGAGATCAACTTCGTCAGCGCCTCGCGCCAGGGCGACATTATCGAACTGGGCATCACCGCCACCGAGTTCGGCCGTACCTCCATCACCCTGACCTGCGAGGTGCGCAACAAGATCACCCGCAAGAGCATCCTCACGGTGGACAAGATGGTCTTCGTCAACCTGGGTGAAGACGGTCTGCCGGCGCCGCACGGGCGCACCGAGATTCGCTACATCAAGGACCAGTTCGACGCCGAGACCGCGGAATAATCCCTGGCCATGTGGGAGCGGGCAGAGCCCGCTCCCACAAAAACAGCTGCTCCCCGGCAGGTCAGTGTGTTGCTTCTTCGGGCGGGGTATCGCGGGTGACGCTTTTCACCAGCTTGCCGATGCTCAGCCCCTGCAGCAGGATCGACGACAGCACCACGATGTAGGTGATGCTCAGCAGCAGGTCGCGCTCCGGGCCTACCGGCAGCGCCAGTGCCAAAGCCACCGAGACGCCACCCCGCAGGCCGCCCCAGGTGAGGATGCGGATGGTGCCCTTGGGCACGCTGCGCCAGCGGCGCAGCAGCAGAATGGCCGGCGCCACCGTCAGCAGGCGTGACAACAGGATAGCCACCGCCAGCAGGCTGGAGGCGGCCACGTGCATCCACGAGAACGGCAGCAGCAACAGCTCCATGCCGATCAGCGCGAACAGCAGCGCGTTGAGCATGTCATCCAGCAGTTCCCAGAAACCGTCCATGTAGCGCCGGGTCATGTCGTTCATGGCCAGCTTGCGCCCCAGGTTGCCGATGATCAGGCCCGCCGTGACCATGGCGATAGGCGCCGACACGTGCAGCTCGTAGCACATGGCCGAGCCGCCGATCACCAGCGCCAGGGTCAGCATGACCTCCACCTGGTACTGCTCGATGCTCTTGATCATGCGGTACACCACATAACCGATCAGCGCGCCAAACAGCACGCCGCCGATGGCTTCGTGCACGAATAGCATGGCCGTCTCGCCCACGGTCGGCGTCGCGCCCTGTTGCGCAATGCCCAGCAGCACGGTGAACACCACGACAGCCGTGCCATCGTTGAACAGCGACTCACCGACGATGGTGGTCTTCAGCGGCTTGGAGGCATTGGCGGTCCGCAGCACGCCCAGCACCGCGATGGGGTCGGTGGGCGAGATCAGCGCACCGAACAGCAGGCAGTACAGGAAGCTTACGTGCCAGCCGAACATGCCGAAGATCCAGAACGCCAGGGTGCCGATCACCAGCGTGGCGATCAGCACGCCGAAGGTGGCCAGCAGGCCAATGGGCCAACGGTAGCTGCGCAGGTCGCTGAGGTTCACGTGCAAGGCGCCGGCGAACAGCAGGAATGCCAGCATCCAGTTCATCAGCAGGTCGCCGAAGTCGATCTGGCCGATCAGGCCCTGCACGCGGGCTTCGAGGCCTGGGTAGCCGAGCACGCTGAGGCCTTGCAGCAGCAGGGAAAACATCAGCGCCGTGACCATCACGCCGATGGTGGGCGGCAGGCCGATGAAACGGTAATTGACGTAGGTGAGGAGGGTGGTAAGGCAGATAAAGGCGGCGACTAACTCGAGCATCCGGGCTCCCATGGTGGTGTGACAGTGGGGCGCGCACAGGCGCCATGTAGGGGTTGGACGAGCAGGTAACCAGTTGTGACACAGGTGCGAATGTCGCACTTGTTACAAAGTCTTGCGGTGACCCATACCGTAGCGTTGGACCCACGGTAAGATGGGCCCGTTCATTCCCACGGCCTTTCACACATCCAAGGATTCTCGCGTGCTCGCCACAGGATTGGTACTGATTGCCGCGTTGCTGCACGCGGCCTGGAATACCCTGGTCAAATTCAGTTCGGAACGCCTGCTGGTGGTGGCTGCCATGGACTCGGTGGCGCTGCTGCTGGTGGCGGTGCTGTTGCCGTTCGTGCAATTGCCTCCCGCCGAGATCTGGCCGTGGATGCTGGCTTCCGCAGTGTTCGAGTTGCTGTACCGCTACCTGCTTATCCAGGCCTACAAGGTCGGTGACCTGGGGCTTGTGTACCCGTTGATGCGCGGGCTTTCGCCGTTGATTGTGCTGGGCCTTACCCTGGCAGTGGGCGGCGAGGCACTTGTGGGCCAGCAGGTTGTCGGAATTCTGCTGATACCCTGCGGCATGGCGTGCCTGCTGTGGCAGGGCGGCGGCGGGGACCGCCTGCCCTGGCGAATGCTGCCGGTGGTGGGCCTGATCGGCCTGTGCATAGGCTGCTATACATGGCTGGACGGGCAGGCAATTCGCCGCTGGCCGGAGCCCTTGAGTTACCTGACGTGGCTGACGCTGATCAGCGCGTGGCCGTTCCCGCTGCTGGCGGTGACGCGCCGGCGTGCCAGCTTCCGGCACTTCTGGCGCACCCAGTGGCGCATCGGCTTGAGTGTCGGCTTCTTCGTGTTGTTGAGCTATGCCCTGGTGCTGTGGGCGATGCAGATCGGCTCCATCGCCGAGGCTGCGGCGCTGCGCGAGATCAGCGTGATCCTGGTGGTGCTGTTCGGCATGCGTTACCTGAAAGAACCCTTTGGCCGCCCGCGGCTGCTGGCCTGTGCGCTGGTGCTGCTGGGCATGTTGATCATGAAACTATAAGAGAACCGCTCTATGACCGTTGCTTTCTGGTGTGTCCTGATTGCCCTGGTGCTGCCCTTCGTGTGCACCAGCATTGCCAAGTTCAGCGGCGGCAAGTTCGGCCCGCGGCAAAACCACGACCCGCGCACCTTCCTGGCCAACCTGGAGGGTTTTGCCAAGCGCGCGCATGCCGCGCAGCAGAACAGCTTCGAGGCATTCCCCGCGTTTGCGGCGGCGGTGGTCATTGCTGATATTTGCCACAACGCCGAGCAGGTGACCATGGATGTACTGGCGGTGTGCTTCATCACCAGCCGCCTGCTATACATCATCTGCTACCTGGCCGACTGGGCCATGCTGCGGTCGCTGGTGTGGTTCATCGGCCTGGGGTTGATCGCCAGTTTCTTCTTCATTTCCATGTGAACGGGCGCCCATGACCCTCAGGACTCTCACCGTGTTGACCCTGGCTTGCCTGGCCTTGAGCGCATGTGGCGGCGTGGACCCGAAGTCGCCACTGGGCCAGCGCAAGGCCATCTTCAAGCAGATGCTGCATACCAGTGAGGACATGAACGGCATGCTGCTCGGCCGGCTGCCGTTCGACGGCCCGCAGTTCGCGGCCAGCGCGGTGAAGCTCGACCAGCTGGCGCACCAGCCCTGGCAGCATTTCCCCAAGGTGCGGGAAGAAGACCACACCAGCGCCAAGCCCGAAGTGTGGGAGCGGCAGGCGCGGTTCCAGCAGCTGGCCCAGGCGCTGGAGGTGTCGACCGGCGAGCTGGTTGAAGCCAGCCGTGCGCAGCCGCTACCGGCCACCCGCCTGGACGGGCCCATGCAGAAGGTGGAAAACGCCTGCAAGGCCTGTCACCGGGAGTTTCGCGACCACTGAAACGGCGTTACTTGTCCAGCTCGTCCAGGGCTTCCTGCAGCTCTTTGCGCGACTGGGCAAGCTTGTCCTTGCGGGTGTTGATCTTGTCGGCGTCGCCTTTCTTCATGGCTTTGTCGAGGTCGGCCTGGCGCTTGGCCACTTCGTGACGGGCATCGAGCACCTTGTTTTCGCGCTCTTTCTGCAGGCCGGCGTCGGTGCAATGTTCTTTGTTTTCGGCCAGGGCTTTCTCCAGGCCCGCCTGCTGGGCGCTGTTGCCGTGGGCGCGGGCCTGCTCCAGCTGTTCGTTGATGGCCTGTTGCTTGGCCGCGCAGCCCTTGAGTTCAGCGGCGTCTTCGTCGGCGGCCAGCAGCGGTGTGGCTACTGCGCAGCACAGGGCGAGCGCTGTGAGGAGAGGTAAGGGTTTCATGGTGACTCCATGTGATGGACTGCGCTATTGGAAAACTAATTGAAGCCTTTGTCTGTAGGAAGTTTCCTTCCGTAACGTAATTAAATCTGTAGCAGTGGCCGCCAGGCCGCGTCACCAGGCCCTGCATTGCGCGTGGCCCTGACGCAGCCTCCGGCAGCTGCTA
The DNA here is from genome assembly GCF_056175065.1 of Pseudomonas sp. JC1203. Taxonomy (NCBI): domain Bacteria; kingdom Pseudomonadati; phylum Pseudomonadota; class Gammaproteobacteria; order Pseudomonadales; family Pseudomonadaceae; genus Pseudomonas; species Pseudomonas sp. JC1203. The sequence goes on from NZ_JBWCAM010000001.1 coordinate 472,986, forward strand.
CATGAATGTGGGGTGCCGACTCAGCGGTTGGTCGGGGTGTCGCGGTGCTCTTGGGTGCTGTGGGCCGGGGTTTTGCGGGCCTGTACCTTGTGCTTCGGGGCTGGCGCCTTCTTGGTGACGATCTTGTGTTGCGGCGCTTTGTGCACCTGCACTTGAGCGTTGTTGTGGCTGTCAGGCGAGTTGGCCATGGTGGCCATGTTGGCGGCCTGGGCGTTGATGGCAAACAGGCCCAGCAGGGCGGCGGCGGGGGCGAACAGCGAAATGCGCATCGGAACCTCAAAGTCTGAAAATAAACGTTGCCCGTGGAGAGGGCAGGCATAGGAGCGAAAAAGCCCCAGCCAGTTTCCTGGCCGGGGCTTTTTATTTGGTGTCGGTCTTGTTACAGGCCGGCAGCAGCACGCAGCGCGTCGGCGCGGTCGGTGCGTTCCCAGGTGAACGTGGTGAAGGTATCGTTGCCCACGGTCACTTGCTCCGGGGTACGGCCGAAGTGGCCGTAGGCCGCGGTGGCCTGGTACATCGGGTGCAGCAGGTCGAGCATGGTGGTGATCGCGTACGGGCGCAGGTCGAAGTGCTCGCGGACCAGGTTGATGATCTTGTCATCGCTGATCTTGCCGGTGCCGAAGGTGTTGATCGAGATCGAGGTAGGCTGGGCCACGCCGATGGCGTAGGACACCTGGATCTCGCAACGGTCGGCCAGGCCGGCGGCAACGATGTTCTTGGCCACGTAGCGACCGGCGTAGGCAGCCGAACGGTCAACCTTGGATGGGTCCTTGCCGGAGAACGCGCCACCGCCGTGACGGGCCATGCCGCCGTAGCTGTCGACGATGATCTTGCGGCCGGTCAGGCCGCAGTCGCCCACCGGGCCACCGATGATGAAGTTGCCGGTAGGGTTGATGTGGAACTGGGTGCCCTTGTGCAGCAGTTCGGCCGGGATCACCTTCTTGACGATCTCTTCCATCACGCCTTCACGCAGGTTGGCGTAGGAAACGTCCGGGTTGTGCTGGGTCGACAGCACGATGGCGTCGATACCCACGACCTTGCCGCCTTCGTAACGGCAGGTAACCTGGGACTTGGCGTCCGGGCGCAGCCAAGGCAGCAGGCCCGACTTGCGCGCTTCGGCCTGGCGCTCTACCAGGCGGTGCGAGAAGCAGATTGGCGCTGGCATCAGCACGTCGGTCTCGTTGCTGGCGTAGCCGAACATCAGGCCCTGGTCGCCGGCGCCCTGGTCTTCAGGCTTGCTGCGGTCAACGCCCTGGGCGATGTCCACGGACTGCTTGCCGATGATGTTCATCACGGCGCAGGTGGCGCCGTCGAAACCGACTTCGGAGCTGTTGTAGCCGATATCGACGATCACCTTGCGGACGATGTCTTCCAGGTCTACCCAGGCCGAAGTGGTCACTTCGCCAGCGATGATGGCAACACCGGTCTTCACCAGGGTTTCGCACGCGACGCGGGCGAACTTGTCCTGGGTGATGATGGCGTCCAGCACCGCATCAGAAATCTGGTCGGCGATCTTGTCCGGGTGCCCTTCAGAGACGGACTCGGAGGTGAAAAGAGAATATTCGCTCATCTCGACGGTTTCCTAAATTTACCGATGGTGAGTGTCGCCAGCCGGCCGCTGAAAATGACGGACCTGAATCTGGAAACCATTACGTAAGCCTACATACAGGCTTTCCCCGGGAACCAGTCCCGCAGCAGCGGCCCAAAAGGCCAGATCTTCCTGTTCGAAACCCAGCCACAGGTCGCCACAGGCGTCCCGGGCCCAGCTCTGGTTGTGACTGCACAGCTCGGTCACCAGCAGGCTGCCACCGGGTTTCACCCGTGTGGCCAGTTGCTTGAGGGCCTGCGCCGGCTCGGGAAAGTGGTGCAAAACCATGTTCAAGACCACGCAGTGCGCCTGCACGCTGGTGTCGCCCAGGGCGTCGGCCAGGCGCAGCTGGACGTTGTCCAGGTTCTCGCGCTGGCACAACTGACGGGCCAGTTCGAGCATCTCGGCACTGTTGTCCAGCGCCGTCACCTGGGCAAAGCGGCTGGCCAGGTCGGGCAGGAATGCGCCGTCGCCGGGGCCGATCTCCAGGGCGCTGGCCTGGGCGTCGAAGCTGAGCTTGTCGAGCAACGCCAGCACGCTGTCGCGGTACTGCGCCAGCCCGGCGATCAGGTCCTGCTGCGCACGGAATTTCTCTTCCATGCGCGAGAAAAAGTGTTCGCTGGTGGCTGCCCGCTGGCGCTGGACCAGCGCCATGCGTGCCTCGGCGTCGGCCGGCAGGTCAAGGTCGTCGACCTCGTCCAGCAGCGCCGCATGCAAGCGGCCGCCCAGGGCGCCGGTGGCGGGCAGGGCGCGGCGATAAAAGATCGCGTTGCCTTCGCGGCGGGTAGCTACCAGGCCTGCCTGGGCCAGCACCTTGAGGTGGTGGCTCATGCCCGACTGGCCGATGGCGAAGATCTGCGCCAGTTCCAGCACGCCGAACGAGTCGCTGGCCAGGGCGCGCAATACGTTCAGCCGCAGCGGGTCGCCGCCGGCCTTGCACAGGGCGGCCAGCTCGTCGCTGTATTCGTGGCGGATCGCGGGTGCGGGCAGGTTCATAGGGTCGGCAGTCTAGTCAGCGAAATCGCACCCCGCAAGACCAATATCAAAAAGTTTTGATATTGGTCGATGGATGGAATCCCTGGCCGGCAAAAGGGGTCCACTGCAGGTATACGTTGCAGGTCGGCCTGCATTTAGGCCCGCACAGGCAGAAAAACCGCTGCGCAATGACTATCTGTCATTGCCCAGAGACGTGGCCTGGGGGAAAATGCCGGTCTTTTCGAAATCCGTACTTTTTATAAAGCCCAGGAGATAAGCGATGCCCAGCCGTCGTGAGCGTGCCAACGCCATTCGTGCCCTCAGCATGGATGCCGTGCAAAAAGCCAACAGCGGCCATCCCGGTGCCCCCATGGGCATGGCGGATATCGCCGAAGTGCTTTGGCGTGACTTCTTGAAGCACAACCCGACCAATCCGTCGTTCGCCAACCGCGACCGGTTCGTGATGTCCAATGGTCACGGTTCGATGCTGGTCTACTCGCTGTTGCACCTGACCGGTTACGACCTGTCTATCGACGATCTGAAGAACTTCCGCCAGTTGCACAGCCGTACCCCGGGCCACCCGGAATTCGGCTACACCCCGGGCGTGGAAACCACCACCGGCCCATTGGGCCAAGGCCTGGCCAACGCCGTCGGCTTTGCCATCGCCGAAAAGACCCTGGCGGCCCAGTTCAACCGCCCAGGCCACAACATCGTCGACCACAACACCTACGTTTTCCTGGGTGATGGTTGCATGATGGAAGGCATTTCCCACGAAGTCGCTTCCCTGGCCGGCACCCTGGACCTGGGCAAGCTGATCGCCTTCTACGACGACAACGGCATCTCCATCGACGGCGAAGTCGAAGGCTGGTTCACCGATGACACGCCAAAGCGTTTCGAAGCCTACAACTGGCAGGTGATCCGCAACGTCGACGGCCATGACGCCGACGAGATCAAGACCGCCATCGAGACTGCGCGCAAAAGCGACCGTCCGACCCTGATCTGCTGCAAGACCACCATCGGCTTCGGTTCGCCGAACAAGCAAGGCAAGGAAGAATCCCACGGCGCACCACTGGGTGCCGAGGAAATCGCCCTGACCCGCGCCGCGCTGAAGTGGAACCACGGTCCTTTCGAAATCCCGGCCGACATCTACGCCGAATGGGATGCCAAGGAAGCCGGCCGCGCGCTGGAAGCCGACTGGGACCAGCGCTTCGCCGCCTACTCGGCCGCGCACCCTGAGCTGGCCAACGAGTTCATCCGCCGCATGGCCGGCGAGCTGCCAGCCGACTTCGCCGAAAAGGCCGATGCCTGGATCGCCGAAGTGGTTGCCAAGGGCGAAACCATCGCCAGCCGCAAGGCCAGCCAGAACGCGCTGAATGCCTATGGCCCGCTGCTGCCTGAACTGCTGGGCGGCTCGGCTGACCTGGCCGGCTCCAACCTGACCTTCTGGAAGGGCAGCCAGAGCATCAGCGCCGAAGCGCCAGGTGGCAACTACCTGCACTACGGCGTGCGCGAGTTCGGCATGGGCGCCATCATGAACGGTATCGCCCTGCACGGCGGTTTCGTGCCATACGGCGCTACCTTCCTGATCTTCATGGAATACTGCCGCAATGCCGTGCGCATGTCGGCGCTGATGAAGAAGCGCGTGCTGTACGTGTTCACCCACGACTCCATCGGCCTGGGCGAAGACGGCCCTACCCACCAGCCGATCGAGCAGCTGGCCAGCCTGCGCTGCACGCCGAACCTGGACACCTGGCGCCCGGCCGATGCCGTGGAATCGGCAGTGGCCTGGAAACACGCCATTCAGCGCAACGATGGTCCTTCGGCGCTGATCTTCAGCCGTCAGAACCTGCAGAACCAGGCGCGCGATGCCGCGCAACTGGCAGATATCGCTCGTGGTGGCTACATCCTCAAGGACTGCGACGGCGAGCCTGAGCTGATCCTGATTGCCACCGGTTCCGAAGTTGACCTGGCCGTGAAGGCCCAGGCCAAGCTGGCCGAGCAGGGCCGCAAGGTTCGCGTGGTGTCGATGCCGTGCACCAGCGTGTTCGAAGCCCAGGACGCCGGCTACAAGCAGGCCGTGCTGCCACTGGAAGTCAGCGCGCGCATCGCCATCGAAGCCGCGCACGCCGACTACTGGTACAAGTACGTGGGCCTGGAAGGCCGCGTCATCGGCATGACCACCTTCGGCGAGTCGGCCCCTGCGGCCGCCCTGTTCGAAGAGTTCGGCTTCACCGTCGACAACATCGTCGGTACTGCCGAAGAACTGCTGGAAGACTGATCCAAGGCCTGCCCTGCGGGGCAGGTGCTGCATGCTGGTTCTTGTGGGAGCTGGGGTGGCCCCGCGCGTGTTGGGGCCCAGGAAAACGCCGGGGCCCCCCCCCGCCCCCCCCAACAAGT
>NZ_JBWCAM010000001.1:477955-673062 GCF_056175065.1 Pseudomonas sp. JC1203
GGGGGCTGTTGCGGCTGGGTGGTTTTGGGGGGAGCGGGCTGGCCAGCGAGCTTTTAGGGCCCCTGAAAAGCTCGCTGGCAAGCCAGCTCCCACAAAAGCATTTGCACTGCAGCCTGCATAAAGGTTTGAACCATTGTTTTCAGTGAGCACCTCATGCCCCAGCCACGCCCCTATAAAGTTGCACTCAATGGCTACGGCCGTATCGGCCGTTGTGTCATGCGTGCGTTGTACGAGCGCGGCGCGGAGGCGGGCTTCGAGGTGGTTGCCATCAACGACCTGGCCGACATGGCCAGTCTTGAATACCTGACACGCTTCGACTCCACCCACGGCCGTTTTCCCGGCCAGGTGCGCAGCGAAGGCGATTGTCTGATGATTAACGGCGACTGCGTGAAAGTACTGCGCAGTGCCAGCCCCGAGGGCATCGACTGGGCGGCGCTTGACGTCGACCTGGTATTAGAGTGCTCCGGGGCGTGGCATACCCGTGCCGACGGCCAGCGTTTCATCGACGCCGGCGCCCCACGGGTGCTGTTCTCCCAGCCCATGGCCAGCGAGACCGATGTCGACGCCACTGTGGTGTTCGGCATCAACCAGCAGGTATTGACCGGTACCGAGACGCTGGTGTCCAACGCTTCCTGCACCACCAACTGCAGCGTGCCGTTGCTGCGGTTGCTGGATGAGGCCCTGGGCCTGGAGTACATCTCGATCACCACTATCCATTCGGCCATGAATGACCAGCCGGTGATCGATGCCTACCATGCCGAAGACCTGCGCCGTACCCGCTCGGCCTTCCAATCGATCATCCCGGTGTCCACCGGGCTGGCGCGCGGAATCGAGCGGTTGCTGCCGGAACTCGGTGGCCGTATCCAGGCCAAAGCAGTGCGCGTGCCGACAGTGAACGTGTCTTGCCTGGACATCACCCTGCAAGTGCGCCGTGACACCGACGCCGCGGAGGTCAACAGAATCCTCCACGACGCCGCCCTCACAGGCCCGCTGAAAGGGTTGGTGGCCTACACCGAACTGCCCCACGCCAGCTGCGATTTCAACCATGACCCGCATTCGGCCATCGTCGATGCCAGCCAGACCCGTGTATCAGGCCCGCGCCTGGTGAACATCCTGGCCTGGTTCGACAACGAATGGGGCTTTGCCAATCGGATGCTCGACGTCGCGGAGCACTTTCTGTACGTCGTCAACCAAACAAATAAAACAGGCTTGAAGGACTGAACACATGACAGTGTTGAAGATGACCGACCTCGATCTGCAAGGTAAGCGCGTGCTGATCCGCGAAGACCTCAACGTCCCCGTCAAGGATGGAGTGGTCACCAGCGACGCGCGTATCCTGGCCTCGCTGCCGACCATCAAGCTGGCGCTGGAGAAAGGCGCGGCGGTGATGGTCTGCTCGCACCTGGGCCGCCCTACCGAAGGCGAGTTCTCGGCCGAGAACAGCCTCAAGCCGGTTGCCGACTACCTGAGCAAGGCGCTGGGCCGCGACGTGCCGCTGGTGGCTGATTACCTGGGCGGCGTCGACGTCAAGGCGGGCGACCTGGTGCTGTTCGAGAACGTGCGCTTCAACAAGGGCGAGAAAAAGAACGCCGATGACCTGGCGCAGCAATACGCTGCCCTGTGCGATGTGTTCGTCATGGACGCCTTCGGCACCGCCCACCGCGCCGAGGGCTCGACCCACGGCGTGGCCAAGTTCGCCAAGGTCGCCGCTGCAGGCCCGCTGCTGGCCGCCGAGCTGGACGCGCTGGGCAAGGCCCTGGGCGCCCCGGCCAAGCCGATGGCCGCCATCGTTGCCGGTTCCAAGGTGTCGACCAAGCTGGACGTGCTCAACAGCCTGAGCCAGATCTGCGACCAGCTGATCGTCGGCGGCGGCATCGCCAACACCTTCCTGGCTGCAGCTGGCCACAAGGTGGGCAAGTCGCTGTACGAGCCGGACCTGCTGGACACCGCCCGCGCCATCGCCGCCAAGGTCAGTGTGCCGCTGCCGGTGGACGTGGTCGTGGCCAAGCAATTCGCCGAAACCGCCGAAGCCACCGTCAAGCTGATCGCCGACGTGGCCGATGACGACATGATCCTGGACATCGGCCCGCAAACTGCCGAGCAGTTCGCCCAACTGCTGAAGACTTCGAAGACCATCCTGTGGAACGGCCCGGTGGGCGTGTTCGAGTTCGACCAGTTCGGCAACGGCACCAAGGTGCTGGCCAAGGCCATCGCCGACAGCCCGGCGTTCTCCATCGCCGGCGGCGGCGATACCCTGGCAGCCATCGACAAGTACGGCGTGTCCAAGGACATCTCCTACATTTCCACCGGTGGTGGCGCCTTCCTCGAGTTCGTCGAGGGCAAGGTGCTGCCAGCCGTCGAGATGCTGGAGCAGCGGGCCAAGGCCTGATACGCCATGCGCGAATGGAAAGGGAGCGTCCAGATGACCAAGGCATTGCCGTTGTTGCCGTTGCTGCTGGCTGGCGTGCTTGCCGGGTGCGCCAGCAAGCCGGCGCCCGCCGCGCACGAGCAGGTGCCCGGCAAGGGCGGCTGCTACCAGGCTGACTGGCAGGCCGAGACCACGCCGGTCATCAGCAAGCGCCTGGGCCCGGATGGCCTGGAAAAGTACGACCCTGAACACCAGGCCCCGGGGCAAGGTTGCCCCTGAGCCGACCGCGGGTCGGAACAACTGGCGGGCTTTTCAGTCCGATGGAACTGAGCGGCAGGCCTGCGTGCCTGCCGCCATGCTGCAACCCGAGGAAGTACAATGAAAGGCTTCATGGCCCTTGTGGCGTTTGCAGTACTGGGTGGATGTGCAAGTTTCAACCAGGCCCCGGTGTCCGCTGACTGGACACACTGGACCTGCGACAGCCAGGCGACCGTCGATTGGCGCTTCCTGGATGCGGGCAAGAACAGCGTGGAAGTGAAGCTGGGTGGCAGCGACCAGGTCTACCGCCTGAAAGCCGAGCCCGGCGCGTCGGGCGAACTGTTCAGCGACGGCGTGCTGGCCTTCCACAGCAAAGGTAATGAAGGCCTGGTGTACTGGGTCGCGACCAACGACCTGATTGGCCGGGCCTGCAAGGCCCAGTGATGCAGCGGATCGGGCCGCGGCCCGATCTACACTACTTGAATGGCAGCCGCCGCTTCGGCAGGCTTGCACGATTAACGACCCTCGACCGGGAGATAAACACAAGATGGCACTCATTAGCATGCGCCAGATGCTGGACCACGCCGCAGAGTTCGGCTACGGCGTCCCAGCTTTCAACGTCAACAACCTTGAACAGATGCGCGCCATCATGGAAGCCGCTGACAAGACTGACTCCCCGGTAATCGTCCAGGCGTCCGCTGGCGCCCGTAAATACGCCGGTGCGCCGTTCCTGCGCCACCTGATCCTGGCCGCCATCGAAGAATTCCCGCACATTCCGGTGTGCATGCACCAGGACCACGGCACCAGCCCTGACGTCTGCCAGCGCTCGATCCAGCTGGGCTTCAGCTCGGTGATGATGGACGGCTCGCTGGGCGAAGACGGCAAGACCCCCACCGACTACGAGTACAACGTGCGCGTTACCCAGCAGACCGTGGCCATGGCCCACGCCTGCGGCGTTTCGGTAGAAGGTGAACTGGGCTGCCTGGGTTCGCTGGAAACCGGCATGGCCGGTGAAGAAGACGGCATCGGCGCCGAAGGCGTGCTGGACCACAGCCAGATGCTGACCGACCCGGAAGAAGCCGCCGACTTCGTCAAGAAGACCCAGGTCGACGCCCTGGCCATCGCCATCGGCACCAGCCACGGCGCCTACAAGTTCACCAAGCCGCCTACCGGCGACGTGCTGGCCATCGACCGCATCAAGGAAATCCACAAGCGCATCCCCAACACCCACCTGGTGATGCACGGTTCTTCCTCGGTACCGCAAGAGTGGCTGGCGATCATCAACCAGTACGGCGGCGACATCAAGGAAACCTACGGCGTACCGGTCGAGGAAATCGTCGAAGGCATCAAGCACGGCGTGCGCAAGGTCAACATCGACACCGACCTGCGCCTGGCGTCCACCGGTGCCATGCGCCGCCTGATGGCCACCAACCCGAGCGAGTTCGACCCACGCAAGTTCTTCGGTGAAACCGTGAAGGCCATGCGCGACGTGTGCATCGCCCGCTACGAAGCCTTTGGCACCGCTGGCAACGCTTCGAAGATCAAGGCCATCTCCCTGGAAGCGATGTTCCAGCGTTACGCCAAGGGCGAGCTGAACGCCAAGGTCAACTAAGCGCCTGGCAACACCCGAAAGCCCCGCCCCGAAAAGGCGGGGCTTTTTTGTGCCCGGCAGGTCTGGAACAACTGCCGGGCCTTGAAGACTTTCTGGATTAAATCGGCCTCGCACACTCCGTAAGTTCGCGTGCACTACTTACGTGTATGAAGGATTGCAGCATGAACGATTTCGTCAATTTCGAAGGCCTGGAGCCGTTGCCAGCGGCTGATTTCTGCACGCTGGGCGATGATGAGCAGGAAACCACCGCAGGTTGGTGCCCCAATGGTGGGTTGCAGGACGGCATTTGCCAGCTGTTCAACAACCAGCGTATTGACTGGATGGGGCGCTACAGTGGCGCACGTTCCTTGCGGATCCAGGATTGCATCTTGCCGGGCACGCACCACTCCGCCTTCGACAAGAAGGCCCCGCATACGCCCTCGAGCGAAACCTGCCAGGATGTGGGGCCGTTCAGCCAGTTGGTATGCGGCATCCGGGTGCTGGATCTCAGGGTGCAGTTCTTTTCCGGGTACCCTGCTGGTGACCCGCGCCGATTCTCCATTTTTCATAGCACCACGTCCGGGCGGACCGTGGCCGGTGATGTACTGCGCGATCTGCTGATGTTCCGCTTCCTTCAGGTTACGTCTCGGGAAATCGTCATTCTCGACTTCCATGAGTTCAAGAATTTCACTGATGCAGCTCATCTGGAGCTGGCCAGCTTGATCAAGCAAATGGTGGGTGAGCAGCATTTGGTGACCCCGGACATGGCCCGAATGACCATCAACCAGATCTGGAACGCCGGCCCGGCCAATACCGTCATCGCCTACAAGCGCGCGGTGCGCGACGCCAAATTCTGGGACGGCGTGAACCAGCGCTGGAGCGGCAGCCATACCCCCACCAACAACGAGCTGCGCGATTTCATCGCGCGGGTGGGCCGCGAGTCCAAGGGCGAGCTGGAACTCAAGTCAGTGCAGGCCTGTAAATACGCGCTGCCGTTCTTCGTGCCCAATGACCGTTCCGGCGACCTGATGACCTGGTTCGCCTCAGGCCCGGGCAAGCCGATACTCAACCACTACATCATCAACACCGACTGGTCGCTGCGCCAACGGCTGGTGGACAACTGCATCCACGGCAATGGCCTGCGCGCGCGGAGCATGCGTTATACCGAATGACCGCAGGACGCGGCCTGGCGGCCACTGCTACGTTGATTGTGCCCGTAGCAGCTGCCGCCAGGCGGTGTCCCGGCCAACGCTCAGCTGGAGGTATGGGCGATATTCAGCTTGTAGAACGTCACCGTCCCCCCTTCGCTGACATCTCCGGTGTTGTCCTGGGTATACACCCCCGCCTTGAAATACAGCTGCGAGGCTTTCCAGGTACCGCTGATCTGGTCCACCCAGGTGAAGCCTGCGGCATCCACGCTCAGGGCGCCGCCGGGGCTCAGGTGTATCAGGTAGTTGAACTGCTTGCCCAGCGGCACCCCGGTGGCCACCTGGATCACCGTGGGCTCCTCGTCGTCCAGGTGGTAGCGCACCTTGGCGACGATGTTGCCCGTCTGGGTCTTGGTCTTGTACTGGTATTCCACCTTCAGCAGCGGCTGGTTGCTGCCGTACACGTGGATCTGCCCGATAACCACCTTGCCCGATGAGGGCACCTGGTTGACCGCCAGCGTGGCGCGCAGGGTGTTGTCAGCGGCAGGGTAAAGCCAGTTGCGCACCGAGCCGTCGGCATTCGCCTCGCGCAGCTCGCAGCGCGGGTAGATGGCACTTTCGGTGACCGTGCCGGTCACCGGCGCCCAGAAGAACAGGGTGCCTGTATCGGAATGGAAATACTTGTCCTTGAAGCCTGATACCAGTGTGGGGGTGCTGATGGTCTGCGCCGGCGTTCCTTCGGGAACACTGAGCATCCAGGTCGAGAGATCTATCATGTTATTGCCTTCCATTTTACGCGGCGGTCGACTGCCGGAAAACCAACCCGGCCGCTTAGCTCGGGGGTTGAAGAGGGCGCTCTTTATAGAGACATGAAATTAAATTGTTAATGCTGGCACGTCGATTCCTTGGCGCCAACCTTTCGTCGATTTAAGTGCAGGCCTTTGATTTCGGGGGCTGTGGAAAATTACCGTTAGTCGGGTAAGCGATCTTTGGTAGGGTACTGGCTGTATACGGCTCCCCCTTCTTTGGATCCCGGTCTAGAGTAAGGAGCAATCTGTATCCGGTTTTTGCCAACAAGGGCCGGTGCCAAATGTCTTGACGAGAAGCATGCATGGAATGCGCGCAATCCCAGCCAAACGATGGCGGCTCAGTTCTACTGGTCGTTGATGACTACCCGGAAAACCTGATCAGCATGCGGGCCTTGCTCGAACGTCAGGACTGGCGGGTAGTAACGGCCGCTTCCGGTGTGGAAGCCCTGAGCATGCTGCTGGAACATGAGGTGGACCTGGTGCTGCTGGACGTGCAGATGCCAGGCATGGACGGCTTCGAGGTGGCACGGCTGATGCGTGGCAGCCAGCGCACCCGGCTGACCCCGATTATTTTCCTCACTGCCAACGAACAGAACCAGGCCTCGGTGCTGAAGGGCTACGCCAATGGCGCGGTGGATTACCTGTTCAAGCCGTTCGACCCGCAAATCCTGCGGCCCAAGGTGCAGGCGCTGCTGGAGCAACAACGCAACCGCCGCGACCTGCAGCGCCTGAGTCGCGACCTGGAAACGGCCCGCGCCTTCAACGCCTCGGTGCTGGAAAACGCCGCCGAAGGCATTCTGGTAATCGACGAAAAGGGCCGCATCAGTTTCGCCAACCCGGCCATCTCGCGCCTGCTCAACGCCTCGGTGGCCGAGCTGACCGGCGCCGAGTTGCTCAAGTTCGTGGTCAAGCCCACGGTTGGGCAGTGGGCGGAGTCCGAGTTCTACCGCGCCTACGCCAACCGCGAAACCTTCAGGGTGCACGATGCGGTGCTGTGCACCGTGTCGGGCCAGCAGCTGCCTGCCGCGCTGTCCTGCGCGCCACTGCCCGGCGAGCAACATGCCATGGTGGTGACCGTGCTGGACATGTCGGTGGTGCGCAACCTGCACCAGCAGCTGGAATACCAGGCGGTTACCGACCCGCTGACCGGCCTGCTGAACCGCCGTGGTTTCTACCAGACGGTGGAGAGCGCGCTGGTGCGCAACGAGCGCTCGGACAAGTCCCAGGCGCTGCTGTACCTGGACCTGGACGGCTTCAAGCGCATCAACGACAACCATGGCCATGACGCCGGCGACCGGGTGCTGCGCTGGGTGGCCGAGCAGCTCAAGGACTGCCTGCGCAGCTATGACATCGTCGCGCGCATGGGCGGTGACGAGTTCACCGCGCTGCTGGACACCCTGGAATACCCGGAGCAGGCGGCCAAGGTCGCGGAAAAGCTGATAGATCGGGTTTCGATGTGCCAGCAGATCGACGGCCTGGACGTGACCCTGGGTGTCAGCATCGGCATTGCCACCTACCCCGAGTGCGGTTCCAACCTGGACAGCCTGCTGCGCGCCGCCGACATCGCCATGTACGCGGCCAAGCAGGCCGGCCGCCAGCAGTACCGTTACTACGACCAGGACATGAACGGCCGCGCCCGTTCACGGCTGATGCTGGAAGACAGCGTCAGCAGCGCCATCGAGAAAAAGGATTTCACCCTGGTCTACCAGCCCCAGGTGGCCATCGCCGACGGCCGCCTGCGCGGCTTCGAGGCCTTGCTGCGCTGGCGCCACCCCAGCGTTGGCGACGTGCCGCCAGGCCTGTTCATTCCGTTGCTGGAGGAAGCGCGGCTGATCAGCCGCCTCACCAGCTGGATCTACCAGCAGGGCGCCGCCCAGCGCCATGCCTGGCGTGACAGCTTCGATGACCAGATGATTCTCAGCATCAGCCTGAGCAACGCGCAATTCGCCATGCCCAACCTGGTACCTGAGCTGCAGCGGGCCATCGCCATGAACGGCCTGCAGGCCCAACAGCTGGAAGTGGAGGTGGTGGAAACCTCGCTGATGCACAATCAGGAAGAGGCCATGCGCCAATTGCACGAGCTGCACAACCTGGGCGTGCGCGTGGCGCTGGATGATTTCGGCACTGGCCACTGCTCGCTGAAGCTGTTGCGCGACCTGCCCATCGACACCCTCAAGCTCGATCGGCACCTGGTGGCGCGCCTGCCCGAGTCCGAGCGCGACGCCGCGCTGGCGCGCAACGTGATCAGCGTGTGCCGCGACTTCGGCATCACCGTGATCGCCGAAGGCGTGGAGACGCGTGAGCAGTATCAGTGGCTGCGCACAAACGGTTGCGAGCTGGCCCAGGGCTTCATCGTTGCCAAGCCGCTGACCGCCGAGGACGCCACAGGCTTCCCCGGGCAGTTCGATTGGGGCACGGTGTAGCCGCGCAATTGGGTACACTGGCGGCTGACTTGATGATGTGTCGCCGCCATGCCCCCGCTCAAATACCTGCAAGCCTACCCCCAGCACCTGCAAGACCAGGTGCGTACCCTGCTGGCCGAAGGGCGCCTGGGCGACTACCTGCAGCAGCGCTACCCCGACCGCCACGCCGTGCAGAGTGACAAGGCGTTGTACAGCTACGCGCTGGACCTCAAGCAGGAACACCTGCGCAACGCGCCCAACCTGGACAAGGTGCTTTACGACAACCGCCTGGACCTGACCCACCGCGCGCTGGGGCTGCACACGGCGGTGTCACGGGTGCAGGGCGGCAAGCTCAAGGCCAAGAAAGAGATCCGCATTGCTTCGCTGTTCAAGGACGCCGCGCCGCAATTCCTGAAGATGATCGTGGTGCACGAACTGGCCCACCTGAAGGAGTCGGACCATAACAAGGCGTTCTACAAGCTCTGTGAACATATGCAGCCGGGTTACCATCAGCTGGAATTCGACCTGCGCATTTACCTGACCTGGCGCGACCTGCCGCCACAATGACCGACAAGGAACGTTCGATGGAAGTCAGCAAGACCAAGACCAGCTTCTACCGCCGCCTGTACGTGGCCTGGCTGATAGACAGCGGTACCGCCTGCAGCGTGCCGGCCATCACCGAGGCTACCGGCATGCCCCGGCGCACCGCGCAGGACACGTTGCTGGCATTGGCTGACCTGGACATCGTGTGCGAGTTCGAGCAGGCGGAAGGGGAGCGCAACCACATCGGCCAGTATGTGGTGCGCGACTGGGGCGCGATTGATAAAGCCTGGATTGGCCGTAACCTGGCCGCTATCAAGCAGACTCTGGGCTACCCCTGAGGGGCGCGTCACGGCCATCGCGACCAAGGTCGGCTCCTACCCCCGTAGGAGCCGACCTTGGTCGCGATGGCGACGACGCCGATCACACGGCCCGGCGCATGCCGATGTGCGGAATATCATCCTCCAGGTATTCCTCGCCCTCGGCGACGAAGCCGTACTTGCCGTAGTACCCCTGCAAGTGCGCCTGCGCCGACAGGTAGATCGGCGTCTGCGGCCACAGCTTGTCGGCGTGCCACAGCCCCTGCACCAGTAGCTCGTGGCCCAGCCCCTGGCCGCGGGCGGATGGCGCCGTTACCACGCGGCCGATGACCACGTCGCCGTCATGGGCGGCCGGGTCCAGCAGGCGCAGGTAGGCCACCAGCTGGTCGCCCTGCCAGCCCATCAGGTGGCAGGTGTCGCCATCCAGGTCCAGCCCGTCGACTTCCTGGTACGGGCATTGCTGTTCCACCACAAATACTTGGGTGCGCAGTTGCAGAATTCGGTACAGCTGGTCGATACCTAGATCGCCATGGTGTTTGCAGGCCCATTGGGTGGTCATGTGCACTCCGGAAAAAATAAAGACGCTCGCCAGCCGTCATCATAAATAGACGGGGGCATCAGGGCCATCCGCATCGATGTTGAGCTAGGCTCTGTACGGGATGCAGGCTGGACCACCACGCCGTCGGGCCAGGAGCCCGCTACAGGATCTTGAGCATGCTGCATTTGCTTCGAGCCTCGTATTTGCTTGGATTGCTGTTGTTGGCCCAGACGGCCGCAGCCGACCGGTTGCGGCTGGTGGCTGACGCCTGGCCGCCGTTTACCGACGCCACCATGGTCAATGGCGGCCTGGCCACGGAGCTGGTCACCACCGCGCTGGCCCGGGCCGGCTACGCCAGCCAGTTTGAACAGGTGCCGTGGGCGCGGGCCTTGCTGGGTATCGAGGAAGGCCACTACGACGTGCTGGTCAACGCCTGGTACAACGAGGAACGCACGCACATTGGCGCGTTTTCCGGCAGCTACCTGCAGAACCGCATTCTGTTTCTCAAGCGCAAAGGCTCGCCCATCGAGTTCCACGGCGACCTTGAGGCGCTGCACCCTTACCCCATGGCGGTGGTGCGCGGCTACGCGTACTCAGGCGCGTTCGACGGCGACGAGCTGCTGCAGAAGGTGCAGGTGCACAATTTCTCCATGGGCGTGCGCATGCTGGCGGCGCAACGGGTCGACCTGACGCTGGAGGATGAATACGTGGCGCGCTACTACCTCAGCCATGAAGTGACGCGGGTGCGCGATGCCGTCGAGTTCCTGCCGCAGCCGCTGAGCCTCAACCACCTGCACATACTGGTGAGCCTGAAGAACCCCGACCACGACAAGATCGTCGCGGCGTTCAACAAGGCCATCGGCCAGATGCAGGCCGATGGCACCTATGCGCGGCTGCTCAAGCAATACGGCATGTAGTCAGGCCGCCGCTGCTTCCTGTTGGGCCTTGTCCTTGATCAGGTGCGCCGCCAGGGTGCGCAGCGGCCCCAGCTGACGGCAGATCAACGCCAGTTGCGTCTGCACCAGCCGTTGGCCTTCGTCGATTTCCTCGGGCATCTGCTCCAGCGCGTTGGCCAGGGCTTCCTCGGCGTCGCTGTGCAGCGCCACCGGGGTCTTGTTGGCCAGGCTGGCGGCTATTTCGTCGATGCTGGCGGCCAGGGCCTGGCCGGTGCCTTCGATGAGCTCGGTGCGCACCGGCTCCGGCAGTTCGGTGGCGCGGTGCGCGCCCAGGCCCGACAGGTAGCTGAGCAGGGTGTGCGACAGCACCAGGAAGCGGAAGCCGACGTCGGCTTCCTTGCGGAAGTGCCCCGGCTCCATGAGCATGTTCGCCAGGGTGGTGGACAGCGCGGCGTCGGCGTTGTGGGCGTTGCGGCGCGCCAGGCGGTAGCTGAGGTCATCGCGCTTGCCACGCGCGTACTGCTCCAGAATCTGCCGCAGGTAGATACTGTTGCAGCTCAGGGTGTTGGCCAGCACCTTGTTCAGGCGGCGGCCCTGCCAGTCGGGCAGGAACAGGAACACCGCCATGATGGCGATCAGGCTGCCGATCAGGGTGTCCACCAGGCGTGGCAGGAACAGCCCGTAGCCGTCGCCCACCTGGTTGAAGCAGAACAGCACCATTAGGGTGATGCCCGCCGTGGACACGGTGTAGCGCGTGGTGCGGTTGACGAAGAACACCAGGCCGGCGGCGATGGCGAACATCGACTGGATCAACGGGCTGGGGAACAGGTCGAACAGCGCCCAGCCCAGCGTCAGGCCGATGGCCGTGCCGACGATACGCTGGCCCAGCTTGCGGCGGGTGGCGCCGTAGCTGGGCTGGCAGACGAACACCGTGGTCAGCATGATCCAGTAGCTTTGCGTGGTAGGCACCAGGTGCACGATGGCGTAGCACACCGACACCGCCAGCGGCAGGCGCAAGGCGTGGCGGAACAGCAGCGAGGTGGGCGTGAGGTTTTGCCGCACGCGCGCCCACATGTCCTTGAGCGTTCGTGGCGAGCGGTCAAGCAGGCTGCTGTCGCTTTCATCGGCCAGTTTGTCGGGGTTGCTGGCGTCGCTCAGCAGGCGGTCCAGGGTGCCCAGGTTCGCTGCCAGCGCCCGCAGCGAGCGCAGCAGGCTGCGCCAGGCCGGGTTGCTCTGGATGCGCAGGTGTTCCAGGGACGCGTGCAGGTCGCCCAGGGCTTCGGCGAAGCTGTCGTCGTAGACGAACGGCTGGCGCAGCTGGATCGACTCGGACAGGCGCCGGCACGCCGCCCCCTGCTGGCGCAGCAGGCGCTGGCAGCGGAACAGCACGTCGCTGTGGAAGAAGGCTTCGGCCAGGGCGTTGTAGGGGTAATGCGAGGAGCTGGCGCGCTCGTGGACGTCCTGCGCCAGGAAGTACAACTTCAGGTAGCGGCTGATCTTCGACCCGGGGCGGCCACCGCCCACCCGGTGCAGAATGATTTCCTTGGTGGAGTTGAGCGCCGCCACCACGCGGCCGTTCTGCTTGGCCAGCTCCAGGCGCCGGGCTTCGATGTCCAGGCCGCGGATAGGCTCGAACAGGCTGGCCTTGAGCTTGAGGTAGTAGCCCAGCTCACGGAACAGCTTGGCCAGCGCCTGTTGCACCGGCTGGTTGGCAAACAGCGCCTGCCACAGCACCGAGAGCAACCCGTACCAGGCGGCGCCGGTCACCAGCAGCAGCGGTTCTTCCCAGAAATTGCTGGTTTCGCCGCCGCGCTGGTCCACGCCGATCATGGTGTACACGGCCACGATCAGCGTGGCATAGGCCACCGCGTTGTAGCGTTCGCCCAGCGCGCCGAGCATGGTCAGGCCGAAGGCGGCCAGGGCCAGGGAACAGACGAAAAGGTAGGGGTAGGGGAACAGCAATTCCACCGACAGCGCCGAGCAACTGAAGCACACCAGCGTCACCGCCAGGGCCTTGACCCGCCCTTGCCAGTTGTCGTCGGTCTCGGCCAGGGCACAGGCAATAATCCCGAGGAAGATGGGGATCAGCGCATGCATTTCCTTCTGGTACCAACAGAACGCCATGGAGCCGGTCAGGGCGATGAACACCCGCACGCTGTAGCTGAACTTGTCTAGCGCCCACAAGCGGCGCATGGATTGGCGAAACGAGGTCGATGCCATAGAGGGGGGCGAACCTGTTGGGCAGATGAGCTAAATAGAGCCGTGGCGAGCGGCGATTCTCTGTCGCCGCTCCCTTATTACCAGCAAAATTTGTTCCGGGATACTGCCTGCAACGTTTTAGACGAACTGCGCCGCCGCGTAGCCCGAGGCCCACGCCCACTGGAAGTTGAAACCGCCCAGGTGGCCGCTGACGTCCAGCACTTCACCGACGAAATACAGGCCCGGGCTTTTCAGTGACTCCATGGTCTTGGACGACACTTCGCGGGTGTCGACGCCACCCAGGGTGACCTCGGCGGTGCGGTAGCCTTCGGTGCCGGCCGGTACTACCTGCCAGGCGCCGAGCTTCTGCGCCACGTCGCGCAGTTCGGCCGGGGTGTACTGCTTCATCGGCTTGGAAGCGAACCAGTGCTCGGCCAACAGGTTCGCCATTTTCTTGGTGAACAGCTCGCCCAGCAGGGTTTTCAGCTCGCTGTTGGGGCGCTCGGCCTGTTGCTGTTGCAGCCAGCCCAGCGCGTCGTGGTCGGGCAGCAGGTTGATCTCCACCACATCGCCAGGTTGCCAGAACGAGGAGATCTGCAGAATCGCCGGGCCGCTGAGGCCGCGGTGGGTGAACAGGATGTTCTCGCGGAACGCCTGGTCGTTGCAGCTCACCAGGCAGTCCACCGAGGTGCCCGACAGCTCGGTGCACAGCTCCTTGAGCTGGTCGGTGATGGTGAACGGCACCAGCCCTGCCCGGGTAGGCAGCACGTCGTGGCCGAACTGGCGGGCTACCTGGTAACCGAAGCCAGTGGCGCCCAGGGTGGGAATGGACAGGCCGCCGGTGGCGATCACCAGTGACTGGCAGCCAACCTGGCCCATGCTGGTGCTCAGCAGGTAGCCGTTGGCGGTTTTCTCGATGTGCTGCACCGAGGTGTCCAGACGCAGGTCGACGTTCACCTGGTTGCACTCTTCGAGCAGCATTTCCAGGATGTCGCTGGACTTGTTGTCGCAGAACAGCTGGCCCAGTTTCTTCTCGTGGTACGGCACGCCGTGCTTGGCCACCATGGCGATGAAGTCCCACTGGGTGTAGCGGGCCAGGGCCGACTTGCAGAAGTGTGGGTTCTGCGAGAGGAAGTTGGCAGGTTCGGCGTACATGTTGGTGAAGTTGCAGCGCCCACCGCCGGACATCAGGATCTTCTTGCCGGCCTTGTTGGCGTGATCGATGAGCAGCACCTGGCGGCCGCGGGCGGCGGCGCTGAAGGCGCACATCAGGCCGGCGGCCCCTGCGCCAATGATCACAACGTCGGTAGAGCGCACTTCGGTATTCCTCAAACAACCCGTGTAGCAGCTGCCGAAGGCTGCGTCCGGCCATGACTCGGTGGTGGGCCCCGACGCAGCCTTCGGCAGCTGCTACGGGGCCTTGGGCTGGGCTTTAGAGAATACGCACGCGCAGCGAGCGGCCCTTGATCTTGCCGTTGTTCAGGCGCTGCAGGGCCTGCTTGGCGATGTCGCGGTCCACGGCCACGTAGGCCTGGAAGTCGAAGATCGCGATCTTGCCCACCTGGGCGCCAGGGATGCCGGCATCACCGGTCAGCGCGCCGAGGATGTCGCCCGGGCGTACCTTGTCCTTGCGGCCGGCGCCGATGCACAGGGTAGCCATGGCCGGCAGCAGCGGGCCACCTTCCTTGGCGGTCAGGCCACTGAGCGGCTGCCAGTTCAGCGGGGCTTTCTGCAGCTGCTCGATGGCCTGGGCACGGTGCGCCTCGGCCGGCGCCACGAAGCTGATGGCCAGGCCGTTCTCGCCGGCACGGCCGGTACGGCCGACGCGGTGAATATGGATTTCCGAATCGCGCGCCAGCTCGACGTTGATCACCATGTCCAGCGCGTCGATGTCCAGGCCGCGGGCGGCGACGTCAGTGGCCACCAGCACCGAGGTGCTGCGGTTGGCGAACATCGCCAGTACCTGGTCGCGGTCGCGCTGTTCCAGGTCGCCGTGCAGGGCCACGGCGCTGATGCCCTTGGCCACCAGGTGGTCGACCACTTCCTGGCACTGCTGCTTGGTGAAGCAGAAGGCCACGCACGATTGCGGGCGGAAGTGCCCCAGGGCCTTGGTCAGGGCGCCCAGGCGCTCTTCCGGGCTGATTTCGTAGAAGCGCTGCTCGATCTGGCTGTCGGCGTGCAGCGACTCGGCCTTGACGGTCTGCGGGTCGCGCATGAACTTCGACGCCAGCTGCTTGATGCCCACCGGGTAGGTGGCCGAGAACAGCAGGGTCTGGCGGCGGTTCGGGGTCTGCTCGATGATGTCTTCGATCGAGTCGTAGAAGCCCATGTCGAGCATGCGGTCGGCTTCGTCGAGCACCAGGGTGTTCAGGCCGTCCAGTACCAGCGAGCCCTTGCGCAGGTGCTGCTGGATGCGCCCCGGGGTGCCGACGATGATGTGCGCGCCGTGTTCCAGCGAGGCGATCTGCGGGCCGAAGGACACGCCGCCGCACAGGGTCAGCACCTTGATGTTGTCTTCGGCGCGGGCCAGGCGGCGAATTTCCTTGGCGACCTGGTCGGCCAGCTCGCGGGTCGGGCACATGATCAGCGCCTGGCAACCGAAGTAGCGCGGGTTGATCGGGTTCAGCAGGCCAATGCCGAAGGCCGCGGTCTTGCCGCTGCCGGTCTTGGCCTGGGCGATCAGGTCCATGCCCTTGAGGATCACCGGCAAGCTTTGCGCCTGGATCGGCGTCATCTGGGCATACCCGAGGGATTCCAGGTTGGCCAGCATGGCGGCGGACAAAGGCAAAGTGTTAAAAGCGGTGGCAATGGTGGTCACGGGACTGGCCTGCAAAACAAAATGTCGCGCAGTGTACCAGCCCCATGGCCTTTGGCCCTAAGCCTCTATCTCCGGTTCCGGACGAACAGCGTTGCTGCTGTCCTTTTTGCCGTCCTGGTTCGACAGCTGCACGAATATCGCCGCGGCCAGCATGGCCATGATGCCAATGGTCAGGAAGGTCAGCTGGAACGCCTGCAGCACATTGGTGCCGGCCTCGGTGCTGAAGCCGCCCAGCAGCGCGCCGGCGCAGGCCACGCCCAGGCTCAACGACAGCTGCGCCACCACCGACAGCAGGCTGTTGCCGCTGCTGGCACTGGCGTCGTCGAGGTCGATCAGGGTCACGGTGTTCATGGCCGTGAACTGCAGCGAGTTCACCGCGCCCATGATGCCCAGCTGAACCAGCAGCACCACGTAGGGCGTATCCGGCGTCACCAGGCCCATGCTGGCCAGCATCAGGCCCAGGGCCAGGGTGTTGGCGGTGAGCACGATGCGGTAGCCGAAGCGCTCGATCAACGGCCGCGCCACCGACTTGGCCAGCATGGCCGATGCCGCCAGCGGCAGCATGCTCATGCCCGCCTGTGCGGGGGAATAACCCAGCGCCACCTGCAACAGCAACGGCACCAGGAAGGGCAGGGCGCCGCTGCCCAGGCGCGCGAACAGGTTGCCGAGAATGCCCACGGCGAACGTGCGCGTGCGGAACAGCGTGGGCGAGAACAGCGGCTCCGGGTCGTGGGCCGCGCGCACCCAGTAGGCGGCCAGGCAGGCCATGCCGGCGAACAGCAGCAGCATCACCCGCAGGTGCGGCAGGTGCAGTTCGCCCAGGCCTTCCATGGCGATGGTGATAAGCACCATGGCGGCGCCGAACATCAGGAAGCCCAGCGTATCGAAGTGCGTGCGGCTGCTGCCGCGCAGGTCGGGGACAATGCTCCACACCGCCCAGCAACCCAGCAGGCCCACGGGCAGGTTGATCAGGAAGATCCAGTGCCAGCTCAGGTATTCCACCATCCAGCCGCCCATGGTGGGGCCGATCAGCGGGCCCAGCAGGCCGGGAATGGTGACGAAACCGAGGATGCGCACCAGCTCGGAGCGCGGGTAGGCCCGCAGCACCACCAGCCTGCCCACCGGCAGCATCAGCGCGCCACCCAGGCCCTGCAGCACCCGCGAGATGATCAGCACCGTGAGGCTGCCCGACACCGCGCAAGCCAGCGAGCCCAGGCTGAACAGGGCAATGGCGGTGAAGAACACGCGCTTGGTGCCGAAGCGGTCGGCAATCCAGCCCGAGGCGGGTATCAGCAGGGCGACGGTAAGCATGTAGGCGATGACCACCGACTGCATGCGCAGGGGGTCTTCGGCCAGGTCACGGGCCATGGCGGGCAGGGCGGTGTTGAGAATGGTGCCGTCCAGGGACTGCATGAAGAAGGCGATGGCGACTACCCAGGGTAGGCGCTTGGCGGTGCGGGGGTCTAGAAGGGCCGGCATGACATCCCTTGCTTGTGTGGGGGAGTGCCTAGCTTAGGTGGGTGCGGTGATTTGTCGCAAGGGTTTGTCTGGCAACGTGGGAGCTGGCTTGCCAGCGAGCTTCTGAGGCCTCAAAAGCTCGCTGGGACGCCCCCACCCAAGCCAGCTCCCACAAGGGTTACAGGCTGACGGCGCGCAGTGGTGCCTTGCGCACTGGTGCATCACCGGCCACGTAGTAATCCGCCGTGCTGCGCGGCAGCGGCTGGCGGCCACGGATCTTGTCGGCGATTTTCTCGGCCATCATGATCGTCGGCGCGTTGAGGTTGCCGGTGGTGATGATCGGCATGATCGAGGCGTCCACCACGCGCAGGCTTTGCAGGCCATGCACGCGGCCCTGGCCATCGACCACGGCCATCTCGTCGGTGCCCATCTTGCACGAGCACGACGGGTGGAACGCGGTCTCGGCGTGCTCGCGCACGAACTTGTCCAGCTGCTCGTCGGTCTGCACCTCGATGCCCGGGCTGATCTCGCGGCCACGGAACTCGTCCAGGGCTGGCTGCTGCATGATTTCGCGGGTCAGGCGGATGCCGTCGCGGAATTCCTGCCAGTCCTGCTCGGTGGCCATGTAGTTGAAGAGGATGCTCGGGTATTCGCGCGGGTTCTTCGACTTCACCTGCACGCGGCCACGGCTAGGCGAACGCATGGAGCCCACGTGGGCCTGGAAGCCGTGCTCTTTCACACCGTTGCTGCCGTTGTAGTTAATGGCCACCGGCAGGAAGTGGTACTGGATGTTCGGCCATTCGAATTCCGGGCGCGAACGAATGAAACCGCCGGCCTCGAACTGGTTGCTGGCGCCGATGCCGGTGCCGTTGAACATCCATTCGGCGCCGATGGCCGGCTGGTTCCACCACAGCAGCGACGGGTACAGCGACACCGGCTTGGTGCAGGCGTACTGCAGGTACATTTCCAGGTGGTCCTGCAGGTTCTGGCCAACGCCTGGCAGGTCATGCACCACGGGGATGTCCAGGCTCTTGAGCAGGTCTTTCGGGCCCACGCCGGAACGCTGCAGAATCTGCGGCGAGGCGATGGCGCCACTGCACAGCAGCACTTCCTTGCGGGCACGGGCCTCGACCGGGGTGGTGCTTTCGCCCACCAGGTACGCCACGCCCACGGCACGCTTGCCGTCGAACAGAATGCGGTCGGTCAACGCGTGGGTGACGATGGTCAGGGTGTCGCGCTGCTTGGCGGTGTCCAGGTAGCCACGGGCGGTGCTGGCGCGACGGCCCTTGGGCGTCACGGTGCGGTCCATGGGGCCGAAGCCTTCCTGCTGGTAACCGTTGAGGTCGTCGGTGCGCGGGTAACCGGCCTGCACGCCGGCCTCGACCATGGCGTGGAACAGCGGGTTGTTGCCGGCCTTGGGCGTGGTGACGCTGACCGGGCCTTCGCCGCCATGGTAGTCGTTGGGGCCGATGTCACGGGTTTCGGCCTTGCGGAAGTACGGCAGGCAGTCCAGGTAGGTCCAGTCTTCCAGGCCCGGCAGCTTGGCCCAGCCGTCGTAGTCCATGGCGTTGCCGCGGATGTAGCACATGCCGTTGATCAGCGACGAGCCACCCAGGCCCTTGCCGCGGCCGCATTCCATGCGGCGGTTGTTCATGTGCGGCTCGGGGTCGGTCTCGTACGCCCAGTTGTAGCGGCGGCCCTGCAGCGGGAAGGCCAGTGCGGCGGGCATCTGGGTGCGGAAGTCGGCGCGGTAGTCGGGGCCGCCGGCTTCCAGCAGCAGGACGGTGACGCCTTTGTCTTCGGTCAGGCGGGTGGCCAGGGTGTTACCGGCCGAGCCGGCCCCGATGATGATGTAATCGAATTCTTTGGACATTTCTGCTCCCTGTCAAAGTCGTAGGGTGGGCAAATGCCTATGGGATGCTGATATCCGTGGGAGCGGGCTCTGCCCGCGAAAAGGTCGGCGGCGATCCATTCGCGGGCAGAGCCCGCTCCCACAAGATCCCAGTCCCATAGGGGAAGGGGCGGCTTTAGAAGACCGAGGCGTACTCGCCCAGCTCTACCTGGATCGATTTGATCCGGGTGTACTGGTTCAGCGAGCTGATGCCGTTCTCGCGGCCCACGCCCGATTGCTTGTAGCCGCCCACCGGCATCTTCGCGTCGGACTCGCCCCAGGCGTTGATCCAGCAGATACCGGCTTCCAGCTGGTGAATCACGCGGTGCGCGCGGGTCAGGTTCTGGGTGACGATACCGGCGGCCAGGCCGAAGTCGGTGTCGTTGGCGCGGCGGATCACTTCTTCTTCGGTGTCGTAGCCGAGGATGGCCATCACCGGGCCGAAGATTTCTTCACGGACGATGGTCATGTCGTCGCGGCAGTCGGTGAACACCGTCGGAGCCACGTAGGCGCCCTGGGCGAACTCGCCCTCGGTCAGGCGCTGGCCGCCGCACAGTACGCGGGCGCCTTCTTCCTTGCCCTTGGCGATGTAGCCCAGCACGCTTTCCATGTGGGCGAAGCTCACCAGCGGGCCGAAGTTGGTGTTTTCGTTCTGCGGGTTGCCGACGCGGATGCGCTGCACGCGCTCGACGATCTTGGCTTCGAAGGCGGCTTTCAGGGCGTTGGGCACGAACACGCGGGTGCCGTTGGTGCACACCTGGCCCGAGCTGTAGAAGTTGGCCATCATGGCGATGTCGGCGGCGCGGTCCAGGTCGGCGTCGTCGAAGATGATCAGCGGGCTCTTGCCGCCCAGTTCCATGGTCACTTCCTTCAGCGAGCTGCTGGAGGCGCTGGCCATGACCTTCTTGCCGGTGTCGGTGCCGCCGGTGAAGGAGATTTTCTCGATGCGCGGGTGCTCGGTCAGCCAGCTGCCCACTTCGCGGCCGCTGCCGGTCAGCACGTTGAACACGCCTGCTGGCAGGCCAGCCTCGGTGTAGATCTCGGCCAGCTTGAGGGTGGTCAGCGAAGTCACTTCGCTGGGCTTGAAGATCATCGCGTTGCCGGCGGCCAGGGCCGGTGCCGATTTCCACAGGGCGATCTGGATCGGGTAGTTCCAGGCGCCGATGCCCACGGTCACGCCCAGCGGCTCGCGGCGGGTGTAGACGAACGAGGTGTCGCGCAGCGGGATCTGCTCGCCTTCGATGGCCGGCACCAGGCCTGCGTAGTATTCCAGCACGTCGGCACCGGTGACGATGTCCACGTAGCGGGTTTCCGAATAGGCCTTGCCGGTGTCCAGGGTTTCCAGCGCGGCCAGCTCGTCGTTGCGCTCACGCAGGATGTCGACGGCGCGGCGCAGGATGCGCGAACGCTCCATGGCGGTCATGGCGGCCCAGACTTTCTGGCCCTTTTCGGCGCTGACCACGGCGCGCTCCACGTCGGCTTCGGTAGCCCGTTGCACTTGGGCAAGGACTTCGCCGTTGGCCGGGTTGATGGCGTCGAAGGTGGCGTCGCTGGAAGCGTCCACGTAACCGCCGTCAATGTAGAGTTTTTGCAGTTCGAAACGGGCCATAGTGTCCTCGCAAGTGCTTGTCTGGGTAGCTGGGCAGATGCGAGCGGCGTACCGCTAGTTCATCTGCTTCGCCAGTTGCTGATCCATGTATTCGTAGGCGATTTGCTGCGCCTGGTCAGTGTCAAAGGCGTCGCCCGAGAGCGCGCCGCGCAACCACAGGCCGTCGATCAGTGCAGCCAGCCCGCGGGCGGCGCTGCGTGCCTGTTCCTGCGGCAATGCGCGGCGGAACTGGCAGCACAGGTTGGAATACAGGCGGTGGTCGTTGATCCGCTGCAACCGGTGCAATGACGGCTGGTGCATGCTGGCGGCCCAGAAGGCCAGCCAGGTTTTCATTGCCGGGCCGTTGACCTGGCTGGCGTCGAAGTTGCCTTCGATGATCACCTGCAGGTGGGCGCGGGGGCTTTCGTCCCCCAGTGCCTGGCGCCGGGCCCGGACGTTTTCGATCAGGGCGTTCATCAGGTAGCGCATGGTCGCTGCGATCAGGCCGTTCTTGTCCTGAAAGTAGTGACTGATGATTCCGTTCGACACACCCGCCAGGCGGGCTATCAGCGCAATGCTGGCATCTGCCATGCCGACCTGGTCTACCGCAAGCAACGTGGCTTCGATCAACTGCTGGCGGCGTATGGGCTGCATACCGACCTTGGGCATTGAAAACTTCTCCTTTGGCCTTGCGACGGACAGCAAGCCGCCCGTCTCGGCGAAGACCAGTCTATTTTGTTTTGATTGAACGTTCAATCAACAAAGAATAAGCTCTGCGACAATTTGTGCCATTGACATGCTTTGCGGGCGTCCTGATGGCACAAATGGCACCCCTGAAAAAATCGAGGTGCTTTATATCACTCCTTGGCGTGTGGGCATTGCTCCATTCGCCTAAGGAATGAGTCCTTGTGTGTCCTTCTCTCGCACTGCCTGGAGCATCTGTGCCATGAGTTCTGCCTCCTTGATCAAGAACCCCACCGAAAGGGTTCGGCTCAACCCCGTCGTGTTCTATGCGTCGACGATTCTGATACTGCTGCTGACCGCGGTGCTCATCGCCGCACCCCAACAGGCCGGGCATTTGCTGGGCGTGGCCCAGGAATGGCTGTCGAAGAGTTTTGGCTGGTACTACATGCTGGTCATCGGCGCCTACCTGGTGTTCGTGGTGGCGCTGGCCTTCACCTCGTTCGGCAAACTCAAGCTGGGGACCAAGGACGACACCCCTGATTTCAGCTACGGCGCGTGGGCCGGCATGCTGTTCTCCTCGGGCATCGGTATTTCGCTGCTGTATTTCGGCGCTTCCGAGCCGCTGGACCACTTCTTCAACCCGCCCGAGGGCGTTTCGGCCAGCCATGAAGCCGCTCGTCAGTCCATTCAGCTGACGTTCCTGCACTGGGGCCTGCACGGCTGGGCGATCTACGCATTGGTGGGCCTGGCGGTGGCGTATTTCGCCTACCGCCACAACCAGCCGCTGGCGCTGCGTTCGGCGCTGTACCCGCTGGTCGGCCAACGCTGGGTCAAGGGCCTGGCGGGCGACGCGGTGGATGGTTTTGGCATGTTCGTGACCCTGCTGGGCCTGGTGACCAACCTGGGTATCGGCGCCATGCAGGTGTCCTCGGGGCTGGAGCACCTGTTCGGCATGCAGCACAGCAACACCAACCTGCTGATTGTGATTCTGGTGATGAGCACGGTGGCTACCATTGCCGCGGTGTCGGGCGTGGAGAACGGCATTCGCCGGTTGTCCAACCTCAACATTGTGTTGTTCAGCGGCCTGCTGATTTTCGTGCTGCTGGCGGGTAATACGCTGCACCTGCTCAACGGCTTTATCCAGAATATCGGCGACTACCTGAACGGCGTGGTGCTGAAGACCTTCGACCTGTACGTGTACACCGGCGACACTGCCAAGTCCGAACGCTGGCTGGGCCTGTGGACCCTGTTCTACTGGGCGTGGTGGATTTCCTGGGCACCGTTCGTGGGCATGTTCATTGCGCGCATTTCCCGTGGGCGCACGGTGCGGGAACTGATCTTCGGCGTGCTGCTGATTCCGCTGGGCTTCACCCTGGCCTGGCTGTCGGTGTTCGGCAACACCGCGCTGGACCTGGTGATGAACCAGAATGCGCTGGAGTTGGGCAAGACGGCGCTGGAACAGCCTTCGATGGCCATGTACCAGTTGCTGGACCATTACCCGGCGTCGAAGATTGTCATCGGCGTGGCTATTTTCGTCGGCTTTGTGCTGTTCCTGACGCCCGCCGATTCCGGCGCGGTAATGATGGCCAACCTGTCGTGCAAAGGCGGCGACGTGGATGAAGATGCCCCTCACTGGTTGCGTATCCTCTGGTCGGCGATCATCACGTTGGTGACCATCGGCCTGCTGTTCGCAGGCAACTTCGAAGCCATGCAGACCATGGTGGTGCTGGCGGGCCTGCCGTTCTCGGTGGTGCTGGTGCTGTTCATGTTCGGCCTGGTGAAGGCCATGAAGCAGGACGCGAAAGAGGAAGAAGACCGCCTGGAACAGATGCAGGCGGAGTTGCTGGCGCTGGGTGGGCGGGAGTTTATCCGCCGTTGATTGGGGGGCTGTGGACGCGGCCTGCGGCCGCTGCTACGGGGATATGTGTAGCAGCGGCCGCAAGGCCGCGTCAGGTTCACCCCCGGTTCTTTCCCAGCAACGCGTGGTACAGCTCGCTGTCACCCAGGATACCCACCACCCGGTTGCCATCCTGCAACACCAGCTTGTTGCCGGTGTGGTAACGGATCTGCAGCGCGTCGCGCATGCCGATATCAGCGCCCACCAGCGTTGGCTGGCGCCCCAGGCCTTCCACGGCCTGCCCCGGTACCCAATTCTGCAGGTCCAGCACCCCGGCGCCCTGGCGCGCACCCTTGATGGTGTTGCCCTCGGCCAGGTCTATCCATGAATCGCCACCCGGGTCCAGGCACACCGAACCGTTGATGCGCTTGCAGTTGTCCAGTGTGCGCATCAGGCTGCGGCCGCACAGCACGTTCAGCGGGTTGGTGTGGGCGACGAAGGTACGCACGTAGTCGTCGGCGGGGTTGAGCACGATTTCTTCGGGCTTGCTGTACTGGATGATCTTGCCGTCTTTCATGATGGCGATACGGGTGCCCAGTTTCAGCGCCTCGTCCAGGTCGTGGCTGACGAAGACGATGGTCTTGCTCAGCTTGTTCTGCAGGGCCAGCAGTTCATCCTGCAGGCCCTGGCGAATCAGCGGGTCGAGGGCCGAGAAGGGTTCGTCCATCAACAGAATGTCGGCGTCCATGGCCAGGGCGCGGGCCAGGCCGACCCGTTGCTGCATGCCGCCGGACAGCTCGTCGGGCTTCTTGTTGCGCCATTGGGTCAGGCCCACCAGTTCCAGCTTCTCATCCACCAGCTGGCGCCGTTCCTTCTCAGGGCGGCCCTGCATTTCCAGGCCGAAGCTGATGTTTTCACGCACCGTCAGCCAAGGCATCAGGGCGAACTTCTGGAACACCATGGCGATGCGCTTGGTGCGCATCAGCTTCAGTTCGGCAGGGGTGCAGTTGGCGATGTCGATCTGCGCGCCTTCGTGCTCGATGAACAGGTTGCCGCGGCTCACCGTGTTCAAGCCGTTGATGCAGCGCAGCAGGCTGGACTTGCCCGAGCCCGACAGGCCCATCAACACGCAGATCTCGCCCTTGTTGATGTCCAGGCTGGCTTTTTCCACGCCCACCACCTGGCCGGTTTTCTTCAGGATCTGGTCTCTCGACAGGCCCTGGTCCAGCAGGCTGAGGGCCTCGCGCGGTTTGTTGGAGAAGACGACGTCTACCTTGTCGAAGCGGATTATGCTCATGCGTCACCCCCTACTTTTGCATCGGGTTGTTTGCAGATACGGTCGAGCATGATCGCCAGCAGCACGATGGCCAGGCCCGCTTCGAAGCCCAGGGCGATATCGGCGGTGTTCAGTGCGTTGACCACGGGTTTGCCCAGGCCGTCGGCGCCCACCAGGGCGGCGATCACCACCATCGACAGCGACAGCATGATGCATTGGGTAATGCCGGCGGCGATGCTCGGCATGGCGTGCGGCAGTTCAATGCGCGACAGCAGCTGGCCACGGGAGCAACCGAAGGCCTTGCCGGCGTCCAGCAGTTCGTGGGGCACGTCGCGGATGCCCAGGTAAGTCAGGCGGATGGGCGCGGCAATGGCGAACACCACCGTGGAAATCAGCCCCGGCACCACGCCCAGGCCGAACAGAGTGAGGGTTGGGATCAGGTACACGAAGGTCGGTACGGTCTGCATCAGGTCGAGCACGGGCCGCATCATGGTGTAGAACATCGGCTTGTGCGCCGCGACGATACCCAGCGGCACGCCGATGGCCACGCACACCAGGGTGGCGAACAGCACCTGGGCCAGGGTTTCCATGGTTTCCTGCCAGTAGCCAAGGTTCAGGATCAGCAGGAAGGACAGCACCACGAAGGCGGTCAGCCCCCACTTTCGCTGGATGAAGTGTGCCAGCGCGGCTATCAGGAATATCAGGGCGAATGGGTTGAACCAGGTCAGGCAGAACGTCAGGCCATGGATCATTGCTTCGAGGGAGGAGGAAATAGCATCGAAGGTGCTGGCGCCGTGTCGCGTCAGCCAGTCGACGAAGCTGGCGATGTATTGGCCCAGCGGGATTTTATGATCAGTCAGCATGGTAGTGAACGTCCGCATGCGAGTTGAAAGAACGGCTTGCGGCGGGCGCACCCGCCGCAAGTTCTGCGGTTACTGCGTCAGCTTGGCTTTTGCGGCTTCCAGGCCTGGTTTGCCATCCACGGTGGTCACGCCCGCCAGCCAGGTGTCGAGCACCTGGGGGTTTTTCTTCAGCCACGCCTTGGCGGCGGCGTCAGGCTTCATTTTGTCGTCGAGGACGTTGCCCATCAGTGAGCTTTCCATCGGCAGGGTGAAGGCCAGGTTCTTCAGCAATTGGCCCACGTTGCTGCATTCCTGGGTGTAGCCCTTGCGCACGTTGGTGTAGATGGTGGCCTGGCCGAAGTTGGGGCCGAAGTAGTCGTCACCGCCGGTCAGGTACTTGATCTTGAAGCGGGTGTTCATCGGGTGCGGTTCCCAGCCCAGGAACACCACGTCGGTGCCGCGACGGTTGGCGCGGTCCACCTGGCTGAGCATGCCGGCTTCGCTGGACTCCACTACCTTGAAGCCTGCGTCTTTCAAGCCGAAGGCGTTCTTGTCGATCATGCTCTGGATCAGGCGGTTGCCGTCGTTGCCCGGTTCGATGCCGTAGATCTTGCCGTCCAGTTCCTTCTTGAATTTGACGATGTCGCCGAAGTCATGCAGCCCCTTGTCGTACAGCGCCTGGGGCACGGCCAGGGTGTACTTGGCGTTCTCAAGGTTGGCGCGCACGGTTTCCACGGTGCCGGCATCACGGTATGGCTTGATGTCGTTTTCCATGGTCGGCATCCAGTTGCCGAGGAATACGTCCATGTTCTTGCCGTCGGCCAGGGACTTGTAGGTCACCGGCACGGAAATCATGGTGGTGTTGGTCTTGTAGCCCAGCGACTGCAGCACGGCGCTGGTGACTGCCGTGGTGACGGTGATGTCGGTCCAGCCGACGTCGGAGAAATTGACGGTGTTGCATTGGGCCGGTTCTGCGGCGTGGGCCAGCATCGGCAGACTCAACATGGCGGCCAACAACAACGATGGTGAACCTTTCATGGGGTTGCGCTCCTGGATGTTTTTTCTCGGGCGGCCTGCTCAGGCTGACCCGCTTTCTGGTCGCGGTTGGGTGGCGGGCGGTGCGCTGCTCGGACAGCGCTAACCGGGTGCCTTGCAATCGAGTCGAGAATGATCATGGACCAGTGAAAATCCCGCGCCTACAGGGGGGGTCGTAACCAGTACATAGGGAGTCGCTTCCAGTGCCGGTGACGTCGCTTACAGATTTTCCGCACTCTGCAAGCGTGATTCTTGACCAGCGGCATGGCTGAAAACGCCTTCCTGGGGGCGCAGGCGTTGCTGGGCATGAGCAAGTCGGTTGCAGACGTCGAGCCCTGCGCCGCAAGGCCGATGATGAAGGCAATCCGGCGCACGCGGCTCAAGCGTAGCAGTTGCGCCAGCGGCCGCCCGTGGCGGCCCGGTCTGCCCAATTCAGGAGGTGCGCGGCAATGGCAATCAGTGTGTTTGACCTGTTCAAGATCGGCATCGGGCCGTCCAGCTCCCACACGGTGGGGCCCATGCGCGCCGCCGCGCTGTTCGTGCAGGGCTTGCGCGAACGCGACGAGCTGCAACAGGTGCAACGCGTGGAGGTGCGCCTGTACGGCTCGCTGTCGGCCACAGGCGTTGGCCATGGCAGCGACAACGCCGTGATCATGGGCCTGATGGGCGAATGGCCGGACGCGGTGGACCCCACCACCATCAGCCTGCACATCGCCACCCTGCGCGAAACCGACACCCTGCAACTGGGCAATGAGCGGCCGATTCCGTTCGTGTGGCAGCGCGACATGCTGCTGCTGGACGAAAACCTGCCGTACCACCCCAACGCCATGACCCTGATTGCCGAAGGCCCGCACGGCGAGCTGCACCGCGACACCTACTATTCGGTGGGCGGCGGCTTCGTGGTGGACTCGGCCCAGGCCGCCAGCGGCGTGCTGGACGCCGACAACACCGTGCTGCCCTACGACTTCGACACGGCGGTGGAATTGCTGGAGTTGTGCGAGCAAAACGACCTGCGCGTGTCGCAACTGATGATGGCCAACGAGAAGACCTGGCGCAGCGAGGAAGAAATTCGCGCCGGCCTGATGAAGCTCTGGCGGGCCATGCAGGACTGTGTGGAGCACGGTCTCAAGCACGAAGGCATTTTGCCCGGCGGCCTCAACGTGCGCCGCCGCGCCGCGCGCCTGCACCGAAGCCTGCAGGAACTGAACAAGCCCAATGTCATCGGCTCCACGCTCAGCGCCATGGAGTGGGTGAACCTGTTCGCCCTGGCGGTGAACGAGGAAAACGCCGCCGGCGGGCGCATGGTGACTGCGCCCACCAACGGTGCGGCGGGCATCATCCCGGCGGTGCTGCATTACTACATGAAGTTCAGCGACGAGGTCAGCGAGGCCAACGTTGTCGACTACCTGTTGGCGGCTGCGGCCATCGGCATCCTGTGCAAGAAAAACGCCTCCATCTCTGGCGCCGAGGTGGGTTGCCAGGGTGAAGTGGGCTCGGCCTGTGCCATGGCCGCCGCCGGCCTGGCGGAAATTCTGGGGGCCACCCCGGCGCAATTGGAAAACGCCGCCGAGATCGGTCTGGAACACAACCTGGGGCTGACCTGCGACCCGGTGGGCGGCCTGGTGCAGGTGCCGTGCATCGAGCGCAATGCCATTGCCGCGGTGAAGGCCATCAATGCCGCGCAAATGGCCCTGCGGGGCGACGGGCAGCACTTCATCTCGTTGGACCGGGTGATCCGCACCATGCGCGACACCGGCGCCGACATGCACGACAAGTACAAGGAAACTTCACGCGGCGGCCTGGCGGTGAGTGCCATCGAATGCTGAACCTGCGCCGTTTTTGTTCACCGGCCAGCGCGCCCGCAACCTTTTGGCGCGCGATGCTGAACTGACGGGCTCAACCGGCGGCCGGTCCTGGCCGCCGCACCCCCGTGCCAGGGGTGACATTCCCTGGGCGCTTCCCGCCCGTCGCTTCCCACAAAGTGCTACCGAATTGCTCACAGCCCTTGAGGGCTGCCATGGGTGTCATATTGCCATCTGCGGCAACTGGCCGCAGAGCGACGTCGTTTTCAGGATTTATTGAATAGCCATTCAACTTTAGGCATGGCATTTGCGTTGTCATTGCAAAGCCCTCCTGCGAGCAGGGCCATAAGAAGAGCCTCCGCCTGAGGCCATCACCCGCTTTGAGTGAGGAGATACCGCGATGACGTCGTTCAACTCCGGGGCCCAACCCCAGACCCGTACGCCTCAATCCATCGGCTTTCTGCTGCTGGATAATTTCACGCTGATTTCCCTGGCCTCTGCAGTAGAACCCCTACGCATGGCCAACCAATTGTCCGGCCGCGAGCTGTATCGCTGGACCACCCTGAGCGTGGACGGCGGGCAGGTCTGGGCCAGCGACGGCCTGCAGATCACCCCGGATGCGGCGATGCACAAGGCCCCCGCCCTGGACACCATCATTGTCTGTGGCGGCATTGGCATTCAACGTACCGTGACCCGCGAGCACGTGACCTGGCTGCAGAGCCAGGCGCGCCAGTCCAAGCGCCTGGGCGCGGTGTGCACCGGCAGCTGGGCGCTGGCCTGCGCCGGCCTGCTCGATGGCTTCGATTGCAGCGTGCACTGGGAGTGCCTGGCGTCCATGCAGGAAGCTTTCCCGCGGGTGGCCATGAGCACGCGCCTGTTCACCCTCGACCGCAACCGCTTCACCAGTTCCGGTGGCACCGCGCCGCTGGACATGATGCTGCACCTGATCAGCCGCGACCACGGCCGCGAGCTGTCGGCGGCCATCTCGGAAATGTTCGTCTACGAGCGTATCCGCAACGAGCAGGATCACCAGCGCGTACCGCTCAAGCACATGCTGGGCACCAATCAGCCGAAGCTGCAGGAAATAGTCGCGCTGATGGAGGCCAACCTGGAAGAGCCGATCGACCTGGATGAGCTGGCGGTCTATGTGTCGGTGTCGCGCCGGCAGCTGGAGCGGCTGTTCCAGAAATACCTGCACTGCTCGCCGTCGCGCTACTACCTCAAGCTGCGCCTGATTCGCGCCCGGCAGCTGTTGAAGCAGACGCCCATGTCGATCATCGAAGTGGCGTCGGTGTGCGGCTTCGTGTCCACGCCGCACTTCTCCAAGTGCTACCGCGAATACTTCGGCATTCCGCCACGCGACGAGCGCGTCGGGTCCAACACTGCCCAGCAGGTGGCGATGATGCCTATTCCGCAGGCCATGGTGCTGGCGCCGTTGTCAGGGCCGATGTCGGCGCTTAGCCAGGCGCGCAACGAATCGACGTTTGCCAGCGTGCGTATTTAGCCCTCGGACGCGGCCTGCGGCCGCTGCTACGGACCTGTAGCAGCGGCCAAAGGCCGCGTCACGATCACCCGGTAAACCCAAACACCCGCTTCGGCGTGCTCCACAGGAGCTGCTCGCGCACCTTCTCATCCGGGAACAACTGCTCCACCAGCAGCAACAGACTGCCGATGTCCATGCGCTCGTTGGCGCGCAGGAACGGCCAGTCCGACCCCCACATGCAGCGCTCGGCGCCAAACGCCTGCAGCAGCGCCAGCTGGTAGGGATGGCCGTCGGCCCACGGGTACGCCTGGCGGGAAAACTTCGACAGCCCCGAGAGCTTCACGAAGGCACGTTCCTTGTCTGCCAGCGACAGCAGCGCCTGGAACGCCGGCTGGGCCAGCCCCGCCGTCAGGTCCGGGCGGCCGCTGTGGTCGATCAGCAGCGGCGTGCGGTTGCGCGTCAGCAACGGCATCAGCGCGGGCAGTTGGTCGTCCATCACCTGCACCTGGGCAAACAGGTCCAGCTCGGCCAGCCGGCCCATCAGCCCATCCACGTCAAGGAACGGCGCGGTGCCGAGCATGGCCACGTTGAAGGCAATGCCCACCACGCCTTGTTCCTTGAGCGCGGCCAGCTCTTCACTGCCGATGGTCAGCGGCACCACGGCAATGCCCTTTGAGCGCCCGGGGTTTTCCGCCAGGGCTGCCAGCAGGCAGCGGTTGTCGGTGTTGTAGCCCGAGGTGGGGCCGACAATCAGCGAGTGGCGAATGTTGTAGGCCTGCATCACCGCGCCGTACTGCAGCGCGGTGCCCAGTTCATGCCCGGCGGGGCGGTACTGGGTGTCGGCGACGTAGGGGAACTGCACCGGGTCGAAGATGTGGTGGTGGCAGTCGATCTTGGGTTGGGTCAGTACACTCATGAATCACTCATTGGCTAGGCGCTTCTACCGCGCGTGGCGCGGCGCGGGTGGTCGCAGGTTCGGCTACGGCGTTGCGGTGGTTGACGATGGCCAGCGCGGCGAACAGGGCAGGGATCGACAACACGATGAAGATACTGGTGGTGCCCGGGAATGCGCCCAGCAGGAGGCCGCCCAGGGACGAGCTGATGATAGCGCCGCTGCGGCCGATGCCGTGCATCCAGCTGACACCGGTGGCGCGCATTTCCGTGGGGTAGAAGGTTGGGGAGAAGGCTTGCAGGCCGGTTTGCGCGCCGTTCACGCACATGCCGCTGACGAACACCAGCATGCCCAGCACGGCAGGGCCGAAGCCGAAAATACCCTCGGCCAGCAGGCAGCACATGCCCAGCAGGTAGAACAGGCCGATGACTTTCTTGCGCGACTTGAAGTGGTCCATCAGGCTGCCCACCAGCAGGCCACCCAGGGTGCCGCCCAGTTGGAACAGGCCGGCGGTGATGGCGGCTTTCTCCAGGCTCAGGCCACCGGCGCGCATGATGGTGGGCAGCCAGCCGTTGAGCAGGTAAATCACGAACAGGCCCATGAAGTAGGTCAGCCACAGCATTAGCGTGCCGTGGGCGTAGCCGTTGGAGAACAGCTTGAACACCTGGGCCTTCTTGTCCAGGGCCGGCGTCTTGAGGGTAAAGCGCGTGCCCTCGGCAAACGCGCCGCCCATGCGCCGCAGTATGTCGCCGATGCTGCCCTGGGCGTGGTTGCGCACCACCATGTACAGCGCCGATTCGGGCAGCAGCCACACCAGCAGCGGCAGCACCACCAGCGGGCAGATACCGCCCAGCAGCAGCACCGATTTCCAGCCGCCCACCGGCAGCAGGCCGGCAGCGACGAAGCCGCCGGCGCCAGAGCCGATGTTGAAGCCGCAGTACATCAGGGTAATCAACAGGCCGCGACGGCGTTCGGGCATGTATTCCGACACCAGGGTCACGCAGTTGGGCATCACCGCGCCCAGGCCCAGGCCGGTGAGGAAGCGCAGCAGGGCCATTTCATAGGGGTTGCGGGCGAAGGTGCACATCACGCTGAACAACGCGAAGCAGAAGATCGACACCAGCAGCACGCGCTTGCGGCCCAGGCGGTCGGAATAGGGGCCGGCCACCAGCGCGCCGATAGCCACGCCGAACATTGCCGCACCCAGTATCAGGCCCATCTGCGCGGGCGCCAGGCCCCAGTCCTGCACCAGGGCGGGGGCAATGAAGCCCATCACCGCGGCGTCGTAACCGTCGAACAGAATGATCAGCGAGCACAGTGCGAGCACCAGCCACTGGTAGGGGGAAATGGCGCGTGAGTCGATCCACGCCTTGACGTCTACAGCAGGGCGGTTGTTCATCGGCATACTCTCTTTCTTGTCATGGCGCCGGAGCGCTGTAGGAAAGAAGTTACGACTGGATCAACGGGCCGTCTGCCGCGAAACGGTTATGCGGGTATGTGTTTTGTTTATGTCGGAAGACAAGGAAGGCGTCTGGCCCGCGGGTCGCGGGCCAGCAGACAGGGTTTCAGGCGCGCGATTGCTGGAATTGGGCGAGGGCGGGCAGCAGTTGCTTGTCGATGGCCTGGCGCACGGCCGGCAGGATGGTGGCGCTGCCGGTCAGCAATTGCTCGACCATTTTGCGCAAGGCCTTGGCACGTGCCTCGCTGAGCCCGCGCACGGCACATTCGCAGGCTTGCTCGGCGCTGGCGCCGGCGGGCATCTCGAAGCCCAGGGCCTTGAGTTGGCCGAGCAGGTCATCCTGGTCAATCAGATCCACGTGCATCATGAGGCGAGTCCTTTGGTGAGGGGCTTTGCGCCGATTCTGTAAGCGCTCGAACGGCGCGGCAAGGGGCGATCGTCGCCATGGCCGCGGTGGGCATGAGCGTGTCGTTTTCGGCTAAATCCAGGGGGGCGGGGCAGGGCACACTGGCATCGGCTTCCAGCGTGCGGGTCTGGTCACCTTCGACGCGCTGTTCGCAGCACACTGCGCCCCGATCCGGATACGGCTGGATCGGGGCTTTTTTTCATGGTGCGGTGTCAATCCTTGGCGGGGGATGCCAGGTGGCGCAGGTTACGCGCCACGTAAGCCCCTACTGAGCTTTGCAGCTGCGCGCTCATGTCCCAGAAGTCTGCAGCGATGCGGTAGCGGGTGCAGCTGAGCTGTAACAAGCCTGGCGCTTCCTGCTCGCTTTCCGTGCCCAGGGCCACTACGGCAGCGCGATACACTGCAGTGATGACACTGGCCTGAAGCTCAGACTCCACCACCGCCAGTACCAGCGAACCTGCGGGTGTCGGGTTGAACAATACGGGTGGTGCGTCACGACTCATCAACTGGCCGATGAGCTCACTGATGGCCAGGGCTTGCTCGCCCGGCAAATGCAGGTTCGCAAAGCTTTGCAGCGTGGGCGCTGCCGCCCATGGAAGCTCATCGTCGATGGACTGTTCCAGCAACTGTTCCTTCACTTTTACCCACCCCAGGTTGCCCAGTACCCGCGACTGCGAGAGACCCCAACGGTTGGCGGGCTTCGCCACCTGTTGCTGGTCCGCCATTATCTGCGCGAACACCAATGCCTGTATCAACGTGTCACGTTGAGCTGGGGGCACAGTGCTTATAACGGCGGCAGTGCGCGAGCAAATGAATCCATCATGTTTCGAACCGTCCATGGTATCCCTCCGGTCATGTCAAGGCGCACTCAGGATTCTTTTTCGTCGCTGTCCGGAAGTTTGATCTGCGAAAATTGGTTCTTGGCGTTCTTTTTCAACCAGCGGCTCACTTCCTGGCGAAGCTCGTCGTCATAGTCTTCACGAATAAACAACAGGCGTTGTGCGCTGCCGTAGATTTCAATTTTGGATTTGTTCCAGGAGACGAACAGGACTTTGCCTTTGTTAATGGAACTTTTGAAGTAAGTGCATGCCAGCAGTACAACGCAACTACCATTTGTCCTTTCTGCCGCAGGCATCATCTGGAAATTGGCACCTACGGTATTGGAACTCTGTTTCTCAAAAATACCCAGAGGCTTTGGGTCGTCCTTCAGGCCCGCCACGGCATCTCTCATCGTTTGCAGCATTATCTGGCCGGCCTTGCCCGCCCCGAATGCTGCACCACCCAGCAGTTCAAGCGCCACTGCATCCACTTTGATCGAGGTATCGCTGGTACCAAGATCCTTGAAACCGAAGCTCTGGAGGCCAAGGCCCAGCGTGGTCATCATCTTCGAATAATGTATGTACCAGTTGCGGGTATCGGTTTCTTGGCCGGCCTTGCTGTCGGCATACGCGACGGCATAGCGGCCCATGTTGTTCAGGTCGCGTTCGTTGGCCAGCGACAGTTCACCCTCGTAGCTATTGATGTTGTTGCCCGCTACCACGGCGCGGCGTTCGTCTTCCACGGGAAGGTAGTCATCCTCGTCAAATTTGTTGAGGACACCGAAATCAGACGTCGGCAGGTCGGGAAGCGCCATGGTCTGGAAGTCGGCCAAACGTTCGGTGATGGAACTTTCGTTGGTAATCAGCATGGTGTAGCCCTCATGAATATAGTGGGTGCGAAAGTTTTCTTTCACGGGGGTCACATTAGGGTATGCATGAGGGCTGAACGAGATGGAAGTTTGATCATTATTGCCAGGGAACTACTGGCGCTTTTTTAAACTAATGGTTCTTGCACTGTATTCCGGTATTGGCAAATGGCTGCTCTGCTCCAACCACTGGCCGAGGCTGACCAGTGTCGACGCACTGAAAGGGGTGGCCTGTGGACCTTGCAGGTCAACGTGCAACAACATTTGCTCGTTCGCGGCCACGGCTGCCTCTTGCCCCGCTGCAAGCAGGCAGTGATACAGCTGCACGCGCTTGTTGTCGTGGGCAATCACCCGGGTGTGAACTTCCACAGCCGTGCCCACCTTCACCTCATGCAGATAATTGAGGTGGCACTCCAGGGTAAACAGCGAGCGCTGGTCGCGCTGTGGGTCGATGCCCACCGCAGCCATGAACGCATCAGTCGCATAACTGAAAATCAGCAGGTAGAAGGCATCGCGCAGATGCCCGTTGTAATCCACCCACTCTTCCAGCACCGGCGTGCGGTAGGTGATCATTCGGCGAACTCCATGCCGTGTTTCGCCTTGGTGGCGCGTACGGCTTCCAGCACGGCCAGCAGGCAATCGTCGCGGTAGCGTTCGAGGGCGGCGATGCTGTGGTTGCCCAACTGCTCGGTGGTGCCGTCTACCACGTCATCAATCAGCTTGTTGGTCAGCTCTGGCGCCGGCAGGTAGGTCCAGGGCAGCTTCAGGGCGGGGCCGAACTGGGTCATGAAGTGGCGCATGCCGGCATCGCCGCCTGCCAGGGTGTAGGTCAGGAAAGTACCCATGAACGACCAGCGCAGGCCGGCGCCGAAGCGGATGGCGTCATCGATTTCGCCGGTAGTGGCCACGCCGTCGTTGACCAGGTGCAGGGCCTCGCGCCATAGCGCTTCGAGCAAGCGGTCGGCAATGAAGCCGGGGACTTCCTTGCGCACATGCAGCGGGCGCATGCCCAGGGATTCATACACTTGCATGGCGGCCTGCACGGCTTCCGGCGCGGTCTGCCGGCCGCCCACCACTTCCACCAGTGGCAGCAGGTACACCGGGTTGAACGGGTGGCCCACCACGCAGCGTTCCGGGTGGCTCGCGCCTTCATAGAACTCGCTGGGCAACAGCCCCGAAGTGCTGGAGCCGATCAGCGCATCAGGCTTGGCGGCAGCGCTGATTTTCGCGTGCAACTCCAGTTTCAGCTCAAGGCGTTCGGGCGCGCTTTCCTGGATGAAATCGGCGTTGCGCACGCAGGCCTCGATGGTGTCCACAAACTGCAGGCGCTCCTGCGAGGCGCCGGGCGCCAGGCCGTTCTGCACCAGGGCTGGCCAGGCATTGGCAACTCGCTGGCGCAACGCGGCTTCGGCGCCCGGTGCCGGGTCCCAGGCCACCACGTCCAGGCCGTGGGCCAGGGCGCGGGCCACCCAGCCGCTGCCGATGACGCCGCTGCCCAGCGCGGCGAAGGTCTTGATCTCGGTAATGAAGGTCATGGCGGTTCCTTATGTGCGACGGGTCAGGTTCATCTTCGCGCGGCCCTCGGCCGGGGTAAGCACGCGGGCACCCAGGCGGGTGAGGATCTCGGTAGCGCGTTCCACCAGTTGGCCGTTGCTGGCAAGCACGCCTTTCTCCAGCCACAGGTTGTCTTCCAGGCCCACGCGCACGTTACCGCCCAGCAGCACCGCCTGCGCGGCCATGGGCATCTGCATGCGGCCGATGCCGAAGCCTGCCCACACAGCGTCTGCCGGCAGGTTGTCGACCATCGCCTTCATGGTGGTGGTGTCGGCCGGCGCGCCCCACGGAATGCCCAGGCACAGCTGAAACAACGGGTCGTGCAGCAGGCCTTCCTTGATCATCTGCTTGGCGAACCACAGGTGGCCGGTGTCGAAAATTTCCAGCTCGGCTTTCACGCCCAGCTCGGTGATGCGCTTGGCGCCGGCGCGCAGCTGCGCCGGCGTGGAGACGTAAATGCTGTCGCCGTCGCCAAAATTCAGGGTGCCGCAGTCCAGGGTGCAGATCTCCGGCAGCAGCGCTTCCACGTGCGCCAGGCGGGCCAGCGGGCCGACCAGGTCGGTATTGGGGCCGAATTCCATGGGTGTCTCGCCCGGGCCTATCTCCAGGTCGCCGCCCATGCCGGCGGTGAGATTGACGATGATGTCGATGTCCGCCTCGCGGATGCGCTCCATCACTTCGCGGTACAGCGCCACGTCGCGGCTGAACTTGCCGGTGTGCGGGTCACGCACGTGGCAGTGCACCACGGTGGCGCCGGCTTTGGCGGCTTCCACGGCGGCAGCGGCGATCTGTTGCGGGGTGATGGGTACCAGGTGGCTCTTGCCGGTGGTGTCACCGGCACCGGTGAGGGCGCAGGTGATGATCACGTCGTGGTTCATGTTGTCTCCTTGAATTACAGGCGCACGTCTCCCGTAGGAGCCGGCCTTGGCCGCGATGGCATCACCGCTGTGCCTGGTGGTGCGCGGTGGCTGCATCGCGACCAAGGTCGGCTCCTACAAGAAACGGGTTCAGTCAGCGGTTGGTAGTGAGTTGCAGGTTCTGTTCAGCCGGCTTGCCGTCGAAGGTAGTCACGCCCGCCAGCCAGCGCTTCTGGTCTTCGGGGTGTGCCTGGAGCCAGGCCTTGGCAGACGCCAGGGCGTCCTTGTGGTCCAGCAGCGGCTGCATCATGCGGCTCTCGTCTTCGGCGCTGAAGGTCAGGTTGGTCAGCAGCTTGTCCACGTTGGGGCAGCGGCTGGCGTAGTCCGGCGCGGTTACCGTCCACACCGTGGCCATGCCCTCATTGGGGCCCAGGGCGCCGTCGCTGCCACTGAGGTAGGTCATCTTCAGGTTGACGTTCATCGGGTGCGGCGCCCAGCCGAAGAACACGATGGCCTCGTTGCGCTGGGTGGCGCGGGTCACCGCCGAGAGCATGCCGGCCTCGCTGGACTCCACCAGCTGAAAGCCGCCCAGGCCGAACTGGTTCTTGGCGATCATGTCCTTGATCTGCTTGTTGGCGCCCGAACCGGGCTCGATGCCGTAGATCTTGCCGCCCAGCTCTTTCTTGAATTTGGCTATGTCGCTGAAGGTTTTCAGGCCCTTGTCGGCCAGGTAGCTGGGCACGGCCAGGGTCGCGCGGGCGTCCTTAAGACTCGGTTCGGCCAGCACCTTCACCTGCTGCTGTTCCACGAACGGCGTGATGGTCTGGGTCATCAGCGGGTTCCAGTAGCCCAGGAACAGGTCCAGGCGCTGGTCGCGGATGCCGGCGAAGATGATCTGCTGCGAGGCGCTGGTCTGTTTGGTCTGGTAGCCCAGGCCGTCGAGCAGCACCTGGGTCAGGGCGCTGGTGGCCATTACATCGGTCCAGTTGACCACGCCAAGGCGTACGTTCTTGCAGCTTTCGGGTTCGGCGGCCTGGGCGGCCGACAGCATCGCGGTACTGGTGAGCATCAGCAGACAGCAGCTGATCAGTCTTTTCATGATGGCTCCTCTCGCGGCAGTTTCTAGTTATTGGGGGGAGGGCGTCTGCGCACCCTGGACAACAAGGTAGCCTGCCGCACGCGGGGAAATTCGCACTGCGGCGACCCGCACTTGCACAGTGGCGACCTGCGGCGTATTAACGAGGCTTCCCTGCACGAGAGCGGCCATGGCCCAGGACTATTACTTCCTCTTGCTACCCGGTTTTTCCGCCATCGGCTTCATCTCCGCGGTAGAGCCCTTGCGCGTGGCCAATCGCTTTCGCGGCGAGCTGTACCGCTGGCATGTGCTGAGCCTGGACGGCGGGCCGGTGCTGGCCAGCAACGGCATGTCGGTGAACGCCGACGCCGCGCTGGAAGCTCTGGGCCCCGGCGCTACCTTGCTGGTGGTTGCCGGCTTCGAGCCGCTCAAGGCCTTCACCCCGGCCTTGCAGCAATGGCTGCGGCGCCTGGATCACGCCGGCGTGGCCCTGGGCGGTATCGACACCGGCGCCTTCGTGCTCGCCAAGGCCGGCCTGCTCGACGGCTACCGCGCCACCCTGCACTGGGAGGCGCTGGACGCCTTCAAGGAAACCTTCCCGCAGCTGGACGTTACCCAGGAACTGTTCGAGATTGACCGGCGGCGCATCACGTCCGCCGGCGGCACTGCATCCATCGACCTGATGCTTGACCTGATCGCCCAGGCCCATGGCAGCGCCCTGGCTATCGAGGTGTCGGAGCAGTTCGTGGTGGGGCGTATTCGCCCGCGCAAGGACCACCAGCGCATGCAGATCGCTTCGCGCTATGGCGTCGGCAACAAGAAGCTGGTGCAGGTGATTGGCGAGATGGAGCAGCACACCGAGCCGCCGCTCAGCACCCTGGCCCTGGCGGAAGGCATCAACGTCACCCGCCGGCAGTTGGAGCGGCTGTTCAAGCTGCACCTCAACGACACGCCCAGCGCCTTTTACCTGCGCCTGCGCCTGGAAAAAGCCCGGCAACTGCTGCGCCAGACAGGCATGAGCGTGCTGGAGGTGAG
The DNA here is from genome assembly GCF_056175065.1 of Pseudomonas sp. JC1203. NCBI lineage: Bacteria > Pseudomonadati > Pseudomonadota > Gammaproteobacteria > Pseudomonadales > Pseudomonadaceae > Pseudomonas > Pseudomonas sp. JC1203. The sequence goes on from NZ_JBWCAM010000001.1 coordinate 516,701, forward strand.
CCTTGCCTGCGGGTTCGAGTCGGCGTCGTATTTCACCCGCAGCTACCGCGCGCGGTTTGGGCGGTGCCCGCGGGAGGAGCGGCGCAAGGAGGGGGTGGTGAGAGGTGAATTATAGTCAATTATACTCCTGACTATAATTTATAGTTTGGCAGATAATTTTGTATAAAAACGCGCGCGTCCCCGTAGCAGCTGCCGCAGGCTGCGTCCCAGGCGCCGCGATCCTGCAGGCACGCCGCCGGACGCCGCCTTCGGCAGCTGCTACGCGGGTAGGGTTTGGCCGTTCAGCAGGGCCTGGACCAGGCCGCGGGCGGTGTCGATTTGCTGGGCGAGTGACAGCGCCAGGCCGTGGGCGGTGTCGCCGGGGCATTCGGTGAGTTCGAAGGCGCAGGCTTCGGCGCCCTTGAGCAAAACGCTCAGGTGCGCCAGGGCATCCTCGGCGTTGAAGCCTGGGGTGATGGTGAAGAGGGGGAGGTTGTTGGCGTCGAGATGGCCGAAGGTGGCGGTCCCGGTTTGGCAGTTGTTCATTTGCTATCTCTCTCGCAGAGGCTGGCACCTTCCTTCTCACGGGATAGGTGGCAGCTGTTCGCGGGGTGAGAAACCGGGAGATAGAACCGGCCAGGCATAAGCCCGCCCGCGAGCAGCTGCCATTACTGGCTGCCTTTCGCGATCTACCTCCGGGTTCTCACACCCGGCCGTCAGGATTGACGACGGACGGGAGAGTAGCATCGACCCCCGGGGGACTCGTGTCAGGCATTTCCGATCATACAGTAGTCCCGTTCCCAATCCCCCCCGTAGCAGCTGCCGCAGGCTGCGTCCGGGCGCCCGGGACTCTGCAGGTACGCCGCCGGACGCAGCCTGCGGCAGCTGCTACAGGCGTATCTGTTCCCACAGATAACGGGTCAGTTTTTCAAGTGCGGGCTCGACGACCTCGATCATGGTGTCGAATTGATCAAGGCTCAGCCGCGTCTCCACCCCTACGCCGAAGCTCGCCTCGAAGCTGTCCGCGCCACGCCACCATTTGCCGTCGGAACGCCCCGCCTCCGCGCTGCGCAGGAATACTGCCCCCAGTTTGATGTGGGGCGTCCCTTTCTGGGAGCGCACCGCGTTGTACTGGAAACCGTATTGCTTGGAGCTGTCACTGAGCATGGCCACGGCCCGTGGGGATTTCTTCAAGCCTTCCTGGACGCGGTCGACAAGTGGGGAAGCTTCTGCGCAGTCGATTTTGCTGAAAATGGTCTGGAGTACGGCTTCCAGGCTGGGGTTAGGCGGCATCTGCGATTGACGCAATTCGGTGCCCCAAACCGCGCGCCATCCCAGGCTCCGCAAGGTTGCCATGTACTCGTCTTCCCATTGCCGCGAGCCGATGGCGTGGCGATCGCTGGCTACCAACTGTGCGAGGTGGGTGCACAGCATCACCCCCCTGAGGTGCTCGTCGAGGAGGCCCTGATTGGCGGCCAGCACCCCGCTACCCATCACCAGACCCATGTCGCGGGCCTCGGCGCTGGGGAGCGCTTGTTGAATGCCGGCGGCCTGGGGAGCCATGGGAAGGTTGAGGGTGGCGACGAAGGTTTCTAGCTGATCACGGTACTGCTGCACTGACTGGTTCATGCTGGGTGCTCGCTACTTGCCGGTGGCAGTCCTCCATGGACGGCCGGTGGCTCAACCTAGGCCAGTGGCAGGCTGGGCGGCATCGGGTAAGCCTGCCTGCACGCAATGGTAGGGTTAGCGGGTTTTCAGCAGCAGGGCGCAGGCCGCCTTGTAGGCGTCGTGCTGGTACTTGTTCAGCGAGGCGGGCAGGGCGAGGTCGTGTTTCTTCGCCTGGGCGTTGATGGTCTGCGGCGACACCAGCTGCACGTCGCAGCCTTCCAGCAACTGCAGGATGCCTTCGATCTTGAAGGTGGTGGGGCCGCCGGCGAACTCGCCTTTCTTGCTGCGCTTCTTGATGGCCAGGTGGGTGATGCCGTTGGCGCTGACGAACTCGGCCAGCTGACGGGCGAAGGCTTTCACCTGCGCGGCATCCTCATCGTCGTCCAGGGCCAGTTTCTTGAGCGGCAAAGCCAGGTGCTCAAGGGTGCCGCTTGCGTGGCTGGCCAAGGCGAAGATGGCTTCGCTGGCCTTGATGTCGATACCGCAGATTTTCATAAAATGCCTTGGTGAAAGAGGGGCTTACTGCTCGGGCACGTCGCCTTCATCACCCGGGTTGGCCAGGGTCTGAAGGTACTCGGACCGTTCGTCGCTCTTCTGCGCGATGCAGTCGTCCTGGGCAGTAGTGAACTCCGGGGTGTTTGGCTTGGCTTCGAAGGTCTCGATGGCGCAGTCGGCGTCGCGGGTCTTTTCCCACTGGGCCTGGGCGGCGGTAATCAGGTCCTTCATTTTCGCCTGCTTGGCAGGTTCGCCGCTGAAGTTGGTCTTGGCGCGGTCGAGCAGGTCCTTGTAGGCGTCCTTCAGCTCGCTTTCGGCGGTTTTCTTGTTGTACGCCGAGCAGGCCAGGCTGGCCTTGCTGTCGTCAACGTTATCGCAGGGGGTAGGGCCGTCTTCAGCCGCGTGAGCGCCGAGGGAAGCCAGAGCCAGTACCAGTAACCAAGATTTCATGTGCGAGATCCCCGCCAAGATGTGCAGAACAATGGCGGGGATTTTGGCGCACGGCGGGCGTAAATAACAGGGGCCGAACCGTTAAATAGCCTGAATGCCGTTTAAAGGCGGATTGCCTCTATCAACCGCCGCCTAAGGTCCCTCAATGCAGGGCCGACTACTTCCATCAATGTGTCCAGCTTGTCCAGTTTCAGGGTTAATGCAAAACCTGTACCCACACGCCCCACCGCCTCGGGCTCATGGAAATTTTGCCGTATCATCTCCACGAGCGTCAGTTTTCCTGGAACAGTAACGAATACGCTACCTAGAACCAGTTTGTTGTCCTTGGCAAGGGTGGGGATCGGCAAAATATTCAAGAAAAACGCGGAATTCAGTTCAAGTAGTTTCAGCGCTTTCGGCGAACTTTCCAGCTTCGCAATACTCAGTCCTACCAACTCTTCCGCATCGTTGCACCGGATCTGTCTAGTTACCTGCTGCGCAATTCCGCCGACCGTAGCATTTTTTCCGACTGCGCCTCCGTAGACATTCGTACGCTCGGTTACCTCCCACCCCAGCTCCACCAAGGTGTTTTCATAGACCTTTCGCCAGCCCGACGTTTCAATTCGATACTTCTCACTGGCTAGCAGCGTTGCCAGATAAGTACACATCATCATCCCCTCCAGTATCTCGTCGGAGAGCCCCTTTCTGACGGCCATCAGCTCATTTTCCACCACCATTGCCATGTCGTTTTTGCGCGCGCTGGGGGTTGGGTTGCTGGCGAGTATCGTCTCGCCGTTACCCGTTGCAGCGTACAAGGGGTTGTCGGCAAGGGCGCTAATGAACCTTTCCAAAGCTTGGCGATAACGTTCTTTTTCTAAGGGTGTCATGTTCTGCCTCCTGGCATTGGGACGCCGACCGAACGATCGACTTACGCCCACGCTAGGCGGAATGAGGGCGCGCAGGAACGGGACAATGCGCCCCGTTCGGCAATTGTTCTGCGCCACAACGGCCCCCACCGCCGTATTTGAACAACTGCGCGTCGCCTTGACGCTTTCAACAAACCCCCTGTCGTTTTTGCATCCGGCTGCCGCGGCGCGCAGGCATATGCTGGCTCCAAAGCGCCGGCAGACGATTCGGCGCCTGTATTGCCTAAAGGGGACAGCCTGATGAGCCCAGCCGAATTGCACGCCGACAGCATCGTTATCGACGGGCTGATCATTGCCAAATGGAACCGTGAGCTGTTCGAAGACATGCGCAAGGGCGGCCTGACCATGGCCAACTGCACCGTTTCGGTGTGGGAAGGCTTCCAGGCCACCATCGACAGCATCTGCAAAAGCCAGAAGCTGATGCGTGAAAACAGCGACCTGGTAATGCCCGTACGCACCACCGCCGACATTCGCAAGGCAAAGGAACTGGGCAAGACCGGCATCCTGTTCGGCTTCCAGAACGCCCATGCCTACGAAGACCAGATCGGCTACGTGGAAGTGTTCAAGCAGCTGGGCGTGGGCATTGTGCAGATGTGCTACAACACCCAGAACCTGGTGGGCACCGGCTGCTACGAACGCGACGGCGGCCTGTCGGGCTTCGGCCGCGAGATCGTCGCCGAAATGAACCGCGTGGGCGTGATGTGCGACCTGTCCCACGTAGGCTCGAAGACTTCCGAGGAAGTGATTCTCGAATCGAAAAAGCCGGTGTGCTACTCCCACTGCCTGCCGTCGGGGCTCAAGGAGCACCCGCGCAACAAGTCCGATGCGGAACTGAAGTTCATCGCCGACCACGGCGGCTTCGTTGGCGTGACCATGTTCGCGCCGTTCCTGGCCAAGGGCATCGAGTCGACCATCGACGACTACGCCGAAGCCATCGAATACACCATGAACATCGTCGGTGAAGACTCCATCGGCATCGGCACCGACTTCACCCAGGGCCACGGCCAGGACTTCTTCGAATACCTGACCCACGACAAGGGCTATGCGCGGCGCCTGACCAACTTCGGCAAGATCATCAACCCGCTGGGCATCCGCACCGTGGGCGAATTCCCGAACCTGACCGAGACCCTGCTCAAGCGCGGCCACAGCGAACGCGTGGTGCGCAAGATCATGGGCGAAAACTGGGTCAACGTTTTGAAGGACGTGTGGGGCGAGTAACGCCTTAACCCGCCTCACCCCCTTATTTCAAATTTCTGGAGTTAAGTTTCCATGGCCAAGATCGCCCCGCAATTGCCAATCGAAGTCGACAGCGAGACCGGTGTCTGGACCTCAGACGCCCTGCCGATGCTGTATGTGCCGCGGCATTTCTTCGTCAACAACCACATGGGCATCGAGGAAGTGCTGGGTGCCGACGCCTATGCCGAAATTCTCTACAAGGCTGGCTACAAGTCCGCCTGGCACTGGTGCGAGAAGGAAGCCGAATGCCACGGCCTGGAAGGCGTGGCGGTGTTCGAGCACTACATGAAGCGCCTGTCCCAGCGCGGTTGGGGCCTGTTCAAGATCCAGGACATCGACCTGGAAAAAGGCACCGCCAGCGTCAAGCTTGAGCACTCGTGCTTCGTGTACGTGTACGGCAAGGTCGGCCGCAAGGTGGACTACATGTTCACCGGCTGGTTCGCCGGCGCCATGGACCAGATTCTGGCTGCCAAGGGCAGCGCCATCCGCACCGTCGCCGAGCAGGTGTACGGCGGTTCGGAAGAAGGCCACGAAGATGGCCTGTTCACCGTCAAGCCGTTGTAAGTCGAGGACACCGTCATGGCTTTCGAAGCGATGTTCCAGCCGATCCAGATCGGCAAGTTGACGATCCGCAACCGCGTGCTCAGCACCGCGCACGCCGAGGTCTATGCCACTGATGGCGGCATGACTACCGATCGTTACGTCAAATACTACGAAGAGAAAGCCAAGGGCGGCATCGGCCTGGCGATCTGCGGCGGCTCGTCCAGCGTGGCCATCGACAGCCCGCAGGGCTGGTGGAAATCGGTGAACTTGGCTACCGACAAGATCATCCCGCACTTCCAGAACCTGGCCGACGCCATGCACAAGCATGGCGCCAAGATCATGATCCAGATTACCCACATGGGCCGCCGCTCGCGCTGGGACGGCGAGCACTGGCCCACGCTGATGTCGCCGTCGGGCATCCGCGAGCCGGTGCACCGCGCCACCTGCAAGACCATCGAGCCCGAAGAGATCTGGCGCGTGATCGGCAACTACGCCAGCGCCGCCGCGCGGGCCAAGGCCGGCGGCCTGGACGGCGTGGAACTGTCGGCCGTGCACCAGCACATGATCGACCAGTTCTGGAGCCCGCGGGTCAACAAGCGCACCGACGAATGGGGCGGCAGCTTTGAAAACCGCATGCGCTTCGGCCTGGAAGTGATCAAGGCCGTGCGCAAGGAAGTGGGCCCCGATTTCTGCGTGGGCCTGCGCATCTGCGGCGACGAATTCCACCCCGACGGCCTCAGCCACGAGGACATGAAGCAGATCGCCAAGTACTACGACGACACCGGCATGATCGACTTCATCGGCGTGGTGGGCTCGGGATGCGATACCCACAACACCCTGGCCAACGTTATCCCCAACATGAGTTACCCACCGGAGCCGTTCCTGCACCTGGCCGCCGGTATCAAGGAAGTGGTGAAGGCGCCGGTGCTGCACGCGCAGAACATCAAGGACCCGAACCAGGCCACGCGCATTCTCGAAGGCGGCTACGTGGACATGGTCGGCATGACCCGCGCGCACATCGCCGACCCGCACCTGATCGCCAAGATCAAGATGGGCCAGGTGGACCAGATCAAGCAGTGCGTGGGCGCCAACTATTGCATCGACCGCCAGTACCAGGGCCTGGACGTGCTGTGCATCCAGAACGCCGCCACCTCGCGTGAATACATGGGCGTGCCGCACATCATCGAGAAATCCACCGGGCCCAAGCGCAAGGTAGTGGTCGTTGGTGCCGGGCCGGCGGGCATGGAAGCGGCGCGGGTGTCGGCCGAGCGTGGCCACGACGTGACGCTGTTCGAGAAGAAGGATTTCATCGGTGGGCAGATCACCACGGCGTCGAAGGCGCCGCAACGTGACCAGATCGCCGGCATTACCCGCTGGTTCCAGCTGGAACTGGCACGCCTGAAGGTCGACCTGCGCCTGGGCACCGCCGCCGATGCGGCAACCATTCGCGACCTGCGCCCCGACGTGGTGGTGCTGGCCGTGGGCGGCCATCCGTTCCTGGAGCAGAATGAGCACTGGGGTGCGGAAGAAGGCCTGGTGGTAAGCAGCTGGGACGTGCTGGACGGCAAGGTGGCACCGGGCAAGAACGTGCTGGTGTACGACACCATCTGCGAGTTCACCGGCATGTCGGTGGCCGACTACCTCGCCGACAAGGGCGCCCAGGTGGAGATCGTCACCGACGACATCAAGCCGGGCGTGGCCATTGGCGGCACGTCGTTCCCTACCTACTACCGCAGCATGTACCCGAAAGAAGTGATCATGACTGGCGACTTCATGCTGGAAAAGGTCTACCGCGAGGGCGACAAGCTGGTGGCGGTGCTGGAGAACGAATACACCGGGGCCAAGGAAGAGCGCGTGGTGGACCAGGTGGTGGTGGAAAACGGCGTGCGGCCGGACGAGAAGCTGTATTACGAGCTGAAGCAGGAGTCGCGCAACAAGGGCCAGATGGACATTGAGGCGCTGTTCGCCATCCAGCCGCAACCGGCGCTGAGCCAGGCTGGCGATGGCTACCTGCTGTACCGCATCGGCGACTGCGTGGCCCAGCGCAACACCCATGCGGCGATCTACGACGCCCTGCGCCTGTGCAAGGACTTCTAAGCTCGGCGTAACCGCGTAGCAGCTGCCGCCAGGCGGCGTCGGGCCGCACCGCGGCCCCTGCGATCCTGACCCGGACGAAAGTCCTTCGGCCTTTATCGCAGCCTGGCGGCAGCTCCTACAGGAGCGCATTTATTTCGCTGTACTGGTGGGAGCCCCCCCATGCTGAACACTATCCTCCCCATCCTGCTATTCGCCGCCCTGGCCCTCGGCGTGCTCGGCGCCGTGCGCCGCGTGCGCCTGTGGCGCCAGGGCCGGCCAGCTGCCGTCGACCTGCTGGGCGGCCTGCTGGCCATGCCGCGGCGCTATATGGTCGACCTGCACCACGTGGTGGCCCGCGACAAATACATCGCCAACACCCACGTGGCCACCGCCGGTGGCGCGGTGCTGTCCATCGTGCTGGCCATCCTGGTGCACGGCTTCGGCCTGCATAACCGCGTGCTTGGCTACGCGCTGCTGTTCGCCACCGTGGTGATGTTCGTCGGCGCCGTGTTCGTCTTCAAGCGCCGGCTGAACCCGCCTTCACGGCTGTCGAAAGGCCCATGGATGCGCCTGCCGAAAAGCCTGCTGGCCTTCTCTGCAAGCTTCTTCCTGCTGACCCTGCCCGTGGCCGGCATCCTGCCCGCCGATTTCGGTGGCTGGGTGTTGGCGGCGATTCTGGCTGTGGGCGTGCTGTGGGGTGTGTCCGAGCTGTTCTTCGGCATGACCTGGGGCGGGCCCATGAAGCACGCCTTCGCCGGTGCCCTGCACCTGGCCTGGCACCGCCGCGCCGAGCGCTTTGGCGGCGGCCGTTCCACCGGCCTCAAGCCGCTGAACCTGGCCGACCCGGCTGCGCCGCTGGGCGTGGAAAAACCCAAGGACTTCACCTGGAACCAGCTGCTGGGCTTCGACGCCTGCGTGCAGTGCGGCAAGTGCGAGGCGGCCTGCCCGGCGTTCGCCGCCGGCCAGCCGCTGAACCCCAAGAAACTGATCCAGGACATGGTCGTGGGCCTGGCCGGTGGCACCGACGCTCACTTCGCCGGCAGCCCGTACCCGGGCAAGCCGGTCGGCGAGCACGGCGGCAACCCGCACCAGCCCATCGTCAACGGCCTGGTGGACGCCGAAACCCTGTGGTCGTGCACCACCTGCCGCGCCTGCGTGGAAGAGTGCCCGATGATGATCGAGCACGTCGACGCCATCGTCGACATGCGCCGCCACCTCACCCTGGAAAAAGGCGCTACCCCGAACAAGGGCGCCGAGGTGCTCGACAACCTGATCGCCACCGACAACCCCGGCGGCTTCAACCCCGGCGGCCGGATGAACTGGGCGGCCGACCTGAACCTCAACGTGATGAGCGAGAAGAAGACCGCCGACGTGCTGTTCTGGGTCGGTGACGGTGCCTTCGACATGCGCAACCAGCGCACCCTGCGCGCCTTCGTCAAAGTGCTGAAGGCGGCCAAGGTCGACTTCGCCGTGCTGGGCCTGGAAGAGCGCGACAGCGGTGACGTAGCCCGCCGCCTGGGCGACGAGGCGACATTCCAGCACTTGGCCAAGCGCAACATCCAGACCCTGGCCAAGTACAGCTTCAGCCGCATCGTCACCTGCGACCCGCACAGCTTCCACGTGCTGAAGAACGAATACGGTGCCTTCAACGGCAAGTACGACGTGCAGCACCACAGCACCTTCATGGCCGAACTGGTTACCAGCGGCAAACTCACCCTGGGCCAGCACAAGGGCGGTAGCGTTACTTACCACGACCCGTGCTACCTGGGCCGCTACAACGGCGAGTACCAGGCCCCGCGCGACGTGCTCAAGGCCCTGGGCATCGAGGTGCGCGAAATGCAGCGTTCCGGTTTCCGTTCACGCTGCTGCGGCGGCGGTGGCGGCGCGCCGATCACCGACATCCCCGGCAAGCAGCGTATTCCCGACATGCGCATGGACGACATCCGCGAGACCCAGGCCGAGCTTGTGGCCGTGGGTTGCCCACAGTGCACGGCCATGCTGGAAGGCGTCGTCGAGCCCCGCCCTTTGATCAAGGACATCGCCGAACTGGTGGCTGATGCGCTGGTGGAAGAGGCAGCGACGGCAAAGCCAACGCCGGCTAAACGTATCCCTGCGGAGGTGCACTGATGAGCGACATTATCCGCCGTGACCCGCGGGCCGAGAGAATTGCCCGCAACCGCCTGCACCCGCTGCACGCGGCCATGCAGCCGGTGCAGGCGTCCTGGATGGGGCCTGCGGGCGTCATCCGCAAGAACCCCCATGCCGTGGGCTTCATCGGCCCCAACGGCATCAAGCGCATCGACCGCAGCGGCGCGCAACAGGGCGGCGCGAGCAAGCGTTCGGCGGCTGTCGAGGTGCTGTTGCCGTTGCACCGGGTCATCGAACCTGCGTTCTACATTGCCGTGGTGCCGGACATGGTCGGCGGCCGCCTGAGCAGTCACGACCGCGACCTGCTGGGCCTGGCCCATCAGCTCGCGGGCAGCGACGGGGCGGTGCTGGCGATTGTCTTTGGCGAGCACAAGGAAAGCGCCTTCTCCACCGCCGGGGTCGACCGCCTGCTTGAAATCAGCGGCGACGAATACGACGGCTATGCCCCCGAGCAACGCATCCAGGGCCTGCGTGCCGTGGATAACCAGTTCAACCCGCGCCACTGGCTGCTGCCCGACAGCCGCAGCGGTGGCGGCGAGCTGGGCCGGCGCCTGGGTGCCAGCCTGGGCGAACGCCCGGCGACACGCATCTGGCAGGTCAAGGATGGCCGCTGCGTGGGCCGCGCTGGCGCCGGCCAGCAGGACATCAGCCGCGCCTTGCCACGGCTGATCCTGGCTGCGGCCGAATGCGCCGAGCCGGTGGACGAAACCCGTCACGAGGCGCTGCCGGTGCAGTTATCCACAAGCGTGGCGCGCAGCCTGTCGCGCATCGAAGACCTGGGCGCGGTGGCCGTGGACCCGGCCGCCATTCCCATGGCCGAGGCCGAGTTCATCTTCTCCGGCGGCAACGGCGTGCGCGACTGGCAGCTGTTCCACAACACCGCCGCAGCCTTGGGCGCCACCGAAGGCGCCTCGCGGGTGGCCGTGGACGATGGCTTCATGACCCGCGACCGCCAGGTGGGCGCCAGCGGCACCTGGGTCACGGCGCGCGTGTACGTGGCCGTCGGTATCTCCGGCGCCATCCAGCACCTGCAGGGCATTGGCGCTTGCGACAAGGTCATCGCCATCAACCTCGACCCCGGTTGCGACATGATCAAGCGCGCCGACCTCTCGGTGATCGGCGACAGCGGCGAGCTGCTCAAGGCGCTGATCGCCGCCGTGGACGCCTACCGTAACCAAGCCAAGCGCGATGCCGCCTGAGGTGCACATGAACATGAAAGTCGTCAGCCTGGTCTCCGTCGGCGCTCACCCCACCTCCGGCCGCAGCCGCCGCGCCGAGCAGGATGCCCGCGCGGTGGAACTGGGCCTGCAGCTGGCGGGGGATAACTTGCAGGTGGTGCACGCCGGCGACGTCCGCGAGCCCGCCCTGCGCAGCTACCTGGGCATGGGCCTGGCGCACATGGACGTGCTCGAACAACCGCCTGGCAGCGACGTGCTGCCGGCCTTGGCCAACTACCTGCACGATGTCGGCGCGCAACTGGTGCTGGCCGGCAGCCAGGCGGAAACCGGCGAAGGCTCGGGCATGCTGCCGTTCCTGCTGGCGGAAAAGCTTGGCTGGCCGCTGGTTACCGGCCTTGCCGAAGTGGAGTCAGTGAGCAACGGCGTCGCCCAGGTACTGCAAGCCCTGCCACGCGGCCAGCGCCGGCGCCTCAAGGTGCGCCTGCCGCTGCTGGCCACCGTCGACAACGCCGCCCCCAAGGCCCGCCAAAGCGCCTATGGCCCGGCCCAGCGCGGCCAGTTCCTGGTGGACCGGGTTGAAATCGTCGAAGACCCGTTATCCACAGGTGCCGAACTGAGCCCCGCCAAACCGCGGCCCAAACGCCTGAAAGTGATCAAGGCCAAGAGCGGCGCCGACCGCATGAAAGCCGCCACGGCCAAGGCCAGCGGTGGCGGCGGGCAGGTGCTCAAGGGCGTAAGTGCGCAGGAAGGCGCGCAGGCGATATTGAAGTTGTTGGTGGAGGAGGGGGTGGTGCGCTGACCAACGCGCTCAGCCATTCCCCAACCCGTGACGCGGCCTGCGGCCGCTGCTACGGAATGTGCCCCGTAGCAGCTGCCGAAGGCGGCGTCACAGGATATGCGTGTCAGGCATCCCGCCGCCCCAACCCTTCCCACCGAATATTCACCCACACCATGAACAACCCCCGTGGTTGCACCGGCCTGGCACGCCGTGGCTGCTGGCGACGCAACCAGTAAACCACCGTTACCACGCCGGCCAGGCACAGCGGCAAGCCCACCTGCAACACATGCCGCCAGTCGGTGTGGGGCTCGGCGCTGGCGAGGCTGATGCCCAGCAGCAGGGCAATGGCGAGGGCGGCGATGAGGCTATCCGAGTGCATGGGTTATCCTTTTTTTATTGGTGCAAACAGATTGATCAAGGACCTTGTGCGCGACAACCCCGACAGGTGTAGGGGGTGTTGGCCCCAGTTGCCCACATTCCGTGTGGGTGAGCGTGTGGATAAGTTGTTCGTGCTTCGCCAGGATCCAGACAGATCAAGGCCTGCAGCGCCCTGATCATTAAATGACCAGGCTAAGTGGCTGTTTTTCCGTGGTTTTCACTGTGGGTAAAACGCCGTGGCCGGCCCATGTTGCCCACAATCCTTGTTGGTGCCTCTGTGGATAATCTGTTCGCGTAACGCTGGGAGCCTTGTGTGGCAAGGCGTGCGCAGGTTTGGTTGTTTTTTGATCAAAATGAGGGTTTTGACTTGGTGTAAGCGCTGTAATCCCTATAAACCGCCGGTTTCAGCGGTTTTCCACAGGGCTATGGGCAGAGCGTCAAACTTGCGCACAAAGTCTGTTGGCGTAACTGTGGATAAGGTGTTCGCCCATGGCTACAGGCCAATAACCACGTGCCCTACAGAGTTTTGGTCAATATTTGATCAACTCGCCCTGCGGAAGGTGATTCCGAATAAGTCACGGTTTTTCTTGGGTTTCTTGCACAGGCGGGCAGCACTTGCCCACATTTGCTGTGGGCCTGGCTGTGGATAAGATGTTGGTGCAAGGCTGCAGGCCTTGTAAATTGTGGCGTTGCCTACAGTTGATCATTAATCGATCAGAAGGTGGGAGCTGGCTTGCCAGCGAGCTGTTGGGGCCCGAAAGGCTCGCTGGCAAGCCAGCTCCCACATCGATCGCAGATTACTCGTGTACGGCTACGCCCTTGAGATAAGGCGCGGGCGCCGCCCCCAGGTTGCTGAGCATGCGCTCGCTGTACCAGTCGATGAAGTTCACCACGCCAAACTCATAGGTCTTGGAGTACGGACCTGGCTGGTAGGCGGTGGAGTTGATGCCTTTCTGGTTTTCCTCGGCCAGGCGGCGGTCCTGGTCGTTGGTGGCGTCCCACACCTGGCGCATGCGGTCCACGTCGTAGTCCACGCCTTCCACGGCGTCCTTGTGCACCAGCCATTTGGTGGTGACCACGGTTTCCTGGGCGCTGATGGGCCACACGGTGAAGACGATGATGTGGTCGCCCATGCAGTGGTTCCAGGAGTGCGGCAGGTGCAGGATGCGCATGGAGCCCAGGTCCGGGTTCTGGATGCGGCCCATCAGCTTCTTGCAGCCCACCTTGCCGTCCAGGGTCATGGACACAGTGCCCTTGAGCAGCGGCATGCGCACGATGCGGTTGCGCAGGCCGAAGCTGGCGTGGGCGTAGGGGATCTTCTCGGCTTCCCAGGCGGCGGCGCTGGCGGCCACGTGGTCCTTGAAGGCCTGGTCGGCGCGCGGGTCGGTGACGTCGTCCCACTCAAGCAGGGTTTTCAACAGCTCGGGGTGCGAGCCGCCGCAGTGGTAGCACTCGCGGTTGTTTTCCAGCACCAGCTTCCAGTTGGCCTTTTCCACCAGGGTGGTGGTGATCGCCACCTTGGTATTTTCCATGTCGTAGGGTTCCATGTAGTGCTCAAGCGTGCGCAGGAACTCGTCGATGGCCGGTGGGTTCTGGGCCAGGCTGATGAAGATGTAGCCGCCGGCGGTCTTCACGTTCACAGGTTTCAGGCCGTACTGCTTCATGTCGAAGTCGGCGCCCATCTCGGTGCCGGCGAACAGCAGGCGGCCGTCCAGTTCGTAGGTCCACTGGTGGTAATGGCACACCAGCTTGGCCACCTTGCCCTTTTCGCTGGTGCACAGGCGCGAGCCACGGTGGCGGCAGACGTTGTGGAAGGCATGCACCACGCCGTCGGCGCCGCGCACCACCAGGATCGGGTTCTTGCCAATCTGCAGGGTAATGAAATTGCCCTTGGTGGGGATCTCGCTGGTCATGCCGGCGATCAGCCATTCCTTCTGGAAGATCTCCTGCATGTCGATGTCGAACAGCCGCTCGTCGTTATAGAACGGCTGGGGCAGCGAAAACGTGCGCTCCCGGGTCTGGAGCATCTCAGCGGTGGCCTTGCGTGCGGGTTCCAGCGGGTCGCCCAGGCTCAGGGTAGCGGTAACGTCCATCGTGTGTGTCCTCATGGCCATCTGTGCGGCCGCGAAAAGTGGCTGATACGGTTTGCAACGCAAGGCTTGATAACAGCGGTTCATTTGCCGTGGAGTGTGCGTCCGCCGCAGCCGCGAACCTTATCCATGGGCGACATGGCCCAATCCATTCCCGACGCCCCAGCCCTTGCACCATGGGGCTGGTCGCCATAAGCATGTGAATGTCGCAGATAGGAAAGTGACAGCGACACGGCCCACGCAGAATCCTTCCCCATGAGGCCGACAGTCGGCCGTGGAGATGAGCATGTCGAACAGCTTCCTGAGCCCGGTAAACACCCAGACATGGGCCAATGGCCGCCATGTGGTCCGTTGCGTCAAGGTCATCCAGGAAACCTGGGACGTGCGCACCTTCTGCTTCATGGCTGACCAGCCCATTCTGTTCTTCTTCAAGCCGGGGCAGTTCGTGACCCTGGAGCTGGAAATAGAAGGGCAGCCGGTGATGCGTTCCTACACCATTTCCAGCTCGCCGTCGGTACCGTACAGCTTCTCCATTACCATCAAGCGCGTGCCCGGCGGGCGCGTGTCGAACTGGCTGCACGACACCTTGCACGAAGGCCAGGAACTGGCGGTGCACGGCCCGGTGGGCCTGTTCAACGCCATCGACTTCCCGGCGCCGAAGGTGCTGTACCTCAGCGGCGGCGTCGGCATTACCCCGGTAATGTCCATGGCGCGCTGGTTCTACGACACCAACGCCAACGTCGACATGGTGTTCGTGCACAGCGCCCGCTCGCCCAAGGACATCATTTACCACCGCGAGCTGGAACACATGGCGTCGCGAATCGACAACTTCAGCCTGCACATCATTTGCGAGAAACACGGCCTGGGCGAGCCATGGGCGGGCTACCGCGGCTACCTGAACCACAAGCTGCTGGAGCTGATTGCCGCCGACTTCATGGAACGCGAGATCTATTGCTGCGGCCCGACGCCGTACATGAACGCGGTCAAGCGCCTGCTGGAAGCGGCCGGTTACGACATGTCGCGCTACCACGAGGAGTCTTTCGGGGCCACGCCGCCGGAAGCGCGGGCGGACGCGGTGGAGAATGCCGAACAGGCCGCCGAGGCACCGGAGCCCGATGCCAGCGAACTGCACCAGGTGGAGTTCACTGCCGCCGGCAAGAGCATTCGCGTGGCCCCGGGGGAAACCGTGCACGCGGCTGCGGCCAAGCTCGGCCTGATGATTCCCAAGGCCTGCGGCATGGGTATCTGCGGCACCTGCAAGGTGATGAAGCTGGGTGGGGAAGTGGAGATGGAGCACAACGGCGGCATTACCGACGAGGACGTTGCCGATGGCTATATCCTGTCGTGCTGCAGCGTGCCGAAGGGGGATGTGCGGATCGAATATTGATGTTGTGGGAGCTGGCTTGCCAGCGAGCGTTTCAGGGCCTCAACAGCTCGCTTGCCACCCCCCACCCCCCCACGGATGTTACAGGCTGAAACGCGCCACCATGCTGTTCAAATCCACCGCCAACCGCGACAGCTCGGCGCTGGCCGCTGTGGTCTGGTTGGCGCCGGTGGCCGATTGCACCGACAAGTCACGAATGTTCACCAGGTTGCGGTCCACTTCACGGGCCACTTGAGCCTGCTCTTCGGCCGCGCTGGCGATCACCAGGTTGCGCTCGTTGATCTGCACGATGGCACCATTGATGGTGTCCAGGGCCATGCCCGCGCCCTTGGCGATATTGAGGGTCGACTCGGCGCGCTCGGTGCTGTTGCGCATCGAGTTCACGGCCTGTTCGGTGCCGCCCTGGATGCTGCCGATCATGCGCTCGATCTCGGCAGTGGACTGCTGGGTGCGGTGCGCCAGGGCGCGAACTTCGTCGGCTACCACGGCAAAACCACGGCCGGCCTCACCGGCACGGGCCGCTTCGATGGCGGCGTTCAACGCCAGCAGGTTGGTCTGGTCGGCCAGGCCGCGAATCACGTCCAGCACCTTGCCGATGTCACGGGATTCATTCGCCAGGTTGCCGATCAGGTCGGCGGTGCTTTGCACGTCGGCGCTCATGCGTTCGATGGCGCCCACGGTTTCCTGCACCAGGTCGCGGCCGTCGCTGGCCGAGCTGGTGGCGTCCTTGGAGGCTTCCGAGGTACTGACGGCGTTGCGCGCCACTTCTTCCACGGCGCTGGTCATCTCGTTGACAGCGGTGGCCGCCTGCTCGATCTCGTGGTTCTGCTGGGTCAGGCCACGGGCGCTTTCGTCGGTAACGCTGTTCAGCTCTTCGGCGGCCGAGGCGAGCTGGGTGGCCGAGCCGGAAATGCGCTGCAGGGTGTCGCGCAGCTTGTTCTGCATCTTTTCCATGGCGATCAGCAGGCGTGCGGCTTCGTCGCGGCCTTCCACATGGATAGGGCGGGTCAGGTTGCCTTCGGCGATCTGCTCGGCGGCGGCCAGCGCCTGGTCAATCGGCACGACAATACTGCGGGTCAGCAGCCAGGCGAACAGGAAGGTCAGCACCGCAGCGATGATCAGCAGGGTCACCACCAGGGTGAAGGCCGAGGAATACTGGGCGGCCGCGGCATTGTTCATGTCGGCGGTCTGCTGGGTGTTGATGGTGATCAGGCTGTCCAGGGCGCTGTTGATCTTTGCCGAGTTGTCCTGCAGGTCGCTGTTGACCACCTTGCGCAGCGCGTCCAGGTCGTTGCTGCCGTTGACGGCGCGCATGCGCGATTCCAGCTCGTGGTATTCGGTCAGGGCGTTCTTCAACTGGCCGTAGGCGGCGCGTTCGTCGGCGCCGGCGATCAGTGGCTCGTAGGCGGCCTGGGCCTTGGCGATCAGTTCGTTGCGCGAGTCCAGCAGCTTCAGGGTGTCGGCCTGGGTCTGGGCATCACGGTTGGCCAGCAGGCGGTAGGACAGCACGCGCATGCGCAGGGTCAGCTGGGTGATCTGGTCCAGGTTGGCGATGCTGGGCAGGGTATTGGTCTCGATGTTTTCACCGGCCTTGCGGATGCTGCCCATCTGCATGAGGGCGAACACGCCGAGGATGATCATCAAGGCGCCGATACAGGCGAAACCGGAAAGCGCACGGGGCGCGATATTCATATTGCGAAGGGACATGGCGGGTACCAGTTGGGAGGCGCGCGTTCCGTGCGTTCTGAAGAAACTTGCAGTGCCTATCGGTCATCCAGGGCAACTCTTTAGGGGCCATTTGTCGCAGGGGCGGGGCCGGGCCGGAACCGAATGGGCATATGCCGGTCCATCAGGGTCTGTTTCGGGTTCGGCCCGGAGCTGGACCATGGAAGGTCGCCGCAGCGTATTTCATGGTCCGGGGCCTTATAAACCCTGGCCTGCGCGGCGACTTTTCTTTATCGTTACCGCCCTTTGAACCTGCCGAGAAATCATCATGCTGGAAACAACTCTGAGCCAACTGGAACAACTGGTCAGCGAACTGGTTGAACAGAACCGCGTCCTCACCGAAAACAACGCTCAAATCAACGCTCAACTGGCCCAGGCCAAGGAAGAGAACGAGTCCCTGCAACTGACCCTGATGGAACAGGAAGAGAAGCAGACCTCCACCGTTTCGCGTATCCAGGCCCTGGTTCAGCGCGCTAGCGCTGGTGCCGTGAGCGCATGAGTACCGGCCAGGAGTCGATCAAGGTCGTGTCGATCCTGGGCAATGACTACTCGCTCAAGGCGCCGCCGGGTGAAGAGCAGAAACTGCTCGACGCCACTCGCCTGCTCAATGCGTCGTTGGCCGAGACCAAACGCAAGTACCCCTCCCTCATCGGCGACAAGTTGCTGGTGCTGGCGGCGCTGAACCTGTGCTCCAAGCAGCTGGAAATGCAGCAGCAGCACAGCGAAGCGCTCAACCGTTATCAAGAGCAAGTCAACGCCACGGTTGATGTGATCAAGAACACCATCAGCCACGGCTGAAGGTAAGTGCCCCGCCAGCGGCGGCGGGGCCTTTGCACTATTGTGTAACCGTTCGTCTGGGTAATGTATACAATCGGCACGGCTGTTGCAGTCTTGCCGATGTAGACATTCAGAGGGTTACACCCATGCAGTTGTGGCGCCGCAGTATTCAATGGCAATTGATCCTCAGCATGGGCACGGCCCTGCTGGTCAGCATCCTGATTGTGGTGGGTATCTACACGGTGGTGGTCAACCGCCTGGCCCAGACGTACCTGTTGGAAACAGCCTTGCCGGCCAGCATCGAGGCCATGCGCAATGACATCGAACGGATTCTGGTCAAGCCACTGACTGCGGCCGACGACATCGCCAGCAACACCCTGGTGCAGCAATGGCTGGCGGAGGGCGAAAATAGTGCCCAATTGCCATCATTCACTCAGTACCTCGAAGGTGTGCGTGGCCAGCACCAGGCGTTCACTGCGTTGATTGCCAGTGCCAGCAGCAACCATTACTACACCGAGAAAGGCCTGGACCGTACCCTCAGCCGCAACAACCCCCAGGACAGCTGGTTCTACCAGTTCCTCGACAGCGGCAAGCCGCGCACCCTCAATATCGATAACGACACCGCCACCGGCGCGCCGACGCTGTTCATCGACCTGCGCGTGCAGCAGGCCGGCAAGACCCTGGGCATCGCCGGCCTGGGCCTGAGCATGAGCGAATTGTCGGAGCTGATTCACAACTACAGTTTCGGCGAGCGCGGCAAGGTATTCCTGGTGCGCAACGACGGCCTCATCCAGGTACACCCGCAGGCCGACCTCAGCGGCAAGCGGCAACTGGCCGAACAGATCGGCCCCGATGCGGCCAAGGCTGTGCTCGGCCACAGCAGCTTGACCACTGGCCGCTTCCAGCGCGATGGCGAAGACTTCCTGGCCCTGGCCTTGCCCCTGCGCGACCTGAACTGGAGCCTGGTGGCCGAGGTGCCCGAGGCGCAGATCTACGCCCAGGCGCGCCAGGCCATGTGGCTGACCAGCCTGATTGGCCTGGCGGTGGCGCTGGTGTGCCTGTTGCTGGTGGTGCTGCTGGCGCGCGGGCTGGTACGGCCGATTCGCCAGGTAACCGCAGCGCTGGTTGCCATTGGCAGTGGTGGCGGCGACCTGACCCACCGCCTGGATGATTCGCGCGCAGACGAACTGGGCGACCTGGCGCGTGGCTTCAACCGCTTTCTGGGCAGCCAGCGCGACATGATCGCCGAGGTGCTGGCTACCAGCGAGCGCCTGCGCGGCACGGTCGGCCAAGTGGCAAAAGTGGTGGACAACACCGCCGATCGTGCCGGCCGGCAGCAGGAAATGACCGACATGGTGGCCACTGCCGTGCACGAAATGGGCCTGACCGTGCAGGAAATCGCCCGCAACGCCGGCAGCGCTGCCGAAGCCTCGCAAACCGCCCGGGACGAAGCCCTGCAGGCGCGCGATATCGTGGGCCGCTCCATTGCCCACATCGAAGGCATGTCGGTGGAAATCGGCAGCGCCGCCGGTGCAGTCAGCGAACTGGCCGAGCAGGTGGGTTCCATCGACCAGGTGCTGGCAGTGATCCGCGGCATTTCCGAGCAGACCAACCTGCTGGCGCTGAACGCAGCCATCGAAGCGGCGCGGGCAGGGGAGATGGGCCGTGGCTTTGCCGTGGTGGCCGACGAGGTGCGTACCCTGGCGCAGCGCACCCAGGCGTCCACCGACGAGATTCAGAAGATGATTGGCCGCCTGAAGCAGGGCGCCGAGCACGCCGTGGCGTCCATGCACAGCGGCCAGGCGGCCACCGGTACTGGCGTGGCGTCGAGCCAGCGCACCGGCGAATCGCTGACGGCCATTACCGGGCAGGTGGAGCGCATCAGCGACATGAACCACCAGGTGGCCACCGCCACCGAAGAGCAGACGGCGGTGACCGAGGAGATCAACCGCAACGTGCAGGGCATCTCCGACCTGGCGCGGGCCACGGCGGGCGAGGTGCGCAGCGGCCGTGAAGAATGCCAGGCCCTGAGCCGCCTGGCCGACGACCTGGCGCGGCAGATGGGCGGGTTCAAACTGTGACGATCAGCTCATCACCTGGCGAATATCCGCCGCCAGCTGCCGAACCCGCGCCTCTTCGGTGTCCCACGAACACATGAACCGTGCGCCACCGCTACCGATGAAGGTGTAGAAGCGCCAGCCCTTGCCGCGCAAGGCCTCAAGGGCTGGTTCCGACATTTGCAGGAACACCCCGTTGGCTTCCACCGGGAACATCAGCTCCACGCCGGGAATGTCCGCCACCAGCTGGCTCAGCAATTGCGCGCAGTGGTTGGCGTGGCGGGCGTGCTTGAGCCAGGCGTCGTTTTCCAGCAGGCCCACCCAGGGCGCCGACAGGAAGCGCATCTTCGAGGCCAGCTGGCCGGCCTGCTTGCAGCGGTAGTCGAAATCCACCGCCAGTTCATGCTTGAAGAACAGGATGGCCTCGCCCACGGCCATGCCGTTCTTGGTGCCGCCGAAGCACAGCACGTCCACGCCCGATTTCCACGTCAGCTCCGCCGGCGAGCAGCCCAAGGTGGCGCAGGCGTTGGCGAAGCGTGCGCCGTCCATGTGCAGGTTCAGCCCCAGTTCCTTGCAGGTGGCGCTGATGGCCTTGAGCTCTTCGGGGCGGTACACGCTGCCCACTTCGGTGGCCTGGGTGAGGGTGACCACCCGTGGCTTGGGGTAGTGGATGTCCTGGCGCTTGAGCGCCACCTCACGGATGGATTCCGGGGTCAGCTTGCCGTTCTCGCTGCGGGCGGTGAGCAGCTTGGAACCGTTGGAGAAGAACTCCGGCGCGCCGCATTCGTCGGTCTCGACATGGGCGGTCTCCGAGCAGATGACGCTGTGGTAGCTCTGGCACAGCGACGACAGCGCCAGGGAGTTGGCGGCGGTGCCGTTGAAGGCGAAGAACACCTCGCAGTCGGTTTCGAACAGGCGGCGGAAGTGGTCGGCGGCGCGCGCTGTCCACTGGTCGTCGCCGTAGGCGCGTTCGTGGCCGTGGTTGGCCTGCTCCATGGCCGCCCAGGCTTCGGGGCAGATGCCCGAGTAGTTGTCACTGGCAAACTGCTGGCTTTGCTCGTTCATGGCCGGTTCCTTGTGATCTTGTAGCCGGTCACTGTAAACCAGTGTGTCGCCGACGGGTATGGGGACCTGTAGCAGCGGCCGCAGGCCGCGTCCCCGGCTCGCACGGTGGTGCCTGGGACGCGGCCTGGCGGCCGCTGCTACAGGGGCTTTTGCACGCCATGTCGTTAACGCACCTTTGTGTGGCGCGCGCAGGCATCTGGCCTATAAGCGCCAGCCCTACCATCGCACTCAAAGGGGGCTGCCAGAAGGCCGCTCCCGACCAATACGACAGGCGCCGCGCCGCCGCTGGGAGAACCGCGATGTTCAGCAAGCAAGACCAGATCCAGGGTTATGACGATGCACTGCTGGCGGCAATGAATGCCGAAGAACAGCGGCAGGAAGATCACATCGAGCTGATCGCCTCGGAAAACTACACCAGCAAGCGCGTGATGCAGGCCCAGGGCAGCGGTTTGACCAACAAATACGCCGAAGGCTACCCGGGCAAGCGCTACTACGGTGGCTGCGAGCACGTGGACAAGGTCGAGCAACTGGCCATCGACCGCGCCAAGCAGCTGTTCGGCGCCGACTACGCCAACGTCCAGCCGCACTCGGGCAGCCAAGCCAACGCCGCGGTGTACCTGGCGCTGCTGTCGGCCGGCGACACCGTGCTGGGCATGAGCCTGGCCCACGGCGGCCACCTGACCCACGGTGCCAAGGTCAGCTTCAGCGGCAAGCTGTACAACGCCGTGCAGTACGGCATCGACACCGACACCGGCCTGATCGACTACGACGAAGTGGAACGCCTGGCCGTCGAACACAAACCGAAAATGATCATCGCCGGCTTCTCGGCCTACTCCAAGACCCTGGACTTCCCACGCTTCCGCGAGATCGCCGACAAGGTGGGCGCCTACCTGTTCGTCGACATGGCCCACGTGGCTGGCCTGGTCGCCGCCGGCCTGTACCCCAACCCGATTCCGTTCGCCGACGTGGTCACCACCACCACCCACAAGACCCTGCGCGGCCCCCGTGGCGGCCTGATTCTGGCGCGTGCCAACGAAGCGCTGGAGAAGAAACTCAACGCCGCAGTATTCCCCGGCGGCCAGGGCGGCCCGCTGATGCACGTCATCGCTGCCAAGGCCGTGTGCTTCAAGGAAGCATTGGAGCCAGGCTTCAAGGCCTACCAGCAGCAGGTCATCGACAACGCCCAGGCCATGGCCGCCGTGTTCGTCGACCGTGGCTACGACGTGGTCTCCGGCGGCACCGACAACCACCTGTTCCTGGTCAGCCTGATCCGCCAGGGCCTGACCGGCAAAGATGCCGACGCCGCCCTGGGCCGCGCCCACATCACCGTCAACAAGAACGCCGTGCCCAACGACCCACAGTCGCCCTTCGTGACCTCGGGCCTGCGCATCGGCACCCCGGCCGTCACCAGCCGTGGCTTCAAGGTAGCGCAGTGCACCGCCCTGGCCGGCTGGATCTGCGACATCCTCGACAACCTGGGCGATGCCGACGTGGAAGCCAATGTGGCCACGAACGTCGCCGCCCTGTGCGCTGACTTCCCGGTTTACCGCTGAGCTGGAGTAACCCCCTATGCAACGTTATTCGGGCTTCGGCCTTCTCAAACACTCCCTCAGCCACCACGAAAACTGGCAGCGCATGTGGCGCACGCCAACGCCCAAGAAGGTCTACGACGTGGTCATCGTCGGCGGCGGCGGGCACGGCCTGGCCACGGCCTACTACCTGGCCAAGGAACACGGCATCACCAACGTCGCGGTGGTGGAAAAGGGCTGGCTGGGCGGCGGCAACACCGCCCGCAACACCACCATCGTGCGCTCCAACTACCTGTGGGACGAATCGGCCCACCTGTACGAGCACGCCATGAAGCTGTGGGAAGGCCTGTCCCAGGACCTCAACTACAACGTCATGTTCAGCCAGCGCGGCGTGTACAACCTGTGCCACACCCTGCAGGACATGCGTGACTCGGAACGCCGCGTCAGCGCCAACCGCCTCAACGGCGTGGACGGCGAACTGCTGAACGGCAAGCAGGTGGCCGAAGAAATTCCGTACCTGGACTGCTCGAAGAACACCCGCTACCCGATCATCGGCGCCACCGTGCAACGCCGCGGCGGCGTGGCCCGTCACGACGCCGTGGCCTGGGGCTTCGCCCGTGCCGCCGACGCCCTGGGCGTGGACCTGATCCAGCAGACCGAAGTGATTGGCTTCCGCAAGGAAAACGGCGTGTGCATTGGCGTCGAGACCAATAAGGGCTTCATCGGCGCCAAGCGCGTCGGCGTGGTGACCGCCGGTAACTCCGGGCACATGGCCAAGCTGGCCGGGTTCCGCCTGCCAGTGGAATCCCACCCGTTGCAGGCGCTGGTGTCGGAGCCGATCAAGCCCATCATCGACAGCGTCATCATGTCCAACGCCGTGCACGGCTACATCAGCCAGTCCGACAAGGGCGACCTGGTGATCGGCGCCGGCATCGACGGCTGGGTCGGCTACGGCCAGCGCGGTTCGTACCCGGTGATCGAGCACACCATCCAGGCCATCGTCGAGATGTTCCCGGTGCTCTCGCGCGTACGCATGAACCGCCAGTGGGGCGGCATCGTCGACACCACCCCGGACGCCTGCCCGATCATCTCCAAGACCCCGGTACCGAACATGTTCTTCAACTGCGGTTGGGGCACCGGCGGCTTCAAGGCCACCCCGGGCTCGGGCAACGTCTTTGCCGCAAGCCTGGCCAAGGGTGAAATGCACCCGCTGGCCAAGCCGTTTTCTATCGAGCGTTTCCACAATGGCGCGCTGATCGACGAACACGGCGCTGCCGCGGTCGCCCACTAATTACAGGAGAACTCCTACATGTTGCATATCTTCTGTCCTCATTGCGGCGAACTGCGCTCCGAAGAAGAGTTCCACAGCTCAGGCCAGGCCCATATTCCGCGCCCGCTGGACCCCGGTGCCTGCACCGACGAGCAGTGGGGCGACTACATGTTCTTCCGCGACAACCCCCGTGGCCTGCACCACGAGCTGTGGATTCACGCTGCCGGTTGCCGCCAGTACTTCAACGCCACCCGTGACACGGTGACGTACGAGATTCTCGAAACCTATCCGATCGGCGCCAAGCCTCAATTCACGGCCGCGGGAGACAAAGCATGAGCCAGGTCAATCGCCTGTCCAGCGGCGGTCGCATCGATCGCAGCAAGAAAATCACCTTCACCTTCAACGGCCAGAGCTACACCGGCTATGAAGGCGACACCCTGGCCGCCGCCTTGCTGGCCAACGGCGTCGACATCGTTGGCCGCAGCTTCAAGTACTCGCGCCCACGCGGCATCATCGCCGCCGGCACCGAAGAGCCGAACGCCATCCTGCAGATCGGCGCCACTGAAGCCACCCAGATCCCCAACGTGCGCGCCACCCAACAGGCGCTGTACCAGGGCCTGGTGGCCACCAGCACCAACGGCTGGCCGAACGTAAATAACGACATGATGGGCATTCTCGGCAAGGTCGGCGGCAAGCTGATGCCGCCGGGCTTCTACTACAAGACCTTCATGTACCCACAGTCCTTCTGGATGACGTACGAGAAGTACATCCGCAAGGCTGCGGGCCTGGGCCGCTCGCCTACCGAGAACGACCCGGACACCTACGACAACTTCAACCAGCACTGCGACGTGCTGATCGTCGGCGCCGGCCCTGCTGGCCTGGCCGCAGCCCTGGCTGCCGCACGCAGCGGTGCCCGCGTCATCCTGGCCGATGAGCAGGAAGAGTTCGGCGGCAGCCTGCTCGACACCCGTGAAAGCCTGGACGGCAAGCCGGCCGCCGAGTGGGTGGTGCAGGTGATCAACGAGCTCAAGGGCCTGGCCAACGTGGTGCTGCTGCCGCGTGCCACCGTCAACGGCTACCACGACCACAACTTCCTGACCATTCACGAGCGCCTCACCGACCACCTGGGCGACCGCGCCCCGATTGGCCAGGTGCGCCAGCGCATCCACCGTGTGCGTGCCAAGCGCGTGGTGCTGGCTGCCGGTGCCCATGAGCGGCCACTGGTTTATGGCAACAACGACGTGCCGGGCAACATGCTCGCCGGTGCCATCTCTACCTACGTGCGCCGCTACGGCGTGGCACCGGGCAAGAAGCTGGTGCTGTCCACCAACAACGACTACGCCTACCGTGTGGCCCTGGACTGGTTCGACGCCGGCCTGCAGGTAGTGGCCGTGGCTGACGCCCGCCACAACCCGCGCGGCGCCCTGGTGGAAGAAGCGCGTGCCAAGGGCATTCGCATCCTGACTTCCAGCGCCGTGATCGAATCGCGTGGCAGCAAGCACGTGACCGCTGCCCGTGTCGCCGCCATCGACGTCAAGGGCCACAAAGTGACCAGCCCCGGCGAATGGCTGGACTGCGACCTGATCGGCAGCTCCGGTGGCTACAGCCCGGTGGTGCACTTGGCATCGCACCTGGGCGGCAAGCCGGTGTGGCGTGAAGACATCCTCGCCTTCGTACCCGGCGATGCCCCGCAGAAACGTGTGTGCGTGGGCGGCATCAATGGCGTGTTCAACCTGGCCGACGCGCTGTCGGACGGTTTCGAAGGTGGCGCACGCGCTGCTGCCGAGGCCGGCTTCAAGATTGTCGAGGGCACCGTGCCCAAGGCCTTGAACCGTCAGGAAGAGCCCACCGTGGCGCTGTTCCAGGTGCCCCACGACAAACCCACTGCGCGGGCGCCGAAGCAATTCGTCGACCAGCAGAACGACGTTACCGCCGCCGCCATCGAACTGGCGACCCGCGAGGGCTTCGAGTCGGTTGAACACGTGAAACGCTACACCGCGTTGGGCTTCGGCACCGACCAGGGCAAGCTGGGCAACATTAACGGCCTGGCCATCGCGGCGCGCAGCCGTGGCATCTCGATCACCGAGATGGGCACCACCATGTTCCGTCCCAACTACACGCCGATCACCTTCGGTGCCATTGCCGGGCGTCACTGCGGCCACCTGTTCGAACCGGTGCGCTTCACCGCCCTGCATGCCTGGCATGTGAAGAACGGCGCCGAGTTCGAAGACGTCGGCCAGTGGAAGCGCCCGTGGTACTTCCCCAAGCGTGGCGAGAACATGCACTCCGCCGTGGCCCGCGAATGCAAGGCCGTGCGTGACAGCGTGGGCCTGCTGGACGCCTCCACCCTGGGCAAGATCGACATCCAGGGCCCGGACGCCCGCGAATTCCTCAACCGCATCTACACCAACGCCTGGACCAAGCTGGACGTGGGCAAGGCCCGCTACGGCCTGATGTGCAAGGAAGACGGGATGGTCTTCGACGACGGCGTTACCGCCTGCCTCGCCGACAACCACTTCCTGATGACCACCACCACCGGCGGCGCTGCCCGCGTGCTGCAGTGGCTGGAAATCTACCAGCAGACCGAATGGCCAGACCTGAAGGTGTATTTCACCTCGGTCACCGACCACTGGGCCACCCTGACCCTGTCGGGCCCCAACAGCCGCAAGCTGCTGAGCCATGTCACCGACATCGACCTGGACAAGGACGCCTTCCCGTTCATGACCTGGAAGGAAGGCAAGGTGGGCGGCGTGCCGGCCCGTGTGTTCCGTATCTCGTTCACTGGCGAGCTGTCGTATGAGGTCAACATCCAGGCCGACTACGCCATGGGTGTGCTGGAGCAGATTGCCGAGGCGGGCAAGCAGTACAACCTGACCCCGTACGGCACCGAGACCATGCACGTGCTGCGCGCCGAGAAGGGCTTCATCATCGTCGGCCAGGACACCGACGGTTCCATGACCCCGGACGACCTGAACATGGGCTGGTGCGTAGGCCGCACCAAGCCGTTCTCGTGGCTGGGCTGGCGTGGCATGAACCGTGAAGACTGCGTGCGTGAGCAGCGCAAGCAACTGGTGGGCCTGCGCCCCGTGGACCCGAACAAGGTACTGCCCGAGGGCGCGCAGCTGGTGTTCGATACCCAGCAGGCGATTCCCATGAGCATGGTCGGTCACGTGACCTCCAGCTACATGAGCTCGACCATGGGCCACTCGTTTGCCCTGGCCGTGGTCAAGGGCGGGTTGCAGCGCATGGGCGAGAAGGTCTACGCACCGCTGGTGGACGGCAGCTTCATCGAAGCCGAAATCTGCAGCTCGGTGTTCTTCGACCCCAAAGGCGAACAACAGAACGTTTGACGTTGATGCGGGGCTGGCAGGCCAGCCCCCCAGTGTCTTTTGCTGAATTTTTGACAGGTGTCCCCATGACCACAGTCAACGTATACGAACAACGCCCGGCCTCGGGTGCCAAGGCCGAGGCGCCGCTGCACCACGCAGGCCTCGACAAGCTGGTGGGCAAGGGCCGCAAGAACGCCGGCGTGAAGCTGCGCGACAAGAAACTGCTGGGCCATTTGACCCTGCGTGGCAACGGCCATGACCAGGCGTTCGCCGGTGGCGTGTTCAAGGCCCTGGGCCTGGAGCTGCCGGGTGCCCTGGCCATGGTTGCCAACGGCGATACCTCGCTGCAATGGCTGGGCCCGGATGAGTGGCTGCTGGTGGTGCCAGCCGGTGAGGAAGTGGCCACCGAGAACCGCCTGCGCGAAGCACTGGCCGGCCAGCATATCGCCGTGGTCAACGTCAGCGGCGGGCAAAGCCTGCTGGAGCTCAGTGGCGCCAACGTGCGTGAAGTGCTGATGAAGTCGACCAGCTACGACGTGCACCCCGACAACTTCCCGGTGGGCAAGGCGGTGGGCACTGTGTTCGCCAAGTCGCAGCTGGTAATCCGCCGCCCCAGCGAAGACGTCTGGGAGCTGGTGGTACGCCGCAGCTTCTCCGATTACTGGTGGCTGTGGCTGCAGGACGCGTCGGCCGAGTATGGCCTTGAGATTGTTGGCTGAGCCCTGACGCGGCCTGCGGCCGCTGCTACACCCGTAGCAGTGGCCGCAGGCCGCGTCCGCAGTCCCCCCGATTTGGAGCCCTACCATGAGCCGCGCCCCCGACACCTGGATTCTCACCGCCGACTGCCCCAGCGTGCTCGGCACGGTGGACGCGGTGACCCGCTACCTGTTCGAACAGGGCTGCTACGTCACCGAACACCATTCGTTCGACGATCGCCTGTCTGCACGCTTCTTCATCCGCGTCGAGTTCCGCCAGCCTGATGGCTTCGACGAAGCATCTTTCCGTGCCGGGCTGGCCGAGCGTGGTGCTTCGTTCGGCATGGCGTTCGAGCTGACCGCCCCGCAATACCGGCCCAAGGTAGTGATCATGGTCTCCAAGGCCGACCACTGCCTGAATGACCTGCTGTACCGCCAGCGCATTGGCCAGCTGTCCATGGACGTGGTGGCGGTGGTGTCCAACCATCCGGATCTGGAGCCTTTGGCGCGCTGGCACGAAATTCCCTACTACCATTTCCCCCTGGACCCGAACGACAAGCCCGCGCAGGAGCGAAAGGTGCTCAAGGTCATCGAACAGAAAGGCGCGGAACTGGTGATTCTTGCCCGCTACATGCAGGTGCTGTCGCCCGAGCTGTGCCGCCGCCTGGATGGCTGGGCCATCAATATCCATCATTCGCTGCTGCCCGGTTTCAAAGGCGCCAAGCCGTACCACCAGGCCTACAACAAGGGCGTGAAGCTGGTAGGCGCCACGGCGCACTACATCAACAATGACCTCGACGAGGGGCCGATCATTGCCCAGGGCGTCGAGGTGGTGGACCACAGCCATTATGCCGAGGACCTGATTGCCAAGGGTCGCGACATCGAGTGCCAGACCCTGGCCCGGGCAGTGGGTTTCCATATCGAGCGGCGGGTGTTCCTGAACGCCAACCGCACAGTCGTCTTGTAAGGAGTAATACCGGCGCGAATCGGGTGAGGGCGGGCAAAGCCCGCTCCCACCCGATTCGCGCAATCTCAATAAATACAACAATGAGGTGAAAGCATGTCTGGTAATCGCGGTGTGGTGTATCTCGGTGGCGGCAAGGTCGAGGTACAAACAATTCCCTTTCCTAAAATGCAGGATCCACGCGGAAAACGCATTGAACATGGCGTTATTCTGCGCGTTGTCTCCACCAACATTTGCGGCTCCGACCAACACATGGTGCGCGGCCGCACCACGGCCCAGGTTGGCCTGGTACTGGGCCACGAAATCACCGGCGAAGTGCTGGAAGTGGGCAAGGACGTCGAGAACCTCAAGGTCGGCGACCTGGTGTCCGTGCCGTTCAACGTTGCCTGCGGCCGCTGCCGCTCGTGCAAGGAACAACACACCGGCGTGTGCCTGACCGTCAACCCGGCCCGTGCCGGTGGCGCCTACGGCTACGTCGACATGGGTGACTGGGTGGGCGGCCAGGCCGAGTACGTGCTGGTGCCCTATGCCGATTTCAACCTGCTGAAACTGGGCGACCGTGACCGGGCCATGGAGAAGATCCGTGACCTGACCTGCCTCTCCGACATTCTGCCTACCGGCTACCACGGCGCCGTGACCGCAGGCGTTGGCCCGGGCAGCACCGTGTACGTCGCGGGTGCTGGCCCTGTTGGGCTGGCCGCCGCTGCCTCGGCCCGCTTGCTGGGCGCGGCAGTCGTCATCGTCGGCGACGTCAACCCGGTGCGCCTGGCCCACGCCAAGGCCCAGGGTTTCGAGATTGCCGACCTGTCCAAGGACACCCCGCTGCACGAACAGATCGCCGACCTGCTGGGCGAGCCGGAAGTGGATTGCGCGGTGGACGCGGTGGGCTTCGAGGCCCGTGGCCACGGCCATGCCGGCGCCCAGCATGAGGCGCCTGCTACCGTGCTCAACTCGCTGATGGGCGTGGTGCGCGTGGCCGGCAAGATCGGCATCCCCGGCCTGTACGTCACCGAAGACCCGGGCGCCGTGGACGCTGCGGCGAAGATGGGCAGCCTGAGCATTCGCTTCGGCCTGGGCTGGGCCAAGTCCCACAGCTTCCACACCGGCCAGACCCCGGTGATGAAGTACAACCGCCAGCTGATGCAGGCGATCATGTGGGACCGCATCAACATCGCCGAAGTAGTGGGCGTGCAGGTCATCACCCTGGACCAGGCGCCTGAAGGCTACGGCGAGTTCGATGCCGGCGTGCCGAAGAAATTCGTCATCGACCCGCACAAACTGTTCAGCGCCGCCTGACGTAAGCCCCGTAGCAGCGGGGGGGCGGGCCGCGCCCCCGGCCCCCCGGGGGGGGGGGGGGGGGGGGGCCCGGCGGCGGGGCGCCCGCTGCTACAAGGTGACCACTTGACCGTGGTAAAGCACCGGGCCGGTCGGTTGCCCGGTGGGCGAACCGCCTTCCGGCTCCAGGCTGATCGCCAGCGCGATGGGCTCGCCCAGCAGTTTGCGCTGGCTTTCATCCAGCATGATCCGCCCCTCGCCACCCACCGGCATCAACCCCAGCGACACCGGCTTGCCGTTGGCGGGGATGGCCCACAGCTGCATGCTGCGGTGCGCCGGCGCACTGGCCAGTTTCAGCGGCTGCACCTGCAGGTACTGCGCATGCGCCTGGATTTTCACCGCCGGTTGGTTGTCGGTGCTCACCAGGGTGGCGCTGTAGTGGGCTTTGTCGGCGGTGTAGAGCATGCCGATGCCGATGGCCAGTACCACTGCCGCCGCAAGCGCCACCGCGCGCAGCCAGCCACGCACCCGCAACGGCGGCGGCACATGCAGTTGCTGCGGCTCGATGCGTGCCACGATTCGCTCCCACACCCGCGCAGGCACCGGCTCTTCGGCAACCGGCTCGGTCAAGGTCACCAGGGTTTCCTGCCAGCCTGCCAATTCGGCCTGCAAGTCGCGGTCTTCCGCCAGCAGTTGCTCGAAGCGCCGCCTTGCGGCAGGCGCCATCAGGCCTATCGCGTAGTCGGCAGCCAGCGCGCGGCGCAGGGCAGGGTTCTGGTAATTCATGCTTCAAGGCACCTGCGCAGGCGTTCCATGCCGCGGCGTATCCAGGACTTCACCGAGCCCAGTGGCGCCGACAGCTGCACGGCCAGGTCGGCGTTGGACAGCCCGTGGAAATAGGCGGTGAGGATGGACTGCCGCTGCATGCCCTCAAGGTCATCCAGGCAGCGGTTCAGGGCCGCCGCCTCGCGCGCCTGGTTCAATTGGTCGTGGGCCGACGGGGCGTCATCGCTCAAGGCTTCCAGCTGCGATTCGGCCAGCGGCACCTCGTGGCGCCGGCGCAGCAGGTCGATGGCCAGGTGGCGGGTGATGTTCACCATCCAGGTCATGGGGGCTGCCAGCCGGGCGTCGTAGCGCGAGGCGTTGTTCCAGATGCGCACGAAGCTCTCCTGCACCACTTCCTCGGCCAGTTCGCGGCGGCCCACGCAGCGCAGCGCCACGCCATGGAGGCGGGCACTGCTGGTGCGGTACAGGGTTTCGAAAGCGCGGCGGTTGCCCTTGGCGCAATCGGCCAGCAGCTGGCTGAGCGGATCGGTATCGATGATGCGGTCTCCGGTGGGTGGCCGACTGAGCCTAGCCCACTGTGCGCCGCGTTGCCTGATATACGCGGGGGAAGCGTGACCGGATGCAATTTGTACGAAATTATTTCTCTTTTGGAACACAGCGGCGCAAACCGAGTCAAAATCAGGCTTTCGCGGGCGCCCAGGCGTGCCGTGACCATTGTTTCAAGGGGAATTACATGAACACCATGCGCGCCATTACCCTGGCCACGCTGACTGCCCTGGCGGCCAGCCCGGCCTTCGCCTTCAACCTCAACGATGCGGTGAACGCGGCGTCCAGCATCCAGAACGGCAAGCAGGGCAGCACCGCGCCCCAGGCCGCCGGTTTGCTGAACAGCGTCGGTACCCAGTTGAACGTCACCCCCGAACAGGCCGTGGGCGGCACCGGCGCCATGCTGGGCCTGGCCAAGAACAAGCTCAGCAGCGCCGATTACTCGGAACTGGCCAAGCAGGTGCCGGGTATCGATAAAGTGGCTGGCGCCAATGCGGTAAGCGGCCTGGGCGGCCTGCTGGGCCAGTCGGGCACTGACAAGGGCGCCTTGGACAGCGCCCTGGGCAACGTGAAGAACACCAGTGACCTGAACAACGCGTTCGGCAAGCTGGGCATGGACAGCAGCATGGTCGGGCAGTTTGCCCCGGTGATCCTGCAGTACCTGGGCCAGCAGGGCGTGGGCGGCACGTTGCTCAAGAGCCTGGGCGGCATCTGGGGTGTGGGCGGTTAATCGAGCTCCAGCCGCAGCGCTTCGATTCGCGCATCCTTGTCCGCCCACAACCGGTTCACCCAGGCCTGCACGGTCTGGCGGAAGGCCGGGTCGTTCTCGTAGTCGCCGGCCAGCAGCGCCGGGTCGATCTGGCGGGCACGGATGTCGACGATCACCTGCTTGACGTCACCGCACAGCAGGTTCCAGAACCCTGGAATGCTGCCTTGCGGGTACACCACGGTCACGTCCAGCATGCGCTCGAGCTGCGCGCCCATGGCGGCCAGCACGAAGGCCACGCCGCCGGCCTTGGGCTTGAGCAGGTTGCGGTACGGCGAGGCCTGTTCACGGCGCTTGGCTTCGGTGAAGCGGGTGCCTTCCAGGTAATTCACCACCGTCACCGGCTGGTGCTTGAACAGCTCGCAGGCGGCCTTGGTTATTTCCAGGTCCTTGCCCTTCAGGTGCGGGTGCCTGTCGAGGAACGCCTTGGTGTAGCGCTTCATGAAGGGGTAGTCCAGCGCCCACCAGGCCAGGCCCAGGAACGGCACCCAGATCAGCTCCTTCTTGAGAAAGAACTTGAAGAACGGCGTGCGCCGGTTCAGCGCCTGGATCAGCGCGGGTATGTCGACCCACGACTGATGGTTGCTGACCACCAGGTACGAGGTGTCGCCGCGCAGGCTCTCGGCACCGCGAATGTCCCAGCGGGTGGAGATGCACAGGCGGAAGATCAGCTTGATGATTTCGGCCCAGGTCTCGGCGAACCACATCACGGCCCTGGAGGCCAGGACACGGGAGCGGCCGGGGGCGATCAGCTTGAACATGGCGCAAATCATCAGCGGGACGATCAGCACCAGGGTATTGAGCAGACACAGCAGTGTAGTGACACTGCCGACGAGCAGGCGACGCATAAAACGACTCTTGGAGTAATTGTGGCCGGCAATGATAAAGACGCCGGGGCATAACACCAAATCAACCTTGCCGAATGGTTATGGACATTTGTTTCACGATTTTTTGGGTATGCTGCGCGCAGCCCATCTGCCCTTGAGGAAAACGCCGGTGAAATCCGTTATCGCACTGTTGTCGCTGCTGGCCCTGCCGGTCATGGCCGCCGAGCCGACCCTGTACGGGCGCTATGAAAACATCAAGCTGCCGGAAATGGGCGGGGCCACGTTCAAGGCCAAGATGGACACCGGCGCGCTTACCGCATCGCTGTCGGCCCGCGATATACAGCTGTTCCAGCGCGACGGCGAGGACTGGGTGCGGTTCCGCCTGGCCACCCGCGATGCCGACGGCAAAGTGTTCGAGCACAAAGTGGCGCGCATCAGCCGCATCAAGAGCCGTGCCGACGAGGAAGAGGATGGCGAGACCAGCGAGGTGGCGAAGCGCCCGGTGGTCGACCTGGAAATGTGCCTGGGCGATGTGAAGCGCACCATCGAGGTCAACCTCACCGACCGCAGCAGCTTCAACTACCCGTTGCTGATCGGCGCCAAGGCCCTGCGCGAGTTCGGCGCGGCGGTGAACCCCGCGCGCCGCTACACCGCTGGCGACCCCGAGTGCTGAGGCCATGCCGCACATCCTGATCGTCGAGGACGAAGCCGCCATCGCCGACACCCTGATCTACGCCTTGCAGGGTGAAGGCTTCGACACCACCTGGGTCAGCCTCGGCCAGGCGGCGCTGGACCAGCAGCGCCGGCAACCGGCCGACCTGCTGATACTGGACGTGGGCCTGCCGGACATCAACGGCTTCGAGACCTGCAAGCAGCTGCGGCGCTTCAGCGAGGTGCCGGTGATTTTCCTCACCGCCCGCGATGGCGAGATCGACCGCGTGGTGGGCCTGGAGATCGGCGCCGACGATTACGTGGTGAAGCCGTTCAGCCCCCGCGAGGTATGCGCGCGGGTGCGGGCCATCCTCAAGCGGGTGGTGCCAAGGGCGGAAGCGGCGCTGTTCCAGGTTGACCTGGAACGTGTGCTGATCACCTACCGCGGCCAGGCCCTGGGCCTGACCCGCCACGAATTCCGCCTGCTGCAGGCCTTGCTGGAACAGCCCGAGCGAGTGTTCAGCCGCGAGCAACTGCTGGACGCCGTGGGCGTGCCCAGCGACGCCGGCTACGAGCGCAGCATCGACGGCCACATCAAGAGCCTGCGCGCAAAACTGCGGCAGGTAGCGGCCGACGCCGAACCCCTCCAGACCCACCGCGGTGTCGGCTACAGCTACAGCCCGGCGCACAGCTGATGCGCCTGGGTATCCGCATTTTCCTGGTGTATTTCTTCTTTGTCGGCCTGGCCGGTTACTTCCTGCTGTACACCGTGCGCGAAGAGATCCGCCCCGGGGTACGCCAGTCCACCGAAGAAACCCTGGTGGACACCGCCAACCTGCTGGCCGAGATCCTGGCCGCCGACGTCAAGGCCGGCACCCTGGGCCAGAGCCGGCTCAACGAGGTGCTGCAGGCCTATGGCCAACGCGAGCCCAAGGCCGAGATCTGGGGCCTGGCGAAGAACCAGGTCAACCACCGCATCTACGTCACCGACGCCCGCGGCATTGTGCTGCTCGACTCCGCCGGGCAGGCCGTGGGCCAGGACTATTCGCGCTGGAACGATGTGTACCTGACGTTGCGCGGCCAGTACGGCGCACGTTCCACCCGCAGCGACCCGGCCGACCCCGATTCATCGGTGATGCACGTTGGCGCGCCGATCCTCGATGGCGAGCGCATCATTGGCGAGGTCACCGTGGCCAAGCCCAACCGTTCGTTGCAGCCCTACATCGACCGGTCGGAAAAACGCCTGCTGGTGTTCGGCCTCGGCCTGATCGTGCTCGGGCTGTTGGTGGGGGCGGCCTTGTCGTGGTGGCTGACGCGTTCGTTGCGCAAGCTCACCCATTACGCCCAGGCGGTCAGCGAAGGCGCCCGCGCAGCGCTGCCGGCCTACAGCGGCGGCGAGCTGGCGCAGCTGGCCGGCGCGGTGGCGCGCATGCGCAGCCAGCTCGAAGGCAAGGATTACGTGGAGCGCTACGTGCATACCCTGACCCACGAGCTGAAAAGCCCGCTGGCGGCCATTCGCGGCGCCGCCGAGCTGTTGCAGGGGCCGATGCCCACCGAGCAACAGCAGCGCTTCGTGGCCAATATCGACCGCGAAAGCACGCGCCTGCAGCAGTTGATCGAGCGCCTGCTGAACCTGGCCATGGTGGAACAACGCCAGGGCCTGGAAAGCGAGAGCGAGGTAGCCGTGGCCGCGCTGTTCGACAGCGTGGTGCACGGCCAGGCCGCACGCATCGAGCAAGCGGGCCTGCAGGTGAGCAACCAGGTACCGGCGCAGCTATGCGTGCTGGGTGAGCCATTCCTGCTGCGCCAGGCGCTGAGCAACCTGCTGGACAACGCCCTGGACTTCACCCCCGCTGGCGGGCAGTTGTGCTTCAGTAGCGATGGCCAGCAACTGCTGTTGTTCAACCACGCCGAGGCCATTCCCGAGTACGCCCTGGCACGCCTGAGCGAGCGCTTCTATTCGTTGCCGCGGCCCGCCACCGGGCGCAAGAGCACCGGCCTTGGGCTGAACTTCGTTGAGGAAGTGCTGCAGCTGCATGGCGGCCGCCTGCACATCGGCAACGTTCCGGGCGGCGTGCAGGTGCGGCTATGGTTGCCGTGGACGCGCATCTCCACATAAACCCCACACAAGCTCCATAAAATGCCCATCCAGGCGCCGCAGACTCGCTTCCATTGCCAAGGAGCGAGCCACAATGAACCGAAACCTGAGTATCAAGCTCGGCATGATCGCCGCGTTGATCGTGCTGTTGATGATCCCCCTGTACATGATCGGCAACCTGATCAGCGACCGCCAGGCGCGGCGTGACGGGGTGATCGACGACATTGCCCACAGCGCCAGTTTCAACCAGCAGGTCAGCGGGCCGATACTGGTGGTGCCGTACCGCAAGACCCTGCACACCTGGAAGACCGATGAAAAGACCGGCGAGCGCTACCAGGAAGACTCACACACCACCGGCCGCCTGTATTTCCTGCCGCAGCGCTTCGACCTCGCCGCCGACCTGCGCACCGAGCTACGCGCGCGGGGCATTTATGAGGCCCGGCTGTACCACGCCAACAACCGCGTGGAGGCCGACTTCCAGCTGCCGGCGCAGTTGGGCCTGGTGGACGACGTGGGTGACTACCAGTTCGAGCAACCGTGGCTGGCGGTGGGTATCAGCGATATTCGCGGCATCGAGGCCGGGCTGAAGCTGCAGGTGGCCGGCCAGCAACTGGACTTCCAGCCAGGCACGCAGATCGCCTGGCTGGGCACCGGGGTGCACGTGCAACTGCCGCTGCTGGACACTGCCCGGCCACAGCAGTTGAACGTCACCTTCGACCTGGGCCTGCAGGGTACCGGCCGCTTCGATGTGTTGCCGGTGGGGCGCGAGAGCAAGGTAGTGCTGAAGGCCGACTGGCCGCACCCAAGCTTTGTCGGCGACTACCTGCCGGTGCAGCGCAGCGTCGATGACAGCGGCTTCAGCGCGCAGTGGCAGACCTCGTTCTTCTCCACCAATTTGCAGGAGCGCCTGGATGCCTGCCTGCAGGGCAGCGGCCATTGCGAGACATTCACTGCCACCCGCCTGGGCGTGAGCCTGGTGGACCCGGTGGACCAATACCTGAAGGCCGACCGCGCCATCAAGTACGCGCTGCTGTTCGTGGCGCTGACCTTTGCCGGTTTCTTCCTGTTCGAAGTGCTCCGGCGCCTGGCCATTCACCCGGTGCAGTACGCGCTGGTGGGCTTTGCCCTGGCGCTGTTCTACCTGTTGCTGCTGTCGCTGGCCGAGCACCTGGGGTTCGCCGTGGCGTACGGGTTGTCGGCGACGGCGTGCGTGGGGCTGATTGGCTTCTACGTCAGCCACGTGCTGCGCAGTTGGCGCAGTGGCCTGGGCTTCGGCGCTGGGCTGGCGGGGCTGTATGGGTTGTTGTTCGGGCTGTTGAGCGCCGAGGACTATGCTTTGTTGATGGGTTCGCTGCTGTTGTTCGCGATGCTCGGGCTGTTCATGGTGTTGACCCGCCGGCTGGACTGGTACGGCGTGGGCAAGGTGCGGGAGGTGGGTGATGTTGCGTGAAGAGCGGCGGTGGGCTGAGGCGTTGTTGCATTATTTGAGACCGCTGACGCAGCCTTCGGCAGCTGCCACGGGGGAGTTCCGCAGCAGCAGCCGGCAGGCCGCGTCAGGTGCTACTTGCGCAAGGCATACGCGCTGATCGCCGCCGGGACACCCAGGCCGATCCACGACAGCAGGTCCCAGGCACCGTCGCCCAGCAGGGCGGCGAACAGCCCGGCGCCGCCCAACAGGGCAATCAGCAGCGGCATGCCCCACACGGGCCAGAAACGCGAAGGGCGGCGGCTCATGCTTTCACCTTGCGGCGTACCCACCACAGGTACAGGCCGCTGCCCAATACCACGATGGTCAGCACGTCCAGCACCGCCCACAGGATCTGCATCGGCCGGCCGCCATAGTCGCCGTAGTGCAGCGGCTGCGACAGGCCCAGGGCGTTCATGTACCAGGGCCGCTCGCCCACGGCAGTGACGGCCAGGGTACTGGCGTCGATCAACACCGGGGTGAGCAGGTGCGAGGTCAGGTGCGTGGCGCCTTTCATGAACACCGCGTAGTGATGCGCGCTGGAAAACAGCGTGCCGGGGAAGGCGATGAAGTCGGCCTGCATGCCCGGCGCGGCAGCTTCGGCAATGGCCAGCAGGCGCGAGGCGGGGGCCAGTTGCGTCAGCGGCGGGGCATCGTGGTACGGCGCCACCATGGCGTTCAGGGTGTCGCTGCGCCAGGCGGCGATCAGCAGGTCGGCGCAGGCGTTGACCACCCCGGTCACGCCCACCACCAGCGCCCAGGTCAGGGTGACAACGCCGATCAGGTTGTGCAGGTCCAGCCAGCGCACCCGGCGTGAACGTTCGCGGCGCACGCTGGCGAACTTCAGGCGGCCCATGAACGGCGCGTACAGCACCACGCCGGAAATGATGGCCACCACGAACAGCAGGCCCATGAACGCCAGCAGCAGCTTGCCCGGCAGCCCGGCGTACATGTCCACGTGCAGGCGCAGCATGACCATCATGAAGCCGCCGTTGGCCGCCGGGGTTTCCACTACCTCGCCGGTGCGCGTGTCGAGGCTGAAGGTGTGCGATGAATTGGGCTCGGTGCCGGGCGTGGCCGCAGTGATGGCGAACATGCCCTCGGGGTGGTCTTCATCCCAGCCGAAGTACTGCACCACCTCGCCCGGGCGGTGCGCCAGGGCGGCCTGCACCAGTTGCTGCAGGTCGAGCTTGGGCGTGTCCGCCGGCAGTTCGCGGTAATGCGGGGCGTCGCCGAGCAGGGCTTCCATCTCGTGATGGAACACCAGCGGCAGGCCGGTGATGGCCAGCAGCAACAGAAACAGGGTGCAAACCAGGCTGGACCAGGTGTGCACGAAGGACCAGCGACGAATAGTGTTACTTTTCATTTCACAGGAGTCCGAAAAGACAAAGCCGCCCCGAAGGGCGGCTTGTGTATTGCATCAGGCCATTACCACTTGTAAGTGGCGCTGGCGACCACGCTGCGCTGGTCGCCGTAGTAGCAATAGTAACCGTCGCAGGTGCTGATGTAGTCCTTGTTGAACACGTTCTTCGCGGTCAGCCCCAGGGACGCGCCTTTCAGCGAGCCCGACAGCACGCCCAGGTCGTAGTGGGCCGAGGCGTCGAACACGGTGTAGGCGTCGGCCTTGCCCAGCCAGGTGTTGGCCTGGTCGCCGTAGGTGTTGCCGGTGTAGCGCGCGCCGCCACCAATGCCGAAGCCTTCCAGCATGCCCTGATGCCAGGTGTAGTCAGCCCACAGCGAAGCGGTCTGGTTAGGCATCAGCTGCAGGCGGTTGCCCTTGTAGTCGCCTTTCTGCACTTCGGACTTGGCCAGGGTGTAGGCGGCGATCAGCTTGAGGTTGTCGGTCAGGTCGGAGACCGCTTCCAGTTCCAGGCCTTTGACCTTCACCTCGCCGGTCTGGCTGGTGATGGCAGTACCGGTGGCGCTGTCGGTGACCGAGACGTTTTTCTGCGTCAGGTCATACACGGCGGCGGTCAGCAGGGTCTTGCTGCCCGGCGGCTGGTACTTGATGCCCAGCTCCCATTGCTTGCCCTGGGTTGGCTTGAACGAGCTGGTGCTGGTCATGTCCGCGCCCATGCTCGGCTGGAACGACTCGGCGTAGGACAGGTAAGGCACCACGCCAGAGTCGAACACGTAGCTGACGGCCGAGTTCAGGCTGAAGTTGCTGTCACGCGCGGTGTTGGTGGCATCGCCTGCGTTGTGGAACTTGGTGCCGGTGTGCACCCAGTCTTCACGGCCGCCCAGGGTGAAGCGCCACTTGTCCAAAGCCATCTGGTCCTGCACGTACAGGCCGGTCTGGGTGGTCTTCTGGTTGTAGTCGTAATAGGCAGTGGAGCGGGCAGGGCGGGTGATCGCCGCGCCGACTTCCGGGGTATTCACGTTAATCGACGTTGCCTGGCCGAAGATGGACAGGTAGTTGGTGTTGATGCGCTGCAGGTCGGTACCGATCAGCACGGTGTGGTTGATGTCGCCGGTGGCGAAGTCAGCCTGGAAGTTGCTGTCCATGGCGAACTGGCTGATGTCTTCGTCGACGTTGGTGGTGCCGCGGCCAATGTTGCCGTCGGCGTCCACGGTATAGCCGGGAAGGCCTGGAATGTAGGAGTTGACCGTGACGGTCTGGAACGCCAGGTCCGACTTGGTGTAGCGCAAGTTCTGGTGGAACTGCCACACGTCGTTGAAACGGTGCTCGAAGGCATAGCCGAGCGCGTAGTAGGTGCGGTCGTAGTAGTCGTAGTCCGGGTCGCCCAGGTTCTTGTGGTGGGAAATGTCACCGAATTGGGTCTTGATCTTGGTGCCCTGGATCGGCAGGAACTGGCTGGTGGTGCCGGTATCGTCACGGGTGAACTGGCTGAGGAAGGTCAGCTTGGTGTCCGGGTCGATGTTCCAGGTCAGGCTGGGGGCGATGTTGTAGCGCTTGTTGTCGACGTGGTCGATCTGCGTGCCGCTGTCGCGGATCACGCCGCTGACGCCGTAGAGGAACTTGCCTTCGTCATCGATCTTGCCAGTGCTGGCGAAGTCGATCTGGCGCCAGTTGTCACTGCCGTATTGCAGCGAGATCTCGTGGCTGGCCTCCTCGCTGGGGCGGCGGCTGACCATGTCCAGCAGGCCACCGGGTGGCGTCTGGCCGTACAGGGACGAAGCCGGGCCGCGCAGCAGCGACAAGCGGTCGAGGTCCCAGGTTTCCATTTTCGGGTTGGCGTAGGTGCCCTTGGGCAGTGGCAGGCCATCGAGGAATTGAGTGGGCTCGAAGCCGCGCACGCGCAGCCAGTCGTAGCGGGTGTCGCTGCCGTAGCTGGCGGAGACGATGCCGGGCATGTATTTCACCGCGTCTTCCAGGGTTTGCACGCCGCGGTCGTCCATTTGCTGGCGGGTGGCCACGGAAATGGAGCGCGGTGCTTCCACCAGCGCGGTGTCGGTCTTGGTCCCTGCCGCCGTGCGGGTGGCCAGGTAGCCGGTGGCCGGGCCCCAGGCGCTTTCGGAGTCGCTGGCCGCGTTCACGTTGGTGTCAGGCAGCGCCAGTGTCCCTTCTGGCGCTGCGATCAACGTAAAAGTGCCGGCGCTGGTCTGCACCAGTTGCAGGCCGGTCCCGGCCAGTGCCTGGCGCAGTGCGCCGGCCGCATCGAATTGTCCGTTCACTGGCGCGCTGGTCTTGCCCGCCACCAGGCCCGGCTCGATGGCCAGCACCAGGCCGGCACCGCTGGCGATCTGGTTCAGCGCGCTGGCCAGCGGCGCGGCTGGCAGGTTGTAGCTGCGCAGTTGGCTGGCTTGCTCGGCGGCCTGCAGCGCAGTGCTGCTCAGCGGCACGGCGAGGGCGATGGCGACAGCCATGAGGCTGGGTCGCAGCAGGGAGGGGAACGGGCGGGACATGCGGCACTCCTGACAGGGAATATTTCTCAATTGCCTGTGTGCCGGACGAGATTGGAAAAGTGATAGGGCTGATCGAAAATAATTTAGATTTAGATCTTGGGCGGCGTTTCCGGCCGTTCTTCAACGCTGACCCACCAGCGCGTGTGTTGCTGGATCTGGATTGGCAGGGTCGGCAGCAGGGCGCGCAAAGCCAGGTCAGTGTCGTGCAACGGGAAGCTGCCGGTGATGCGCAGGTCGGCCACTTTCGGGCTGACTTCCAGGAAACCGGGCCGGTAGCGCGACAGCTCGTGGGCCAGGTCGCCCAGGCGCGCGTTGTCCACCACCAGCATGCCGCGGGTCCAGGCGTCGGCGCCGGGGCGCAGGGCCACGGCCTCACCCAGCGCGTCGCGTTGCACGAGAATCTGTTGGCCCTCGTGCAGCACCATCTCGCCCGGCAACTCCTGGGCATGCACGGCCACGGCGGACTTCAGCACACCCAGGCGCGTGCCCTGGTCTTCGCGGCGCACCAGGAAGCGCGTGCCCAGGGCGCGCAGGCGGCCGTCACGGGTCTCGACGATGAAGGGGCGCTGCTCGCCGGCAAGGTGGCCGGTCTGCACCATGATCTCGCCTTCGCGCAGCACAATCAGCCGCTGCTGCTGGTCGAAACGCACGTCAATTGCGCTGTGGGTGTTGAGCTCTACCTGGGTGCCGTCGGGCAGTGTCAGGGTGCGCTGCTCGCCGGTGGCGGTGCGCGCGTCGGCCAGCCAATAGCCTAGCGGCAGCCATTGCTTGAGGCCGAAGGTGCCCAGGCCCAGCACCAGTACCACGCTGGCCAGGCCGCTGCCCAGCTTGCGCACGCGCCGGCGGGCGCTCTCGGCGCTACCCAGCAGGGCCTTGCGGCCGGCAGCCGGGGCCACGCGCAGGCGCTGGTCGAGCATGCCCAGTTGTTGCCAGGCGCGGGCGTGTTCTTCGTCGGCTGCGTGCCAGCGGGCAAATTCGGCCTGCTGCGCCGGGTTGCCGGCATCCAGCGACAATTGCCACTGGATGGCGGCGTCCAGCACGCGCGCCGAGACCGGGCCGTTGGCACTCATGTCGGCTCCCCGTACAGGGCGATGTAGCACTGGCGAATGCCCTGGGCCAGGTACTGGCGCACCCGTGGCACCGACACCCCCAGGCGCTCGGCGATCTCGGCGTGGCCCAGGCCTTCCAGGCGGTTGAGCAGGAAGGCATTGCGCGCCTTGCTCGACAGCCTGGCAAGCATCTGGTCGATGGCCTGCAGGTCTTCGAGGATCAACTGCTGTTGTTCGGGGGACGGTTGTTCGGCTTCGGGCATCAGCGCCAGTTCGGCCAGGTATGCCTGTTCCAGGGCCGCGCGGCGGAAGTGGTCGAACAGCAGGCCCTTGGCGATGGCGGCCAGGAACGCCCGCGGCTCGCGCGGGGCACTGAGCTGTTCGCGGCCCAGCAGGCGCACGAAGGTGTCCTGGCTGAGGTCTTCGGCGCGCTGGCTGCAGGCGATGTTGCGCCGCAGCCAACCCAATAGCCAACCACGGTGGTCGCGGTAAAGCGCACCGACCAGCTCACCATGAGGGCTATGGGCTGACGACAAGACGTTCCCCGAATGCAAGTGTTCAAACTAACGAGAATTATTCGCGATTGTGTCAGGGATGATGTCGTTGTGCAATTGGCGTTCGTCGGTAGGCATGTGTGGGAGCTGGCTTGCCAGCGAGCTCTTGGGGGGCCGCTGAAAAGCTCGCTGGCAAGCCAGCTCCCACAGGTGTCCTACAAGCCAGGCATGGCCTGGCGTCGGCGCCACTGGGCCAGGCGCCCCATCAGCAGCGCCGGGCTGTCCAGCCCCAAGCGCCGGGCCTGGCTGAGCAGTATCAGCACCAGCTGCGCAGTGACGAAGGCGTCGGCGCTGGCGTTGTGGCGCTCGTCCACCTGCAGCCCGAACTGGGCTATCCAGTCGTCCAGCGACGCTTGGCGCAGCACGGTCTGGGGGTTGAGCAGCGGCGCCAGCTCGGCCACATCGATGAAGCTGTGCTGCAGGCGGTAGCCCAGGGTGTCCTTGAGCGCGCGGCCGAGCATGCGCTGGTCGAACGGGGCGTGGAAGGCCAGCACCGGGCTATCGCCGACGAAGTCCATGAAGTCCAGCAGGCCATCGGCAGGGGCGCAGCCGGCGGCGATGGCATCGGGGCCCAGGCCATGCAGCAGCACGCTGGGGCCGGGCTTGTGGCCGGGGCGCTGCAAGGTGCATTCAAACTGCTGGGACAGGTCGATGGCGCCGTCCTCGATCACCACCGCGCCAATGGACAGCAGCAGGTCGCGGTTGACGTTGAGGCCGGTGGTCTCGAGGTCCAGCACCACCCAGCGTTGCTGGCGCAGGCTGCAGTCGCCCAGGGTGGCCGGGGCGCTGAGGCGCTGCAAGGCCAGTTGTTGCGCAGTGTTGAGGCTGGGTGCTGCTGGACGCAGCCAGGCGAACAGGCTCACAGTTGGTACCTCAGCGTCAGGCTGGCCTGCAGGCGTT
Source organism: Pseudomonas sp. JC1203 (assembly GCF_056175065.1). Classification (NCBI taxonomy): domain Bacteria; kingdom Pseudomonadati; phylum Pseudomonadota; class Gammaproteobacteria; order Pseudomonadales; family Pseudomonadaceae; genus Pseudomonas; species Pseudomonas sp. JC1203. The sequence continues at coordinate 560,204 of NZ_JBWCAM010000001.1, forward strand.
GGGCCTGGCGTAGGGACTCACGCAGGATGCGCCGGTCGAGGTCGTTGAGGCTGTCGGGGTCGATGCGGTTCGACCAGGCCTGGTTGTCGCGAGTCTGGCGCTGGTGCTGCTGCATGCGCGTCTGCTGGATGAAGTGGTAGGCCTCTTCATAGGCCGCGCCGTCGAGCTTGTCGATGACTTCCCTGGCCACCAGCTGGCGCAGGCGCTGCAGGGTATTGGTGGCTTCGATGTTGTTGGCCAGGGCCAGCAACCGCGCACCGTCGACGAAAGGGTTCAGGCCCTGGCCCTTGAGGTCCAGGGTGCCGGCTTTGTCACTGCCTCTGCGGCTGAGCACGAACTCGCGGAAACGTCCCACTGGCGGGCGCTGGCGCAGCGCGTTTTCGGCCAGCATGCGCTGGAACAGGCGGTTGTCGCCCACCTGGTCGAGGATCTGCCGGCGCAGTTGTGCACAGCCCTGCTCATCGCCCCACACCACGCGCAGGTCGAAATAGATGCTGGAGCCCAGCAGGTTCTCCGACGTGGCCTCGCGCACGAAGGCGGCGAAGCGCCGCGCCCATTCGCTGCGCGACAGGCACAGCTCGGGGTTGCCGGCCATGATGTTGCCCTGGCACAGGGCAAAGCCGCACTGCGCCAGGTTGAGGTTGATCTGGTGGGCGATGGGCAGCAGCTTGCCGCGGATCTCGGCGGCATGCGCCGCGTCGCGGGCCTCGAACAGAATGCCGTTGTCCTGGTCGGTGAACAGCGTCTGTTCCTGGCGGCCCTCGCTGCCGAAGCACAGCCAGCTGAACGGCACGCCGGGGTCGCCCTTGTCCTGCAGCACCAGCTCGATCACCCGGCACACGGTATGGTCGTTGAGCAGGGTGATGATCTGGGTGATCTGCGTGGACGAGGCGCCATGGGCGAGCATGCGTTCCACCAGCTGGCTGATGTCGCCGCGCAGGGTGACCAGTTGCTCCAGCCGCGCGGCGTTGCGGATGGTGCGGGCCAGGTGCACCAGGTCCACCCGTTGCAGGGAGAACAGGTCGCGCTCGCTGACCACGCCGCACAGGCGGCCGTCCTTCACCAGGCAGACGTGGGCGATGTGCCGCTCGGTCATGGCGATGGCGGCATCGAAGGCGCTGGCATCGGGGCTCAAGTAGAAGGGCGCGGCAATCATGTGCCGGGCGATGGGCTGGTTGAAGTCGGCATCGACGTTGGCCACCACCTGGCGCAGGTCGCGCAGGGTGAAAATGCCCTGTGGATAACGGCGCTCGTCGACGATGACGATGCTGCCCACCTGCTGTTCGTGCATCAGCGCCACGGCCTGGCGCAGCGGGGTCTGGGCGTCGCAGGTCACCGGGTGACGCATGGCCAACTCACCCAGGCGGGTGTTCAGCGAGTACTGCGTGCCCAGGGTTTCCACGGCGCGGCGCTGCACTTGCAGGTTTACCTGGTCGAGCAGGCTGCTGACCCCGCGCAGGGCGAAGTCGCGGAAGGGTGCCGACAGGGCGAACAGCTTGATGAACGCAGCCTTGGGCAGTTGCAGGCAGAAGGTGTCCTGGGCCGCCAGGTGTTCGGTGCGCGTGGCCCGCTCGCCGAGCAGGGCGGCCAGCGGGAAACATTCGCCGGTGGCAATTTCAAAGGTGGTCTCGGTGCCGCGTTTCGAGGTGTGCGGGCGTTCGCCCACCACTTGCCCCTGCTTGACGATGTAGAAGTGTTCCACGGGCCCGTCGGCCGGCTTGATGATGCTTTCGCCAGCGGCGTAGAAACGCAGCTGGCATTGCTCTACCAGGTAGGCCAGGTGCGCCTGGTCCAGCTGGTTGAAAGGCGCATAGCGCTGCAGGAATTGCAGGGTTCCCTGGATGTTCTGCTGCACTGCTGTCTTGCCCGCCTGGGCATAGGCGTCCGGTTTACTCATGTCCATGACCGCATTGTTCTTATCGTTCAACATGGTCGGCTTGATGGCCGGGTGATCACATTGGACGTAAGTCTAAAAAAAATGCTTCAACTGCGCGGGTTTCCTCGACATCATGCTGATCTTCACGTGACGACCCGACGAAGTGCACAGGTAAAGCCACTCGTCTGCGGTCTCAACTGGATGTGGAACATCCGGTTTTCCCTATGATGAGAGGCGTATGTCCGATCACGATATTTTGAGCGATGCCGAGCGCGAGGCGCTTAGTGCTGTCATGCAAGTGCCGGATCTGCCGCCACAGCAGGCTTTGATCGTCGACGACGACCAGGTGTCGCGCGAACTGCTGGCCGAAATTCTCGGCCTGCAGGGTATCTCCTGCCTGACCGCCGGCAGCGCCGCCGAAGCGCTGCAGGTGCTGGCTTCGAACAAGGCCGTGGGCCTGCTGGTGACTGACCTGCGCATGTCCCCGCATACCGGGCTGGACCTGATTCGCAAAGTGCGCGAATCCGATCGCGCGGCGATGCCGATCATCATCATGTCGGGGGATGCGGGGGTGAAGGACGCTATCGCTGCCATGCACTTGAGCGTGGTGGATTTCCTGCTCAAGCCTATCGATACCAGGCACCTGGTGGTGCTGGCGAAAAAGGAACTGGGGCTGGAATAGACGCGGCCTGGCGGCCGCTGCTACAGGGCTTGTAGCAGTGGCCGCCAGGCCGCGTCAGGGCTTACAGGCCGGGGCCGGGCGTGAAACCGCGGCGTTTGCGGTGCAGCACCGGCTCGGTGTAGCCGTTCGGTTGCTTGGCACCTTCAATCACCAGCTCCACTGCCGCCTGGAAGGCGATGTTGCTGTCGAAATCCGGGGCCAGCGGGCGGTACAGCGGGTCGTTGGCGTTCTGGCGGTCAACCACCGGGGCCATGCGCTTCAGGCTTTCCAGGATTTGCGCTTCGCTGGCAATGCCGTGGCGCAGCCAGTTGGCCAGCAGTTGGCTGGAGATGCGCAGGGTGGCGCGGTCTTCCATCAGGCCTACGTCATGGATGTCCGGCACCTTCGAGCAACCTACGCCCTGGTCGATCCAGCGCACCACGTAACCCAGGATGCCCTGGCTGTTGTTGTCCAGCTCGTTCTGGATTTCCTCGGCCGACCAGTTGGTGTCCTGCGCCAACGGAATGGTGAGGATATCGTCCACCGATGCCGGGGTACGCTTGGCCAGTTCGGCCTGGCGCGCGAATACGTCAACCTTGTGGTAGTGCAGCGCGTGCAGCGCGGCGGCGGTCGGCGACGGCACCCAGGCGGTGTTGGCACCGGCCAGCGGGTGGGCGATCTTCTGTTCCAGCATGGCCGCCATCAGGTCGGGCATGGCCCACATGCCCTTGCCGATCTGCGCGCGGCCCTGCAGGCCGGTTTTCAGGCCGATGTCGACGTTGGAGTTCTCGTAGGCACCGATCCATTTTTCCGCCTTCATGGCGGCCTTGCGCACCACGGCGCCGGTTTCCATCGAGGTGTGGATCTCGTCGCCCGTGCGGTCCAGGAAACCGGTGTTGATGAACACCACGCGCTCGCTGGCGGCCTTGATACAGGCCTTGAGGTTCACCGTGGTACGGCGTTCCTCGTCCATGATGCCGACCTTGAGGGTATTGTGCGCAAGGCCCAGCACCTCTTCGATGCGGCCGAACAGTTCGTTGGTGAACGCGGCTTCTTCAGGGCCGTGCATCTTCGGTTTGACGATGTACACCGAACCGGTGCGGCTGTTCTTGCGGGTGCTGCCGCCGTTGAGGCTGTGGATCGCCCCCAGGCTGGTGACCAGGCCATCGAGAATGCCTTCCGGCACTTCGTTGCCCTGGGCGTCGAGGATGGCGTCGATGGTCATCAGGTGACCGACGTTGCGCACGAACAGCAGCGAGCGACCGTGCAGCTTCACTTCGCCGCCATTGGGAGCGGTGTAGTGGCGGTCCGGGTTCATGGTGCGGGTGAAGGTGCTGCCGCCCTTGGACACTTGCTCGGCCAGGTCGCCTTTCATCAGGCCCAGCCAGTTGCGGTAGATCACCACCTTGTCATCGGCGTCCACGGCGGCGACGGAGTCTTCGCAGTCCATGATGGTGGTCAGGGCCGCTTCCATCAGCAGGTCCTTGACGCCAGCGGCGTCGGTCTGGCCGACAGGGCTTTGGGCGTCGACCTGGATCTCGAAGTGCAGGCCGTTGTTCTTCAGCAGCACAGCGGTCGGGGCGTTGGCATCGCCCTGGTAACCGACCAGCTGGGCGTCGTCGCGCAGGCCGCTGTTGCTGCCGCCCTTGAGGCTGACCACCAGCTTGCCGTCCACGACCTTGTAGCCGGTGGCGTCCACGTGCGAGCCGGCGGCCAGGGGCGTGGCTTCATCGAGGAAGGCGCGGGCGAAGGCGATGACCTTGTCGCCACGCACCTTGTTGTAACCCTTGCCTTTCTCGGCGCCGCCTTCCTCGCTGATGGCGTCGGTGCCATACAGCGCGTCGTACAGCGAACCCCAGCGGGCGTTGGAGGCGTTGAGGGCAAAGCGGGCGTTCATCACCGGCACCACCAGTTGCGGGCCGGCCATGTGGGCAATTTCTTCGTCGACGTTTTGCGTCGAGGCCTGGAAGTCAGCCGCTTCTGGCAGCAGATAACCGATTTCCTGCAGGAAGGCCTTGTAAGCCGCAGCGTCATGAGCCTGGCCCTGGCGTGCCTGGTGCCAGCCGTCGATGCGGGCTTGCAGGTCGTCACGTTTGGCCAGTAGCGCTTTGTTCTTCGGAGCGAGGTCGTTGATGATCTTTTCCGCCCCGGCCCAGAATTGCTCGGCCGCAAGGCCGGTTCCGGGAATGGCTTCGTTGTTCACGAAGTCGAACAGGACTTTGGCGACCTGAAGGCCACCGACTTGAACGTGTTCAGTCATTGCTTGCCTCACTCTGCTCAGCTATTCAGCTCTTGTATTAAAGCCTGTAGCGCTTCTCTAAATACGCTGCCAGAACATGCCCTGACGGGCGGCTGGGCAGACCCTCAAGCGCGTGCCAGAGGCTTCACGTATTTTCACAGGCGCCTTCGGCAGACATCGATTGTCATTATGTAGTCCGCGCTGCGGCATACTACATGATGATTTGCGGTTGTGAAAATCAGACTAAATACGTCGATCTGCGACCGTTTTTGGACTACCGGTCACACTGCGAATCGTATGTTCTCAAAACTTTGGCCAATTGTTCCAGATAAATCTAAAAACAGTACACAGCTTTTCATCCGAGCTGCTACCCGGGCGGCGCTCGGGCCCTTGCCTATACTCAACCGACTACAACGAGAGGGTGCCAGCGTGGAGCACTTAGTATTGACGGTTTTTGCCCCGGACAAGCCCGGGCAGGTCGAACGGATAGCCCAATGCGTGGCCGACCACAATGGCAATTGGCTGGAAAGCCGCATGTCGCGCCTGGCCGGGCAGTTCGCCGGCATTCTGCGGGTGGCGGTGCCGGCGGAAAGCCATGAAGAACTGCTGGCGGCCCTGCAGGCACTGTCGGCCAAGGGCATACGCGTGCTGATCGCCGAGACCGGCATTGAACAGAGCTGCACCTGGAAGCCCATTGCCATGGAGTTGGTGGGCAACGACCGGCCCGGCATTGTTCGCGACATCACCCATTTGCTCGCCGAGCAAGGCGTGAACGTCGAGCGCCTGGTGACCGACGTGCGCCCCGCGCCCATGAGCAGCGAGCCGCTGTTTCACGCCGAAGCGGTGCTGGGCCTGCCGCTGACCTTGGCGGTGGAGCAATTGCAGCAGCGCCTTGAGGCCCTGGCCGATGATTTGATGGTGGAACTGGTGCTGCGCACCGAGCCGTGAAAGTTGTTCATGTTTATCTTGCACCTGCCTGTGGATAAGCTGGGGGAACACCGCGCAGACGCAAGCGGGCCGGGCTTCCTGGCGTTATGAGCAAAAAATGAGCAATTTCAGGGGCTTGTGCACAAACGGCGGGGATCGTGCTGTGGATAACCTTGGGGTAAGGCGTTGCAGGCCACGAGAACCGTGGCCTGCAGAGTTTTGAGCGTTTTTTGATCAGGCTTTGCGACGCAGATTCACCACGGCATCGATGCTGTAGATGATCAGGCCGGCCCAGATGAAACCGAAGGCGACCAAGGCATTGGCACCCAGCGGCTCGTGGTATTTGAACACCGCCAGCAACAGCACCAGGGTGGGCGCCAGGTACTGCAGGAAGCCCAGGGTTGTGTAGGGCAGGTGGCGGGCGGCGGCGTTGAAGCTGACCAGTGGCACCAGCGTGATGGGGCCGGCAGCCAGCAGCCACAAGCCATCAGTGGTCAGCCAGAAATCCGGCTGCGCGCTGGGCACGCCCGGGTGGAAGGCCAGCCAGCCCAGCGCCAGGGGTACCAGCAGCCAGGTTTCCACCACCAGGCCCGGCAGCGCGGCCACCGGCGCCTGTTTGCGAATCAGGCCGTAGAAGCCAAACGTCAGCGCCAGCGCCAGCGACACCCAGGGCAGGCTGCCCACCAGCCAGACCTGCTGCGCCACACCCACGGCAGCCAGGCCCACTGCCAGCCATTGCAGGCGCCGCAGCCGTTCGCCCAGCAGCAGCATGCCCAGCACCACGTTCACCAGCGGGTTGATGTAGTAGCCCAGGCTGGCCTCCACCATGCGCCCGTTGTTCACCGCCCACACGTAGATCAGCCAGTTGGCGGCGATCAGTGCGCCACTGCCGGCCAGGATGGCCAGCCGGCGTGGGTTGTCACGCAGCTCGCGCCACCAGCCGGGGTGTTTCCAGGCGGCCAGCAGCAACGAGCCGAACAGCGCCGACCAGAGCACGCGGCTGACAATGATTTCCAGGGCAGGGACGTTCTCGATGGCCTTGAAGTAAAGCGGGAACAGTCCCCAGCAGGTGTAGGCCGTCAGGCCCAGCAGGTACCCGCGGCGCGGGTTGGCGGCTTGCATGTAGCGTCCTTGTTGTTCCAGGCAGTGGTCACGGTGTTGCTGATTGTTATGGTCAGAACAGTTTCAGCGGCTCTTCGTTGAGCGCCGCCAGTTGCTCGCGCAGGGCCAGCACCTGGTCGCCCCAATAGCGTTCGGTGCCGAACCAGGGGAAGCTGCGCGGGAACGCCGGGTCATCCCAACGGCGTGCCAGCCAGGCACTGTAATGCATCAGGCGCAGGGCGCGCAGCGGCTCGATCAGCGCCAGTTCACGCGGGTCGAAGTCGTGGAACTCGCTGTAGCCGTCCATCAGTTCCGACAGTTGGCCCAGGCATTCCTGGCGGTCGCCGGCCAGCATCATCCACAGGTCCTGCACGGCAGGGCCCATGCGGCAGTCGTCGAGGTCGACGATGTGGAACATCTCGTCGCGGCACATCATGTTGCCGGGGTGGCAGTCGCCGTGCATGCGGATGTTCTGGTGCGGGGTGTCGCGGTAGATCTGCTCGACACGCTTGAGCAGGTCGCGGGCCACCGACTCGTATGCCGGCAGCAGGCTGCGCGGCACGAAGTTGCCTTCCAGCAGGGTCTCCAGCGAATCCTGGCCGAAGTTCTTCACCCCCAGCGCCTCACGGTGCTCGAACGGCCGGGTGGCGCCCACGGCATGCAGGCGGCCCAGCAGCTGGCCCAGGCGGTATAGCTGGTCGAGGTTGCCCGGCTCCGGCGCGCGGCCGCCACGGCGGGGGAACAGGGTGAAGCGGAAGCCCTGGTGTTCGAACAGGGTCTTGCCTTCGTGAATCATCGGCGCCACCACCGGCACTTCGCAGTCGGCCAGTTCAGCGGTGAAGCTGTGTTCTTCGAGGATGGCGGCGTCGGTCCAGCGGTCCGGGCGGTAGAACTTGGCGATCAGCGGCTGGCCGTCCTCGATGCCCACCTGGTACACGCGGTTCTCGTAGCTGTTGAGCGCCAGTACGCGGGCGTCGCTGAGGAAGCCGATGCTTTCGACGGCATCCAGCACCAGGTCGGGGGTGAGGGTTTCAAACGGGTGGGACATGCTGACTCCTGCGTGCGGCAGGTGGCCGCGTCCGGCAGGCTATCGTACCAGACGCGGCCTGGGGTCAGGCGCCGATCACACCGCCGTCGGTGCGGGTGATGACCATCACCGACGAGCGCGGCTTGCCGCCAGGCAGGTGCTCGGGGAAGGTCGAACCGCCGTTCTCGCCAGGGTGCTGGATGCCCACGAACAGGCTGCGCTGGTCGGGGGCGAAGCTGATGCCGGTGACCTCGCAGCCCACCGGGCCAACCATGAAGCGACGAATTTCGCCGCTGTGCGGGTCGGCGCAGAGCATCTGGTTGTTGCCCATGCCGGCGAAGTCGCCGCTGTTGCTGGCGTCGCCGTCGGTGAGTATCCACAGCCGGCCGGCGTCGTCGAAGCCCAGGCCATCGGGGCTGTTGAACATGTTCCGGGCAGTGATGTTGGCGGAGCCGCCCTCGGGTTTGCCAGGGTGGACCGTGGGGTTGCCGGCCACGGCGAACAGGTCCCATTCGAAGGCCATGGCGCCGTGGTCGTCGCCTTGTTCGCGCCAACGCAGGATCTGCCCGTAGATGTTTTTCGCCCGCGGGTTGGGGCCGCCCACCGGCTGGCCGTCTTCGCCGCGTTTGCTGTTGTTGGTGAGGGTGCAGTAGACCTGGCCGTCGCGCGGGCTCACCACTATCCATTCGGGGCGGTCCATGCGTGTGGCCTGGCGGTGGCTGGCGGCCAGGCGCGCGTGGATCAGCACGTCGGCCTGGCTGGCGAAGCCGTTGCCGGCGTCCAGGCCGTGCTGGCCGTGGGTCAGCTCCAGCCACTGGCCCTGGCCCTTATGCTGGCTGCCGGCGTCGAAGCGCGCCACGTACAGGGTGCCGTGGTCGAGCAGGTCGCGCTGGCCGCTGCCCACGCGGTCGCGGCTGACGAACTTGTAGATGAACTCGCCGCGTTCGTCGTCGCCCATGTACACCACGGCGCGGCCATCACGGGTTTGCGCCAGCGCGGCGTTCTCGTGCTTGAAACGGCCCAGTGCGGTGCGCTTGATGGGGGTGGAGGCGGGGTCGAACGGGTCGATCTCGACGATCCAGCCGTGGCGGTTGAATTCGTTGGGCGTGTGCGCCACGTCGAAGCGTGGGTCGTGGGGGTGCCAGTCGACTTCCTTGCTGGCGGCGCTCAGGCCATAGCGTTTCTGCGCGGCGTCGAAGCTGGGGGCGGCGGCGCTGCTGCCGAAGCAGTCGCTGAAGTTTTCCTCGCAGGTGAGGTAGGTGCCCCAGGGCGTCTTGCCGTTGGCGCAGTTCTGGAAGGTGCCCAGCACGTTCAGGCCCTGCGGGTCGGCTGCGGTCTTGAGCAGCGCGTGGCCGGCGGCCGGGCCGCTGAAAGCGATGGGCGAATTGCCGTGGATGCGCCGGTTGTAGGGCGAGCCCTGGACGAACCGCCACTGGCCGCCCTGGCGTTGCACCTCGATGACCGACACACCCTCGCAGGCCAGGGCCTTGCGCACTTCTTCTGCCGATTGCGGGCGGCCGCCGTGGGCATAGAGGTAGCGGTAGTTGGTGTACTCGTTATTGATGGCAAGCAGGGCGCGGTCGGGCTGGTCCTTGAACGGGAACAGGCTCATGCCGTCGTTGTTGTCGCCGAACTGCAATTCCTGATGCGCAGCGCTGCCGTTGCCGCTGGGGTCAAAGGCCGGGCTGTCGGCATGCAGCGGCTGGCCCCAGCTGATCAACACCTGGGCCTGGTAGCCAGGGGGCAGGCTGATGCTGTCGGCGGTGGCGGCGGCGATGCCGTCGAAACCCAGCAAGGTGCCGGTGCCTGTAGCGGCATTGACGCTGCGCGCCAGCAGGCTGCCGCCCAGGAACAGCGCCGCGCCGCCCAGCGCGCCGGCGCCGAGGAAGTGGCGGCGGGTGAGGCCGGTCAGGCGTTCAAGGTCGGTGGGTTCTTGGTCTTGTAAGAGGTGCATGATCAGGCTCCCTGCGGTTAGGGGGATCACGCTAGGCAGGGGGTGTGACAAGGATGTTTCAGTACACACCTGGCAACACAAAGTGCTGCCTGGGACGCAGAGAACGGTGTAGCAGCGGCCGCAGGCCGCGTCCGGCCGTTGCTCGATCTAGAGCGGTGTCCCCAGCAGCACAAACGTCGGCGCAAACGCCACCAGCACCTCCTTGCCCTCCACCAACCCCAACTCCTCGACCTGCGCGGCGCTCTCCAGCGCACACAACGTCTGCCCGTTGGCCAACCCCACACGCACCTCGGTCGGCCCCTCGGGGTCGTCGATGATCTGCTCTACCCGGCCCACCAGGCCGTTGTCGCCCACAGGCACCGGCCCGCTGGCGTCGTGCAGGCGCAGCCAACCGGCCTTGATCAGCGCCAGCACCTGCACGCCGTCAGCCAGTTCCAGGGTCTCGGTGCTTTCGTGGGTGATCTGCGCGCTCAGCTTCAGGCCAGCGCCCAGGTCCAGTTCCACCAAGTCATTGCGGCCCTGAGGGGTGACGGCGCACACCCGGCCCTGCAGCTGGTTGCGGGCGCTGGTGCGCAGCATCAGGCGGCTGAGCAGGTCGAGGTCGCTGACGTCCTCGGCCACTTCCAGCACCTGGGTCTGCAGCGCCTGCAGGCGCTGGTAAAGGCGCAGCACCCGCTCGCCTTCCTTGGACAACCGCGCGCCACCGCCACCCTTGCCACCCACGGCGCGCTCCACCAGCGGCGTGTGGGCCAGGTTGTTGAGCTCGTCGATGGCGTCCCAGGCGCCCTTGTAGCTGAGCCCCGCAGCCTTGGCGGCGCGGGTGATCGAGCCCTGTTCGGCAATGTGCTGCAGCAGGGCGATGCGCTGCGGGCGGCGGGCGATGTGTTGGGTGAGCAGGCTGGGCAAAGGCATGGCGGTAGTGGCGCTGTGTCTGTTTTATCGAGCCCACGACGTTGAACCCCGGGGCCTGGCAAGTCAAGCCGCGCCCGGTTTCGGCGTGCGCGCCAGGCAATACACGTCCACCCGCGCAGCGCCCGCACGCAGCAGCAACTGCGCCAGGGCGCGGGCGGTGGCACCGGTGGTCAGCACATCATCGACCAGCGCCACGTGGCGGCCGCTCACCGGCGCACGCGGTACCAGGGCGAAGGCCTGCAGCAGGTTGCGCTGGCGTTGGCGGGCGTCCAGGTCCTGCTGGGCGCGGGTTTCATGGGGGCGCAGCAGCACGTGTTCGTCCACCGTCACGCCCAGCTGCGGGCCCAGCCAGCGCGCCAGCATCGCCGCCTGGTTGAAGCCACGCTGGCGCAGGCGCTTGCGGCCCATGGGCACTGGCAGCAGCACATCCGGGCGTGGCAGGCCGTCGTCGAAGCGGGCCAGCAGCCACTGGCCCAACAGGTGCCCGAGCAGGCGCCCCAGCGGCCAGCGCGCCTGGTGCTTGAAGCGGCTGATCAGGCTGTCCACCGGAAACCCGTAATGGAAGGGCACCTCCACCTGGTTGAACGGCGGCGCCCGGCGCGCACACTGGCCGCACAGCATGCCGTTGATGGGCAGCGGCAGGGCGCAGCACAGGCAGCGCTCGTTCAGCCACGGCAGCTCGGTTTCGCAGGCGCTGCACAGGGGGTAGGGTTGATCGGCGTGCTCGTCGCACAATAAGCATTGCTGGTTATTATTTAACCACTTGTAAACCAGCCTTCCGTGACCCGGTTGACAGTCCATGCGTCTTCCTTAAATATGCCCATTATCCGTGTGGCGCCTGTGGACATTTCCCTTGTCCTGGCGCCAGCCCAAGCATAACCAAGGAATCGCCCATGAGCGCCAGCACAACTGCAACGCTTCGTCACGACTGGTCCCTGGCCGAGGTCAAGGCCTTGTTCACCCAGCCTTTCAACGACCTGCTGTTCCAGGCCCAGACCGTGCACCGGGCGCATTTCGACGCCAACCGCGTGCAGGTCTCGACCCTGCTGTCGATCAAGACCGGCGCCTGCCCGGAAGACTGCAAGTACTGCCCACAGTCCGGCCACTACAACACCGGCCTGGAAAAAGAAAAGCTGATGGAAGTGCAGAAGGTGCTGGAGGAGGCCGCGCGGGCCAAGGCCATCGGTTCCACCCGTTTCTGCATGGGCGCGGCGTGGAAACACCCGTCGGCCAAGGACATGCCCTACGTGCTGAAGATGGTCGCGGGCGTGAAGGCCATGGGCCTGGAAACCTGCATGACCCTGGGCAAGCTGGATAAAGAACAGACCGCAGCCCTGGCCGAGGCAGGCCTGGACTACTACAACCACAACCTCGACACCTCGCCCGAGTTCTACGGCAGCATCATCACCACCCGTACCTACAGCGAGCGCCTGCAGACGTTGGCCTACGTGCGTGACGCCGGCATGAAGATCTGCTCGGGCGGTATCCTGGGCATGGGCGAGTCGCTGGACGACCGCGCCGGCCTGCTGATCCAGCTGGCCAACCTGCCGGAGCACCCGGAGTCGGTGCCCATCAACATGCTGGTGAAAGTGGCCGGCACGCCGCTGGAAAACGCCGAAGACGTCGACCCGTTCGACTTCATCCGCATGCTGGCCGTGGCGCGCATCCTCATGCCGCAATCCCATGTGCGCCTGTCCGCCGGCCGTGAAGCCATGAACGAACAGATGCAGGCCCTGGCGTTCTTCGCCGGCGCCAACTCGATCTTCTACGGCGACAAGCTGCTGACCACCGCCAACCCGCAGGCCGACAAGGACATGCAACTGTTCGCGCGCCTGGGTATCCAGCCTGAAGCCCGCGAAGAGCACGCCGACGAAGTTCACCAGGCCGCCATCGAGCAGGCCCTGGTAGAGCAGAAGAGCGGCGAGATGTTCTACAACGCCGCGTCGGCGTAAGCGCCGGTGGCCTTCGACCTCAGCGCGCGTCTGGCCGAGCGCCGCGCCGCCGACCTGTACCGCCAGCGGCCACTGCTTGAGAGCCCCCAGGGCCCGCAAGTGGTGGTGGACGGCCAGCCGCTGCTGGCCTTCTGCAACAACGATTACCTGGGCCTGACCAACCACCCCGAGGTGATTGCCGCCTGGCGCGCCGGCGCCGAGCGCTGGGGCGTGGGCGGTGGCGCTTCGCACCTGGTGATCGGCCATAGCGGCCCGCACCACGAGCTGGAAATGGCCCTGGCCGAGCTTACCGGCCGGCCGCGGGCGCTGCTGTTTTCCACCGGCTACATGGCCAACCTGGGCGCGGTGACCGCGCTGGTGGGGCAGGGCGACACGGTGCTGCAGGACCGCCTCAACCATGCCTCGCTGCTGGACGCCGGCCTGCTCAGCGGCGCGCGCTTCAGCCGTTACCTGCACAACGATCCGGCCAGCCTGGCCAGCCGCCTGGAAAAAGCCACCGGCAATACCCTGGTGGTCACCGATGGCGTGTTCAGCATGGACGGCGACATCGCCGACCTGCCGGCCCTGGCCAGCACTGCGCGGGCCAAGGGTGCCTGGTTGATGGTGGACGACGCCCACGGCTTCGGCCCGCTGGGTGCCCATGGCGCAGGTATCGTCGAGCATTACGGTCTGAGCCTTGCAGATGTGCCGGTGCTGGTTGGCACCCTGGGCAAGGCGTTCGGTACCGCCGGGGCCTTCGTGGCCGGCAGTGATGACCTGATCGAGGCGCTGGTGCAGTTCGCCCGGCCCTATATCTACACCACCAGCCAGCCGCCAGCGCTGGCCTGCGCCACGCTCAAGAGCCTGGAGCTGCTGCGCACCGAGCACTGGCGCCGCGAGCACCTGGCCAGCCTGATTCGCCAGTTCCGCCACGGCGCCGAGCAGATCGGCCTGCAATTGATGGACAGCTTCACGCCCATCCAGCCGATCCTGATCGGCGACGCCGGCCGTGCTGTGCGCCTGTCGCAGCTACTGCGCGAGCGCGGCATCATGGTCAGCGCCATCCGCCCCCCCACCGTGCCGGCGGGCAGTGCACGCCTGCGCGTGACGCTGTCGGCGGCCCACAGCGAAGCCCAAGTGCAGCTATTGTTGAGTGCATTGGCAGATTGTTATCCGTTGCTGGAGCCGTGCAATGCGTGATCGCCTGATTCTGTTGCCGGGCTGGGGCATGGGCCCTGCGCCCCTGCAACCGTTGGTGGCTGCGTTGCAGGGGTTGGATGAGCACTTGCACGTGCACATCGAACCCCTGCCCGAGCCAGGCAGCAGCGACCTTGCGGCCTGGCTCGATGACCTGGACGCCAGCGTGCCGCAGGACTGCTGGCTGGGTGGCTGGTCGCTGGGTGGCATGCTGGCCGCCGAACTGGCCGCGCGCCGCGGCGACCGCTGCTGCGGCTTGGTGACCCTGGCCAGCAACCCCTGCTTCGTGGCCCGCGCCGAATGGCCCAACGCCATGCCGGCGCAGACCTTCGACGCGTTCCTGGCCAGTTGCAGTGGCAACCCGCAAAGCACCTTGAAGCGCTTCAGCCTGCTGTGCGCCCAAGGCGCTGCGCAAGACCCGCGCAGCGTGTCGAAGCTGTTGGCCGCCGGTGCGCCGGCTACCCAGCCACAACACCTGTTGCACGGCCTGGAGCTGCTGGCCCAGCTGGACATTCGCGCAGCCCTTCTGGCCTATGCCGGGCCGCAACTGCACCTGTACGGTGGTCACGACGCGCTGGTGCCGGCCGAAGTGGCCGGCGACGTGCTGGCGCTGCTGCCGGATATTGAAGTTGGCCTCATTGAAGCGGCCAGCCACGCTTTCCCCCTGGAAGACCCCCACGAACTGGCGGCTGCCATCCAGGCCTTTCTGCATGAGTCCCCCGATGACTGATCTCTCCACGCCACCGCTGCCCGGCGCCCTGCCGGACAAGCGCCAGGTGGCGGCGTCCTTTTCCCGCGCCGCGGCCAGTTATGACAGCGTTGCCGAACTGCAGCGCAACGTCGGCACCGCGCTGGTCGAACGGCTGCCCGAAGGGCTGCAACCGCGGCGCTGGGTAGACCTGGGCAGCGGCACCGGCTATTTCAGCCGCGCCCTGGCCGGCACCTTTGAAGATGCCTATGGCGTGGCGGTGGACATTGCCGAGGGCATGCTGCAACACGCACGCCCGCTCGGCGGTGCCCAGGGCTATGTCGTGGGGGACGCCGAACGCCTGCCACTGGCGACTGCCAGCATCGACCTGCTGTTCTCCAGCCTGGCCGTGCAATGGTGCAGCGATTTTGCCGCCGTGCTCGGTGAAGCCCGGCGCAGCCTGCGGCCCGGCGGCGTGATGGCGTTCGCCAGCCTGTGCGTGGGCACGTTGCGCGAGCTGCGCGAAAGCTGGCAGGCAGTGGATGGCATGGTCCACGTCAACCGCTTCCGCCGTTTCGAGGATTACCAGCAATTGTGCGGCGCCAGTGGCCTGCAGGTTATAAGTCTGGAACAGGTTCCCCACGTGTTGTACTACCCTGATGTGCGTGGGCTGACCCATGAGCTCAAGGCTCTGGGCGCACACAACCTCAACCCGGGCCGCCCCGGTGGCCTGACCGGCCGGGCGCGCATGACCGGGTTGTTGCAGGCATACGAGCAATTCCGCCAGCCGCAAGGCTTGCCGGCTACTTACCAGGTGGTCTACGCGGTGTTGCGCAAGCCGTTGGACGGGGGAAACTGAAATGGGCCCAGCCTACTTTATCGCCGGCACTGACACTGACGTCGGCAAGACCACCATCGCCGCCGGCTTGCTGCACGCCGCGCGGCTCAATGGCCTGAGCACGCTGGGGGCGAAGCCGGTGGCTTCGGGTTGCGACGTGACGCCCAAGGGGCTGCGCAACGCCGACGCCCTGGCGTTGATAGCCGAAAGCTCGATCCAGCTACCCTACGACCAGGTCAACCCGATTGCCTTTGAACCGGCCATTGCCCCGCACCTGGCGGCCCGCGAGGCCGGGGTGAGCCTGAGCGTGCAGGGCCTGCTGGAACCCATGCGTGCCATTCTCGCCCAGCAGGCCGACTTCACCCTGATCGAAGGAGCCGGTGGCTGGCGGGTGCCACTGTCGGGGCAGGCGAATTTATCCGACCTCGCCATCGCCCTGAAGCTGCCGGTGATTCTGGTGGTAGGCGTGCGCCTGGGTTGTATCAATCACGCCTTGCTGACCGCCGAGGCCATCGCCCGCGACGGCTTGCAGCTGGCCGGCTGGGTAGCGAACGTCATCGATGGGCGCACGTCGCGCCTCGAAGAAAACCTCGCCACCCTGGCCGAATGTTTGCCAGCACCCTGCCTGGGGCGGGTGCCGCGGTTGAAGATCAATTCAGCGGCCATGGTTGCCGAACACCTGCAGCTGGATTTGCTGGATTAGATTTTGTCTATGGAGAGGCAATGTGCCATTAGTGTTTTTGACGTGTGTTTTTTGACGGCGTCTGCTTCAATAATGGCCATCAGCTCAATGTTTCCGGGGTTTTACCAATGCAAATCTCCAGCGGCAGCGCCTATTACGCGGGCCTGAGCGCGGTCCAGAGCGGCCTGACACGCGTCGACCAGGCCGCCGGTCAGATCGCCGGCAGTGCCGTGGACAACTCCTCGGCCAGCAACCAGTCCACCGACCTGCAGGCCAAGCGCCTGTTGTCCGTCGACATCAGCCAGCAAGACCTGGCCAACAGCGCCGTGCAGATGAATCAGGGCCGCATCGAGGTCGAAGCCGGGCTGAAAGTGGAAAAAGCCGCCAGCGAAACCCTCGGCACCCTGATCGACACCTACGCCTGACCCCTGCCTGATCTGTGGGAGCTGGCTTGCCCGCGGGCGGTTTGGGGGCCCCCCCAACCAGCGGGGCCGCCCCCGCCCCCCAATTTCTGCATTCCTTACCTCGCTGATCTTCCATCATTCACCGCACCATTCATGGCCTGCGGCGTACTCCCCTGCGCGCGCAATTCCTGCTGACCGGGTGTAGTCTGGTTGAACGATGCTTGACAACTTTTGGGCGTAAACGTATGTTTCAAACAACTGTTTGACAGAGAGCCATCCACCGCTGGTTGGTCTGTTGCGGTCACCACATTCCAGTTTCATCAGCAGAGGTTTATCGCTATGCCTGACTACAAGGCCCCCTTGCGTGATATTCGCTTCGTACGTGACGAACTGCTTGGCTATGAAGCGCACTATCAAAGCCTGCCGGCTTGCCAGGACGCTACCCCGGACATGGTTGACGCTATCCTTGAGGAAGGCGCCAAGTTTTGTGAGCAGGTACTGGCTCCGCTGAACCGGGTGGGTGACACCGAAGGCTGTACCTGGAGCGAGTCGGGCGTGAAGACGCCTACCGGCTTCAAGGAAGCCTACAAGCAGTTCGTCGAAGGCGGCTGGCCAAGCCTGGCCCATGACGTGGCGCACGGCGGCCAAGGCCTGCCGGAGTCGCTGGGCCTGGCGGTGAGCGAGATGGTGGGCGAGTCGAACTGGTCGTGGGGCATGTACCCAGGCCTGTCCCACGGTGCCATGAATACCATTTCCGAGCACGGCACCCCCGAGCAGCAGGACGCCTACCTGACCAAGCTGGTGTCGGGCGAATGGACCGGCACCATGTGCCTGACCGAGCCGCACTGCGGCACCGACCTGGGCATGCTGCGCACCAAGGCCGAACCACAGGCCGACGGTTCCTACAAAGTCACCGGCACCAAGATCTTCATCTCGGCCGGTGAACACGACATGGCCGACAACATCATCCACATCGTGCTGGCCCGCCTGCCCGATGCACCGGCCGGCACCAAGGGCATCTCGCTGTTCATCGTGCCCAAGTTCCTGACCAACGCCGATGGCAGCGTAGGCGCGCGCAACGCCGTGACCTGCGGTTCCATCGAACACAAGATGGGCATTCACGGCAACGCCACCTGCGTGATGAACTTCGACGCGGCCACCGGTTTCCTGATCGGCCCGGCGAACAAAGGCCTGAACTGCATGTTCACCTTCATGAACACTGCTCGCCTGGGTACTGCGCTGCAAGGCCTGGCCCACGCTGAGGTGGCGTTCCAGGGTGGCCTGAAATACGCCCGTGACCGCCTGCAGATGCGCTCGCTCACCGGCCCGAAAGCACCGGACAAGGCGGCTGACCCGATCATCGTGCACCCTGACGTGCGCCGCATGCTGCTGACCATGAAGGCCTTCGCCGAAGGCAACCGCGCCATGGTGTACTTCACTGCCAAGCAGGTCGACATCGTCAAGTACGGTACCGATGAAGACGAGAAGAAGAAGGCCGATGCACTACTGGCCTTCATGACCCCGATCGCCAAGGCCTTCATGACCGAGGTGGGCTTCGAGTCGGCCAACCATGGCGTGCAGATCTACGGTGGCCACGGCTTCATCGCCGAGTGGGGCATGGAGCAGAACGTGCGCGACAGCCGCATTTCCATGCTGTACGAAGGCACCACCGGCATCCAGGCCCTCGACCTGCTGGGCCGCAAGGTGCTGATGACCCAGGGCGAGGCGCTGAAAAGCTTCACCAAGATCGTGCACAAGTTCTGCCAGAACAACGAAGGCAACGAAGCTGTCACCGAGTTCGTCACCCCGTTGGCACAGCTGAACAAGGAGTGGGGCGAGCTGACCATGAAGATCGGCATGGCCGCCATGAAGGACCGCGAGGAAGTGGGCGCCGCGTCGGTGGACTACCTGATGTACTCCGGTTACGCCTGCCTGGCCTACTTCTGGGCCGACATGGCGCGCCTGGCTGCCGAAAAACTGGCTGCCGGCACTACCGAGGAGGCGTTCTACACCGCCAAGCTGCAGACCGCGCGCTTCTACTTCCAGCGCATCCTGCCGCGTACCCGTACCCACGTGGCCGCGATTCTGTCGGGTGCCAACAACCTGATGGACATGAACGAAGAGCACTTCGGCCTTAGCTACTAAGCGCCCCGGTGGTTGCATGAAAACCGTTGCCTTCGGGCAGCGGTTTTTTTTTGGCGCCAATCTTCAAAATATTGTTTTGGACGTTAAACAATCTGCATCACGGCCGATACAGGTGAAGGCACAATGCCACAACTTCGCCCTGGTATCGGATTTCCGTTTTGTCACGTTCACCCATGTTCCATTTCAATCATTTCCTGCCGTCACTGCTGCTGTTGCTGGCAGGGCTTGCGGCTGCGTATGTAAGGGACCTCAACGTATTCTTCACCTCGCTGTTCAACGTGCTGCCCACCCTGGTGCTGTTGCTGGGCGGCGCCTACTGCGCGGTGTACCGCCGCCAGCGCGAGCTGTTCCTGATGGTCACGGTGTACATCGCCTACTTTCTGCTCGACACCCAGACCGACTATTACCGTGACCACGGGCGGGTGCGCGACGACGCCGCGGTGACCTTCCACCTGTGCTGCCTGCTGCTGCCGGCGCTGTTCGGCCTGTTCGGCGCCTGGCAGGAGCGCACGCACCTGTTCCAGGATATGGTGGCGCGCTTCGCCGTATTGCTGGCCGTGGGTAGCACTGCGCTGGGCCTGGAGCAGAGCTTCCCGGTGCCGCTGTTGAATTGGCTGGCCGAGATTCGCTGGCCGTCGTGGCATGGGCAGTGGATGAGCCTGATCCAGATGGCCTACCCGGTGTTCTTCCTGGCGGCGGTGCTGCTGGTGGTGCAATACGTGCGCGAACCGCGGCCGCTGCATGCGGCGCAGTTGGTGGGGCTGCTGGGTTTGTTCTGGATGCTGCCCAAGACCTTCATCCTGCCGTTCACCCTGAACATCATGTGCAGCCAGGTGATGCTGATGATTGCCGCGGCAGTGGCCCACGAGGCCTACCAGATGGCCTTCCGCGACGAGTTGACCGGGCTGCCGGGCAGGCGCGCGCTCAACGAGCGCATGCAGCGCCTGGGGCGCAACTATGTGCTGGCGATGACCGACGTCGACCACTTCAAGAAATTCAACGACACCCACGGCCACGACGTCGGCGACCAGGTGTTGCGCCTGGTGGCCAGCAAGCTGTCCAAGGTCACCGGCGGCGGGCGTGCCTACCGCTACGGCGGCGAAGAGTTCGCGCTGGTGTTCGCGGCCAAGACCATGGAAGAGTGCATGCCGCACCTGGAAGCCATCCGCGAGGCGATTGCCAGCTACAACATCCAGTTGCGCAACGCCGACCGTCCGCAGGACGACAAGCAGGGCCGCCAGCGCCGCCACGGCTCCGGTGCCTCCAGCGTGTCGGTGACCATCAGCATCGGCGTGGCCGAACGGTTGGTGGACCACCGCACGCCGGAGGAAGTACTCAAGTCTGCCGACGAAGCGCTTTACAGCGCCAAAGGCGCGGGCCGCAACTGCGTGGTGGGTTATGGCCAGACTCGCCGTGGCGCGGTGCGTACCCAGGCTTCGGCTTAGACCTTGGACGCGGCCTTTGGCCGCTGCTACGGGGGTAAAAACCATGACTGTTGGTGACTGTTCGGTCACATGACGACCCTATGTGTCGCAAAAGTTGTTGGGGTACACTGGATTTATCCACTGTCCCAGTCCCCCTTTGCGAGGTTGCCATGGCTGACTACAAAGCGCCCCTGCGCGATATGCGCTTCGTCCTCAATGAAGTTTTCGATGTGGCCAGCTTGTGGGCCCAGCTACCGGCACTGGCTGAAGTGGTGGACGCGGAGACCGTCGAAGCTATCCTGGAAGAAGCCGGCAAGGTCGCCAGCCGCACCATCGCGCCGCTGAACCGCAACAGCGACGAGCAGGGCTGCCGCTGGAACGATACCGTGGTCAGCACCCCGGACGGCTTCCCCCAGGCCTACCAGACCTACGCCGAAGGCGGTTGGGTGGGCGTGGGCGGCGACCCTGCCTACGGCGGCATGGGCATGCCCAAGGCGGTGTCGGCGCAGGTCGAGGAGATGATCAACTCCTCAAGCCTGGCGTTCGGCCTGTACCCGATGCTCACCTCCGGCGCCTGCCTGTCGCTGCACGCCCACGCCAGTGAGGAACTGAAGCAGACCTACCTGCCGAACATGTACGCCGGTGTCTGGGCGGGTTCCATGTGCCTGACCGAGGCCCATGCCGGTACCGACCTGGGCATTATCCGCACCAAGGCCGAGCCCCAGGCCGATGGCAGCTACAAGGTCAGCGGCACGAAAATCTTCATCACCGGTGGCGAGCACGACCTCACCGAGAACATCATCCACCTGGTGCTGGCCAAGCTGCCCGATGCGCCGGCGGGGCCCAAGGGCATCTCGCTGTTCCTGGTGCCCAAGTTCATGGTCAATGCCGACGGCAGCCTGGGCGCGCGCAACACCGTGAGCTGTGGTTCCATCGAGCACAAGATGGGCCTGCAGGGCTCGGCGACCTGTGTGATGAACTTCGACGAAGCCGTGGGTTACATCGTCGGCGAGCCGAACAAAGGCCTGGCCGCCATGTTCACCATGATGAACTACGAGCGCCTGGGCGTCGGCATTCAGGGCCTGGCTTCGGCCGAGCGCTCCTACCAGAGCGCCGTCGACTATGCCCGCGACCGCCTGCAAAGCCGTTCACCCACGGGTGCCAAGGCCAAGGACAAGGTGGCCGACCCGATCATCGTGCACCCTGACGTGCGGCGCATGCTGCTGACCATGAAGGCCAGCAACGAAGGCGGCCGGGCGTTCTCCACCTACGTGGCCATGCAACTGGACACCGCCAAGTTCAGCGAAGACCCGGCAGTGCGCAAGCGCGCCGAGGACCTGGTGGCGTTGCTGACCCCGGTGGCGAAGGCGTTTCTTTCCGACCTGGGCCTGGAAACCACCGTACTCGGCCAGCAGGTATTCGGCGGCCACGGCTACATTCGCGAGTGGGGCCAGGAGCAGTTGGTGCGTGACGTGCGCATCACCCAGATCTACGAAGGCACCAACGGTATCCAGGCGCTGGACTTGGTGGGCCGCAAGGTGATCGGCAGTGGCGGTGCGTTCTACCAGCTGTTCGCCGACGAAATTCGCCACTTCATCGACACTGCGGCACCGGCATTGGCCGAGTTCACCAAGCCGCTGGCAGCGGCCGTGGCGAACCTGGATGACCTGACCGCCTGGCTGCTGGACCGCGCCAAGAATGACCCGAATGAAATTGGCGCGGCGTCGGTGGAGTACCTGCACGTGTTCGGTTACACCGCCTACGCCTACATGTGGGCCCTGATGGCCAAGGCCGCGCTGGGCAAGGAAGGGCAGGAAGACTTCTACGTCAGCAAGCTGGGCACCGCACGCTTCTACTTTGCCCGCCTGTTGCCGCGCATCCACTCGCTGACGGCCTCGGTGAAGGGCGGCAGTGAGTCGCTTTTCCTGCTCGACGCAGAGCAGTTCTAAAAGTCCGACAGGCATGTAGGTTTTTTCCTACATGCCGTGACGGCTTTAGGCCCTTCCAGCGCCATGGATCCAGAGGGTAATCTTTGCTCATGGACGTCGCGCAGGAAGCGCCGAACAGAACACGGACACGCAAGGAACCCGCCACTGGACGGTGGGCTGAAACGGATGTCAGGGATACAGTCTGCGAAACCCCGCCTCGGCGGGGTTTTTTATTGCCCGTAGTTCTTCACCCCAGTGCCGGGGTTATGACGTCTTCCAGCAGCTGGCGCAGCAGCGTCACCGACGCCTGCTGGCGCTGGGCATCGCGGTACACCAGGCCTACCTGCAAGGGCACGCGCGGTTCGCTGAGGGGTTTCCACAACAGCTCCGGGTCTTCGCCGATCTGCTGCGCACGGCCGGGCAACACCGTGGCCAGGCGCATATAGGGCAGGCTGTCGAGGATGCCCGCCATGTTGTTCAGCTCGGCCTGCACCTGCGCGCGGCGGCCCAGCGCGGCCAGCTGCGCCTGCCAGATCTGCCGTACCTGGAATTCCTCGCCCAGCAGCAGCATCGGCAGCTCGGCGGCCTGGCGCACCGACACCTTCTTGAACTCGCGCAACGGGTGATCTGCCGGTATCACCAGCTGCAGTTCGTCCTCGTACAGCAGCACCCCGTGCATGCCGGGCTGGCGCGGCGGCAGGTAGCTGATGCCGATGTCCAGCGAGCCATTGAGCAGGCGCTTCTCGATCTCCATGCCGGACAGCTCGTAGATCTGGATCACCAGGTGCGGCTGCGCCTTGCGCACCCGCTCCAGCAGTTGCGGCACCATTCCCGGGTGCACGGTCTGCAGCACGCCGATGGCCAGGGTACGCAGCGCCTGGCCACGAAAACCCAGCAGCGCCTCGCGGGCTTTCTGCATGCCGTCGAGCAGTGGCAGCGCGTGGTTATAGAGGGTGTGGGCCGCCAGGGTGGGGAGCAGGCGCTTGTTGCCGCGTTCGAACAGGCTCACGTCGAGGCTGTGTTCCAGCTGGCGAATCTGCTGCGAAAGGGCAGGTTGCGACAACGACAGGCGCTCGGCGGCGCGGCCCACGTGGCCTTCTTCATAGACCGCGACGAAATAGCGCAGTTGGCGAAAATCCATAAGTTTCACTTATCGAAAATGCTCGAAAATCGAAATGGCCCGTCGGCCGGCAAACGCCTAGTCTACGCGCCATTGACAGGGGTTGCAGGCAGGTTGATGGCAATGGGTAGTCACAGACAACTGGGCGTTTACATAGGAAAGACCACGCAGCCGGCCGACGTGCTGAGCCTGGCGCCCAGCCTCGACCAACTGTGCCACGCCACAGCCTGCGAGCAGGCCCTGTTGCTGGGCACCGGTGCGAGCGCCCGTGAGGCCGCCATGGCCCTGGCCCTCGACTGGGGGGCGATGCGCCGCCGCTGCGCCGGCCAGATCATCCGGGTGTGCGACGACGCGCTGGGTGATGCGCTGGCGTTCGGCGACTTGCCGGCGCTGCACGCCGCGGTTGATTCACAAACCGTCGCCATCATGCTTCAGCCCACGGCTGGCCCTGCCGCCGATGCCTACCTCAAGGGCGTCGAACAGCTGTGCCGCGCGCTGGACATCCTGTTGATCATCGATGACTTGAGCATTCCTGTCGCGCAGCCCGACGAGGTTGCCGCACCCCCACTGTTCCAGCGCCTGAGCCTGGCGTTCGCCCGGGCGCGCAGCCACCGCCTGCACTGATTTCCCTGTACCGTCTGCGTGTTTACGCAACGCCCCGGCCTGGATTCCCCCTTGGGTCGGGGCGTTTTTTTTTGCTTGAACCAAAGGCGTTGAACGTAAAATTACGCGTACCAGGGATGCATCCTACGTGTTTGTCGGATTTATCGCATTTTGCGATGTTCGTGGTTGTGCGAGAGTTATCGGCATAGGCAAATGGAAGGAGGAGACCTCTTGAACCCTTCGATCAAATTCGCTGCCGAGCATTGGCATCTGCTCTCACCCTTGATGGCGAAGCCCAGGACAGAGCCTGACTACGATGCGCTGGTCGCTTCGCTGGATGAGCTTCTTTCCCTCATCGGAAGCGATGAGGAGCATCCGCTATCCGACCTGATTGACCACCTGGCCGATCTCATTACCGCCTATGACCTTGAGCGCAGGCCCATGCCAAAGGCTTCAGGCTCCGAGGTATTGAAGTTTCTCATGGACCAGCATCGGCTCAAGCAGGCTGACCTGGACGAGGTCGGTCCGCAGTCGGTGATTTCGGAGATCCTCGCCGGCAAGCGCCAGCTCAACCTTCGGCAAATCCGGGCGCTGGCCCGACGCTTCAAGGTGTCTGCCGACGTGTTCCTTTGACACCAGCAGCGTGTACCTGGCACGGAGTTGAACCCCCACGCCCACGGTGATGTCAGTTGGTTATCAACCTCCAGGAGCCGTACCATGGACTTTATCCGCATTATCGTCGCCATTCTGCTGCCGCCGCTGGGTGTCTTCCTGCAAGTGGGTTTCGGCGGTGCCTTCTGGCTGAATATCCTGCTGACGCTGTGCGGCTACATCCCCGGGATCGTGCATGCGGTGTACATCATCGCGAAACGTTGAAATCGTTCATTTGAGAAATGCCTGACGAGTTAACTCGAATCGGCTGACATTCATTTTCGATCGCCGCGATTAGGCTCCACCTCTTCGACAGAGGTGAAGCCTTTTGAGGCGGGCAAGAAGTGAAAATAGATAATGTAATCAGTCATGTCACGGAAGCCGACGGCAATGTCTTCGTCGATCTTGGGTTTTCCCATGATGAGGCGGTCCGGCTGAAGGCCCTCTCGGAAAAAGCGAGATGCTCAGCCGAATTGGCAAGCCTGTCACCCTCACGGTTGGCTGACACAAGCCTGCCTCACCCCTCCATCACCCGCCGATAAAACCGCCACTCCTGTTCCAGCGCATGCGCCAGGTTCGCCGCCTTGCGGAAGCCGTGGCGTTCGTCCGGGTAGAAGTGCGCCTCGGCCGGCAGGCCGTTGTCCCTCAGGGCCTTGAGCATGTCACGGGTCTGCTGGGGCACGACCACGGCGTCCAGTTCACCCTGGAAGAAAATCACCGGCGCCTTGATGTTGCCCGCGTGGAATAGCGGGGTGCGCTCGCGGTAACGGGCGGCGTCGCGCTGCGGGTCGCCGATCAGCCAGTCCAGGTAGTCACCCTCGAACTTGTGCGTGGCCTTGCCCAGGGCAATCGGGTCGCTGACGCCGTACAGGCTGGCGCCGGCGCGGAAAACGTTGTGGAAGGCCAGGGCGCACAGGGTGGTGTAGCCGCCGGCACTGCCGCCGCGGATGAACGCCTGGTCGGGGTTGATCAGGCCGCGGTCGGCCAGGTGGCTGACTACTGCGCAGGCGTCCTGCACGTCGGCCTCGCCCCAGCGCAGGTGCAGGGCCTGGCGGTAGGCGCGGCCGTAGCTGCTGCTGCCGCGGTAGTTGAGGTCGGCCACGGCGAAGCCGCGCTGGGTCCAGTACTGGATGCGCGAGTCGAATACCGGGAAGCAGGCGGAGGTGGGGCCGCCGTGGATGAACACCACCAGCGGCGGCTGGCTGTCGCCGTTCATGGCCTGGTAGAAGAAGCCGTGGGCCTGGCCGTCGCCACTGGCATAGCGCAGCGGTTGCGGGCGGCTGACCTGGTCGGCGGGCAGCGGCAGCACACCGCCGGCCAGCACCCGCGCCTGGCGGTTGGCGCGGTCGATGGCAATGACCGCTGGCGGGCAGGTGGCAGAGGCAGCGATGGCGTAGATGAATTGCGCGTCGATGGCCAGGCACCGGAAGCGGCTGAAGTCGCCGCTGTAGTCGTGGATCACGCCGTCGTGCTGGCAGATGCCCAGGCGGGCGAAGCCGTCCTCGAACCAGGTGGCGAGGAAGTGCTCACCGGCCAGCGGCAGCCAGGTACTGGCGCCCAACTGCCAGGGAGCCCCGGCGTGGTCGGCCCGGCGGGAGGGCAACAGGGCCCAGCCGTTTGCCGTCTCGCCCCAGGGCTGCCAGAAGCCGTCGACGTCGGACAGGCAGCACAGGCGGCCATCGGCATCGAAGCGCGGCTGCTGCAGCGATTGTTCGTGATCGCCACCCACTTGCTCAGGCTTCCCCCAGGCGCCCGAGGGCAGCCGTCGGCAGGTCATCAGGCGGGTTATGGTCCAGGGTTGGTGGGGCCGGTTCCACTCCACCCAGGCCAGGCGTTGGCCATCGTCGCTGACGCTGGGCGTGGCGTAGAAGTCAGCGCCTGCGGCCAGCACCTGGCGTGTGCCATCGGCCAGGGCAAGGCTCACCAGGCGGTGTTCGACCTGCGCGCCGTGGTGGCTTTCCTCCACGGCGAATACCCACTCGGCGTTGGCCTGCAGGCCACCGTAGCGGCAGTCGTTGTGGCTTAGGCGGCGGGGAGCGGTGCCTGCCAGGTCCTGGAAGTAGAGCTGCTGGTCGGCTTCGTTGACGAACACCAGGCCGTCGCCAGCCAGGCAGAACGAACCGCCGCCATATTCGTACACGCGGCTGCGCACGCTGAAGCCATCAGGGGTCAGGCAGCGCGCCTGTTCGCCCTGCCACTGCCAGATCCGGCAGGCGGCGTCCTGGGGGCGGAATTCGTTCCAGAACAGCCCCGCCGGGCCGACCGCCAGTTCGGCAAAATCGGTGCCGGCGGCAACGGCCTGGGCGGCGCTGAACAGGTCAGGCCTTGGCGATGATTCTCGAGTTTCGTTCATTTCGGAAGGCCAGTTGTTCGATCGTCTGCGTGGCAGTCTCTGACTCTTCACGGGCCTTGAGGATGATCCCGTGGTCCGCGGATTTACTGCACACGGGGTCGGCATTGCTGGCATCGCCGGTCAGCATGAAAGCCTGGCAACGACAGCCACCGAAGTCCTTTTCTTTCTCGTCGCAGGAGCGGCACGGCTCGGGCATCCAATCATAGCCACGGAAGCGATTGAAACCGAACGACTCGTACCAGATGTGCTGCATGCTGT
The DNA here is from genome assembly GCF_056175065.1 of Pseudomonas sp. JC1203. Lineage (NCBI taxonomy): Bacteria > Pseudomonadati > Pseudomonadota > Gammaproteobacteria > Pseudomonadales > Pseudomonadaceae > Pseudomonas > Pseudomonas sp. JC1203. The sequence goes on from NZ_JBWCAM010000001.1 coordinate 587,123, forward strand.
GCTCGCGCACGTTGGGGAACTGGATCGGCATTTGCCGCGCGCCGTGGCAGGGCAGGGCGGTGCCGTCCGGGGTCACGGTGAGGAAGATGCTGCCCCAGCCGTTCATGCACGCCTTGGGGCGTTCCTCGTAGTAATCCGGGGTGACGAAGATCAGCTTGCAGGGGTTGCCCTCGGCCGCCAGCTTTTCGCGGTACTCGTTGGTGATGCGCTCGGCGCGCACCAGCTGCTCCTTGGTGGGCAGCAGCCCCAGGCGGTTGAGCTCGGCCCAGCCATAGAACTGGCAGGTGGCAAGCTCGACGAAGTCGGCTTCAAGCGCGATGCACAGCTCGATGATACGGTCGATCTTGTCGATGTTGTGCCGGTGGGTGACGAAGTTCAGCACCATGGGGTAGCCATGGGCTTTCACCGCACGGGCCATTTCCAGCTTCTGCTTGAACGCCTTCTTCGAGCCGGCCAGCAGGTTGTTGACCTGCTCGTCGCTGGCCTGGAAGCTGATCTGGATATGGTCGAGGCCGGCGGTCTTGAAGTCGGCGATCTTCTGCTCGGTGAGGCCGATGCCAGAGGTGATCAGGTTGGTGTAGAACCCCAGCTGCCGCGCCTCGCGGATCAGCTCGGCGAGGTCCTGGCGCACCAGCGGCTCGCCACCGGAGAAACCGATCTGTGCAGCGCCCATTTCCCGGGCTTCACGAAATACCTTGAACCATTGCTCGGTCGTCAGCTCCTTGCCCTGGGCAGCGAAGTCCAGGGGGTTGGAGCAGTACGGGCACTGCAACGGGCAGCGGTAGGTCAGCTCGGCCAGCAGCCACAGGGGCAGGCCGACCGCAGGCTTGGCCGGCAGCTCAGGCAAGTTCGATCCAGTGCTCTGCACGAGCGACCTCCATGAATTGCTCGATGTCGTCACCAAGCTCGGGTACGCCGGGGAATTGCTTGTCCAGTTCGGCGATGATGGCGGTGACGTTGCGCTGGCCATCGATCAGCCCGCCGATGGCGCTGGCGCTGTCGTTGAGCTTGATCATCCCTTCAGGATAGAGCAGCACGTGGCCTTTCTGCGCTGGCTCGTACTGGAAGCGGTAGCCGGGCCGCCATTTTGGGGTCAGGTTGCGATCGAAACTCATAAGGCTATCCCCTTGTGCCAGACGCGCTGGCCAGTGACGCTGTGGTAGGGCGGGCGGTTCAGCTCGTAGGCCATGGTCATGGCGTCGAGCATGCTCCACAGGATATCGAGCTTGAACTGCAGGATTTCCAGCATGCGCTGCTGGCCTTCCGCGGTGGTGTAGTGCTGCAGGGTAATGGCCAGGCCATGTTCCACGTCACGCCGGGCCTGGCCCAGGCGGGTGCGGAAGTATTCGTAGCCGGCCGGGTCGATCCACGGGTAGTGCTGTGGCCAGCTGTCCAGGCGCGACTGGTGGATTTGCGGGGCGAACAGCTCGGTCAGCGAGCTGCTGGCGGCTTCCTGCCAGCTGGCGCGGCGAGCGAAGTTGACGTAGGCGTCCACGGCGAAGCGCACGCCGGGCAGTACCAATTCCTGGGAGCGCAGTTGGTCTGGGTCCAGGCCCACCGATTGGCCCAAACGCAGCCAGGCCTCGATGCCGCCGTCCTCGCCAGGCGCGCCATCGTGGTCCAGCAGGCGCTGAATCCACTCGCGGCGCACTTCACGGTCCGGGCAGTTGGCCAGGATCGCGGCGTCCTTCATGGGGATGTTGACCTGGTAGTAGAACCGGTTGGCCACCCAGCCCTGGATCTGCTCGCGGGTGGCGCGGCCTTCATACATCGCCACGTGGTACGGGTGGTAGATGTGGTAATACGCACCCTTGGCGCGCAGGGCCTGCTCGAATTCGGCCGGGGACATTGCCTTGGCGTCGGTCATGCTCACACTCCTACAGTTCGATGCTCATGCCATCGAAGGCGACTTCCACGCCGCGGCGGGTCACTTCGGCGCGTTCGGGCGAGTCTTCATCGAGTATCGGGTTGGTGTTGTTGATGTGGATCAGCACCTTGCGCGGCTTGCTCAGGCCGTCCAGCACTTCCAGCATGCCGCCAGGGCCGTTCTGGCACAGGTGGCCCATCTCGCGGCCGGTGCGGGTACCCACGCCACGGCGCTGCATTTCATCATCCTCCCACAGCGTGCCGTCTACCAGCAGGCAGTCGGCATCGGCCATGTGCCCCAGCAGCGTGTCGTCCACCTGGCCCAGGCCCGGGGCGTAGAACAGCTTGCCGCCGGTGCGCAGGTCTTCCACGCGCAGGCCCAGGTTGTCGCCCGGGTGCGGGTCGAAGCGGTGCGGCGAGTAGGGCGGCGCGGCGCTGCGCAGCGGGAACGGGGTGAAGCGCAGGTTCGGGCAGGCAGGGATGGTGAAGCTGCCTTCCAGCTCGATGCGGTTCCACTGCAGGCCACCGTTCCAGTGGCTGAGCATGTTGAACAATGGGAAACCGGTGGTCAGGTCCTGGTGGACCATGTCGGTGCACCACACTTGGTGCGGGCAGCCTTCGCGCAGGCTCAGCAGGCCGGTGGTGTGGTCGATCTGGCTGTCCAGCAGGATGATGGCGTTAATGCCGGTGTCGCGCAGGGCGCGGGCCGGTTGCATGGGCGCGAAGCCCTGCAGCTGGGCGCGGATATCCGGCGAGGCGTTGCACAGGACCCAGTGCACGCCGTCATCGGACAGGGCAATCGAGGATTGGGTACGCGCCTTGGCATTCAGGGTACCGTCGCGGTAGCCCTTGCAGTTCACGCAGTTGCAGTTCCACTGGGGGAAACCGCCACCGGCGGCAGAACCTAGAATCTGGATGTACATGGGAGGCCTGTGACGTCTGACTTCAAAATGGACAGCAAAAATAAAAACGCCCCGGCTGACCGAGGCGCTGTACTGCGATAAAAATCAACGGCTGGCGAAGTACATGGTGACTTCAAAGCCGATGCGCAGGTCGGTGAAAGCTGGTTTGGTCCACATAGGGTGACTCCTTCTGGGTGATGGATGAAAGTGGTACTGGTGCAACACATCAGAGCCACCTCCGTTGGGAGATGTTCATCTGCTTAGGGGACTATCTTACTAAATTCCAGTGTACTGAAACGTTAAATTGCATTAACCCGGCTGAGAAAGCTCATTACAGCCTGCGTAATGATCACCCCGCCACCTGCCACGTTTCGTCCACTGCCGGGCCGTTGGCCAGGCACAACCAGCCGGCTTGAGCCTCCAGCAATTGCCCGGCGGCCTGCAGCAGCGAATCACTGCGCAGGCGCCCGAACGCCTTGCGCAAATGGTCAATGAAATCGGACGAGTGGCCCGCCAGGCGGGCCTGCCACAGGCTCTCTGCGGCTTGGGCCAGTTCCATGTCGGCCAGGCTGGTGCGCGCGGCAAGGTCGCGGTACTGGTTGCTCAGGGCAGTGCCGGACTGGGCGCGGATCAGTGCCGGCACGCTGTGCAGGAAGGTCTGGATGTGTTCGAGAATTTCCGCCATGGGCGTGCTGGGCGACTGCACGCCGAACAGCAGGCCAGGCCGCCCGGCCACCTGCCGGAAGCCGCTGAACACCGCGTAGCCCAGTTGCAGCTCCACGCGCATGCGCTGGTAGAAGGGCGACTGGCACAGCTGGCCGAGCATCTGCCAGGCGGCCTGGTCGATGATGTCGTCGCCGGCGGCCGGGCAGAACAGCAGCAGCGCCTGTTCGTTGGAATCGGTGTTCACCTGGCTCCAGGTGCGCCCGTGCAGCGGCAAGGGCGGTTGGCACAAGCGGGTGTCGGCGCGGCCGGGCATTTTCAGCAGTGCCACATTGATGGCCTGGCTGACGCCCATGCCCAGGCCCACGGCCAGGCCGTCCCAGCGCGCGTCTTGCCACAGGCGTTGCAGCAGGGGCGGCTGGAGTTGCTCATCGCGGCCCCGCGACGGCGTTTGGAAATAACCCAGGCTGTGCTCGGGCAAGCGCTTGAGCAGCTCGCGGATGGGGATCTGCGGCGGTGGTGCGCTGAGCTGGTTGGCCTGGCGCCAGACTTCCGGGGTGGGCTGGGTGAGGTTTTCCAATGCTTGCTCCACCAGCGCCGGCATGGGCTCCTGCACGCCGCACAGGCGCAGCTGCCAGTCGTCGCCAAGGCTGGTGAAGGTCATTTGCACGCCGGCCTGGCTGGCCTCGGCGCGCAGTTTGGCGAGGTTATGGTCCAGCAGGCGCCAGAGGCCGGCGCGTTGCGCCGACTTCACCCGCCAACGCAGGTACAGGCACCCCTCGTGGCTGGTGGACTGGGGCGTGCTGACCACGTCCAGGCAGGCCGGTGCCGGCACCATCTGGTCAGGGCGGCGGCTGGGCCGCAGGAAGCGGTTGCGCTGCGGCAGCCGCCATTTGACATCGGTGTCAGTGGCCTGGCGCGCCTGTGGGGCATGCAGGATGGCGTCGCCGCGCAACTGGTTGAGGATAGCGCGCAGGGCCGCGATGGCGGCCTGGCCGATAGCCGGGTCATGGCCCTGGCCGAAATGCTCGGTGTCGTGGCGCGCCAGTTCCAGGGCGGTGCTGACCAGCTGGCGGCGCTGGCGCAGCAGGCGGTATTCCTCGCGCAGGCCCTGCCAGTCGTCGTGGGACTGGAAAAACTCCAGCCAGGCCAGGCACAGCTCGCCGATCAATGGCCGCAGCGGCTGGCCGACGGCGGTCAGTTTGAATTCGATGTTCAACACCGCCTGGTCGTCGAAGCAGTACAGCGGCGCCAGGCTCAGGCCTTCCACCAGGCCGCGGCGCTGCAGCTCGGCAAGCAGGCCGCCGGGCTGCGGCGAGGTGATCCAGGTGGCCAGGAAATCGATGGCGGTAGTGCTGTCGCCCGGCACGTCCTGGCAGGCGAACACCAGGTTGAGGCGGCTGGGGTCGAGCACGTCCACGGCCGCAAGCGGCGCATCCAGCAGCGCGGGGCTGGGTTTGCGCGGGCTGAGGCTGCCAGCGCGCAGCTGGGCGCCGGCTTTCTGCGCCAGCGCGCGCAGCTCGTCCAGCGGTTGCGGGCCGGCCAGGCTCAAGGTCATCTGCCCGGCCTGGTAGAAGCGTTGGTAGAAGGCCTGCAAGCTGTACTGGAACGCTTCGCGCGGCACGGGCAGGCTGTAGCGGTTGCCGGCATGAAACGCCCGCAACGGATGGCTGGCGGCCAACGGCGCGGTCAGCCACTGCAGGTGCCGCGCCTGCGGGTCACGGCTCCAGGCAATGAACTCGGCGTGCAGCACTTCGCGTTCGCGCAGCTGGTATTCGCGGTCCAGGCGCGGCTGGGCGAGCATCTCGCACAGGCGCTCCAGTGCGCCGGGGAAGGATTCGCCGGGCAGCTCGAAGAAGAAATCGGTAGTGCGCTCGCGGGTGCTGGCATTCAGCTGCCCGCCGTGGCGCTGGACGAACGGCATCAGCGCGTTGTCGTCCTGGTAGCGTGCGGTGCCCAGGAAGAACAGGTGCTCAAGAAAATGCGCCAACCCCGGGAACGCCGGGTCGGTGTCATGGCTGCCGGCCGCCACGCGCAAGGCTGCAGCGGCGCGTTTCAGGCGTGGGTCATGGCGAAGCTGCACGCGCAGGCCGTTATCCAGTACCAGGGAGGCGAATTCGGTGGGGGCGGCATCGAGCATGATGGTTCCGTTGGCATTGCGATATGAGGCTAATGCTAGCGGAAGTTTGCCAAGGCATATAACGCAAAAAGCCCACCGGATCGCCGGTGGGCTTTTGGGTGGAGCGTTTGTAATCGAGCCGCGATAGCTGAAACACCGCCGACTGCTGTTGCTTCCGTGCGGCCTTTGATCTTGATTGTGTGCCCCATAAAGCGCCAGGGCCGACTGGAGGCGTTGGCCGAGCGGTCCACGGCGTAGCCTGCTTCGGCGAATTCGATCATATCCATTTTCGCGGCGAGACCACCGACCGTTTCGGCCTTACGCCGACTCACTTTTTTTCAGACGCCAAAAAAAGTAAGCAAAAAACGCTTGCCCCTGCTTGGGCCCTACGCTGCGCTACGGGTCCCCTCCTTCCGGCGCCGCTCAACGGGCAGACGGCACCCGCTATAGAAGCCTGCGGGTTACCGTCTCTTCGGCCTGCGGCCTCGGCCCTTCGGGCAGCCCGTTGATCGACGCCTCCAGTCGGCCCGGGCGCTTTACGGGGCATACAATCAAGGTCAAGAGCCAGATCAAAAGCAGATCAAAAGCAGATCAACGGCGGATCTAGATCAAGATCAGGATCAGTCGCGGGGCAACATCTGCCTCAGTGGTTAAACGCTGCTGTCGTCCCTACGACAGTAGCCGACGGCAACAACTGACTGATGAAACGGTTCCACCGCGTAATATTCGCAGGCCCCACAAACACCACGTCCGAAGTCCGCAGGTCAAACTGGCGCGCCAGCAGGAAGGCGGTGGGCTTCTTGGCGTTGAGGAAGAACACGGTCGGTGGCTGGCCGTTGCCGTCCTGGGCGCCGCGGATCACGTAGATGGCCTCGGCGTTGGCGGTTTCCTGGCTCAGGCCGCCAGCGTTACCCAGGGCTTCCATCAGGTTGAAGGTGCTGGTGCCGTAGTTCATCACCTGCGGTTTCTGCACCTCGCCCAGCACGTAGATCTTGTTGGCGTGGTCGTTGCCCAGGTGCAACTGGTCGCCATCTTTCAGGTAGATCTCGTTCAGGCGCGAGTCCGTGCGGTTCAAGGTGTCGATGTCCATGACGTATTCATGCCCATCGCGCTTGAGGATCAGGTTGGCCAGGTTGGCGTCGCTTGTCTCGCCGCCCGCGCGGCTGATGGCGTTCACCAGGTTCAGCGGGATGTTGTTCAGCGATTGCGGCCCGGGGTTCTTCACCGCCCCGGAAATGATCACTTTCTGGCTGTCATAGGACTGGATGTTCACGTCCACCTGGGCCCCGGCCAGGTACTGGCCCAGCGCTTTCTGCAGGTTGGCGCGAAACTCGGGCACGGTCAGCCCGCCAGCCTTGATCGAGTTGATGTAGGGGTAGTACAGCGTGCCGTCCAGGCGCACCACGCGGGCGCTGGCCTCGGCCTGGGTCTGGTTGGAAGGCGAGTTCAGCTCGGCGTGTTCCCACACGGTGATGATCAGGTTGTCACCCGGCCCGATGCGGTAATCGGCGGGTCGGTAGCTGGTAAGCGCTGCAGGGATGGGCTGCGGCTTGTAGATGGTGCGTTGCTGGTTGACGGTGGTCGAGGTAATCGGCACCACGGTCACCGGGCCGGTGTCCTTGTCCTGTACGTCGTCGGGGGTCATGTGCTGCCCGGGTGCAAAGGCGCAACCCTGGACCAGTGCGGTAATCAGCAAAATACCCAGTATGGATCGCTTCATGGCAAAGTCTTCCTTGGAGAAGGCGTTTCTCCGGTGTTGGTCTTGTAGGAGTCAGAAAGCGTTTTTGTGCACGAATCCCTTGAACAGGGTCAGCGCAATGATTTTCAGGTCCAGCCAGACGGACCAGTGTTCGATGTAATCGAGGTCGAACTCGATGCGTTTCTGCATTTTGTCCAAGGTCGTGGTCTCCCCGCGCCATCCATTGACTTGTGCCCAGCCGGTGATGCCGGGCTTGACCTTATGCCGCAACATGTAGCCGTTGACCTGCTTGCGGTACTGCTCGTTGTGCGCCACTGCATGGGGACGCGGCCCGACGATCGACATATCGCCGCGCAACACATTGAAAAACTGAGGCAATTCGTCCAGCGACGTGCGCCGCAGGAAGGCCCCGAAGGGGGTTACGCGGCAATCGTTGCGGCTGGCCTGCACCACCTCATGGCCGTTTTCCTGGACGGTCATGCTGCGAAACTTCCAGACCATGATCGGCCGCCCATCTAAACCATAGCGTGTCTGGCGGAAAAACACGGGGCCGGCGGAGGTCAATTTGATCCCCAGGGCGATGAGCAGCATGGGCACGGTGATCATTGCCAGGATCAGGCTGCTGACGACCACGTCCTCGAAGCGTTTCACCAGCTGGCTGGAGCCGTCCATGGGCGTGTCCACCAGGCTGATGCTGGTGAGGCCGTTGATACTTTCACTGCGGGCGTGCAGCAAATCGAACATGAACACGTCAGGAATCAGGTAGACCGACGCCGTGGTGTCGCTCAGGCCCTTGACCAGCGTGCACAGCGACGGCTCGCAGCTCATGGCCAGGGTGATGTAGACCTTGTCGATGCGCCCGGCGCGCGCGTCCAGCACCAGCTGGTCGAGGCCACCCAGCACCGGCAGGCGGCGCTGCAGCTGGTCCAGCGCCATCTGCTGCGGTTCATCGTCGTAGAAGCCCAGCAGGCGCAGGCCCATCCACGGCGCGGCGGCGATCGAGCAGGCCAGGCGCTCGCCCACCGTGCCGGTGCCGACAATGGCCACGCTGCGGGTGTTGAAGCCGCGGCGGCGCAAGGCCTGCAGGGTGCTGCGGATCAGCAGCCGGTAGCCGCACAGGGCGAACAGCACCAAGGCGAACCAGGCGATGCGCTGGCGGTCCAGGACGAGCTCCGGGCGGGTCAGCAGGTAGTCCACCAGCAGCACGCAGCAGAATGTCAGGGCCCAGTAGTTGAACACCCGCAGCAGTTCGCGGCTGACCCGCTCGCCGCGCCACGAGCCATACAGTTGGTGGTACTCGCACAGCCAATGGAAAAGCATCACCGTGGCCATCAGGTGCAGCCAGGTGTCGCTGTCGTGCAGCCGGTCCTGCAGCCAGGCGAACCACAGGCTGCAGGCGGCGATCACGGCAAGGTCGAGGGCGCGGTGTGCCAGGGACAAGGCCGACTGGTGGGCCTGGAGGATGCCTTTGAACGGTGTTGCCATGACAGAAACTCCCCACTCACAAGGTTTTCACGTTGGCAGCCAGCACCGGTGCCAGGCTCAGGCGCGGGCCGTTGCTGGCCAGTGGCAGGGCCACGGGTGGGTGCTCCTGGGCCCAGCGGCTCTCGACGAACTGGCGCATTTCCCGTTCGAAGCGCTCCTGGGAGAAGCGCTCGGCGTTTTCACGGCAAGCCTGGGGGGTGATGCGGTGGGCGTTGTTCTCGAATTCGCGCACGCCTTCGATGATCGCGGCCACGGTCTGCTGGTGGTAGAACACCCCCGTGGGTTGCTCGTGGTCCAGGCCGTGCACCGTTTCCAGGCTGCCGCCGCGGCCAAAGGCAATTACCGGCGTGCCGCAGGCCTGGGCTTCCACCGGGCTGATGCCGAAGTCTTCCTCGGCGGCGAAGACAAAGCCCTTGGCGTTGCGCATGTATTCACGCAGCGCGGTGAAGGGTTGGTAGCCCAGCAGGGTGACGTTGGCACCGCTCACGGCCTGGCACTTCTCCATTTCCGGGCCGTCGCCAATCACGATCAGGTGTTTGTCGGGCATGTTGCGGAAGGCCTCGACAATCATCGGCACGCGTTTGTAGGGCACCATGCGTGAGGTGGTCAGGTAGTACTCTTGCTTGACCGGCTGCAGGTCGAAGCCCTGGGTGTCGACGGGCGGGTAGATCACTGTCGAGTGGCGGCGGTAGGCCTTGTCGATGCGCCGGCCGATGAACTGCGAGTTGGCGACGAACTCGTCCACGGCTGCCGCGGTGCGCTGGTCCCACATGCGCATGTAATGCAGGATCATGCGCGCCATCTTGCTCTTCAGGCCGTGGCTCAGGCCGGCTTCGTTCAGGTACTGGTGCTGCAGGTCCCAGGCGTAGCGAATGGGCGAATGCACGTAGCTGATGTGCAACTGGTCGGGGCCGGTAAGCACGCCCTTGGCCACGGCGTGGCTGCTGGAAATGATCAGGTCGTAGCCCGACAGGTCCAGTTGCTCGATGGCCAGCGGCATCAGCGGCAGGTATTGCTGGTAGCGGGTGCGCGCCTTGGGCAGGTGCTGGATGAAGGTGGTCTGGGCGCGCTTGCCACCCAGGTGGGCACGGTCTTCGTCGCTGAGGAAATCGATGACCGAGAACAGGTCGGCCTCGGGCCAGATTTTCAACAGTGCGGCCAGCACGCGTTCCGCGCCTGCGTACGTCACCAGCCAGTCATGGATGATTGCGATTTTCATGATGCCACCACTTGTTGTTATGGCAGGGCAGGGCCCCGCGATTATTTGGGTACGCTGGCGTTCAGGGGCAGTGCGCCACGGTGTGGCGGCGGCTCGGCGAGCAGGGTGTCGATGCGTTCGCTGATCAGCGCCGCCGAGCGCTCCCAGTCGAAACGCGACACGTTGTGCAGGCCCAGGGTGCGCAGTTGCTGGCGAATGCATTGGTTGGTCAGCACCAGGTTCATGGCCTGGCTGATGTGCTCCACGTCCAGCGGGTCGAAGTACAGCGCGCTGGACTGCAGCACTTCGGGAATCGACGCGGCGTTGGCGGCCAGCACCGGGCAACCGCAGGCCTGGGCCTCCAGCGGCGGGATGCCGAAGCCTTCGTACAGCGAAGGGAAGACGAAGGCGGCGGCGCCCTGGTATTGGGTGATCAGCTCTTCGTCGCTGAGCCGGCCGAGGAAACGGATACGCTTGTCGCTGCTGGCGAGGCGTTCAAGGCTGGGGTCGGCGAAGATGCCATTGGCGGCGCCGACAATGCGTAGCTGCACCCGGTCGTGCCCCCGCAGCTGCAGGAAAGCCTTGATCATGCGGCTGAAATTCTTGTGCTCGCTGGGCGACGACACGGCCAGCAGGTAGGGGGTGCGTTGCTTGCCGGCCACACCGGGCTGGAACTCGTCGCTGACGGCGTTGGGTACCACCAGGATGCGTTCCTTGGGGAAGTCGTAGAACTCGGAGATCTCGCGGCGGGAGAAGTCGCTGACCGTGATCAGGTTCTTCAGGTGCCGCAGCAAAATGGGGGTCATCACCCGGTAGCTGGTGCGGAACGCCCAGGTGTAGCTTTTGGGGTGGCGCACGTAGGTAATGTCGTGGTGGGTGGCTATCTGGTTGCGGTACAGCAGGGGCGCGGTCGCACCCAGCGACACCAGCAGCGGCGAGCCCTGGCGGCGCAGGTAGCGCGGCAGTTCCAGTTGTTCCCAGCGGTGGCCGCCGTGGTTGCCCACGGTCTGCACGTTGAGGCGCCGGGCGGTGTCGTGCATCAGAATGCGGTCAGGGCTGACGAACACCAGGTCCGGGCGCCGGGCCTGCAGGGCCAGGCTCACCTGCTCGGCGAAACGCTGCACACCGCGCAGTTCCTGGGTCAGAAAACGAGCATTGATAACTACCATCGGTCGGTCCTTCAAGGCGTGGCCTTGTCGCTCAGCGGGTGAATAGCCAACTGGCCGTGCCAAGGCTGATGATTCGGGGGAAGACGTCCAGCGTGATTACCGTGGTGCAATGTTCTTCTTCAGCTTTCGGGCACAGCCATTGCCCGGAGGTAACCCGGCCCCGCTCGGGGTAGCGGGTGTCCAGGGTCTGAACTGCGCCCTGCTGGCGGCCGTTGGCTTCCACCTTCACCTGGCGCGGTTCGCCGACGGTCCAGGCCACCAGCACCTGGTCATCGCCCTTGGCGAAATTGAGCAGGTACAGGTCGCCCACCTGCAGGCTCTTGAGGCTGTCGTAGCGGTACTGGGTGAGCACCGGGCTGATGGCCTTGAGCACGTTGTAGGCCGGCTTGGGCGCAAGGTTGGGGCGCAGCAGGCCGAAGTGGTGCTCGAATTCCTCGGGGTCGGTGCCGTCCTCGGTCAGGTCGTACCACCACATGCCCTTGATGTTGGGGCGGGTCTTGGCCAGGAAGAAAGCGCGGGCCAGGTACTGCGCCTGGGTGGCTTCATCGACGCCACACTTGCCGGTGTTGCTCGGCCAGCCCATCTCGGTCAGGTACAGCGGCACCGGCTTGCCCGCCAGCCGGGTCAGGCGCTGGTCGATGGCGCCTAGCCACTGAATCCAGCTTTCCGGGGTCTTGCGTGGGTCTTTGTCGCCGTAGCAGTGCACGTAGGGGTGCAGCGACAGCCCGTCGACCCAATCGGTGATGCCGCCCTGCACCAGCCGGTCGGCAAAGCCTTCGTTGATGCCGGCGCTGGTCACGGCGCCCGCCAGTACCTTGGCCTTGGGGTCGTTCTGGCGGATCTGCCGGCTGGTCAGCTTGACCAGCGCCAGGTAGTCGTCGCTCAACCTGCGGTCACCCGCACCGGCCAGGTCCCACTCGTTCCATACCTCGTACAGGTTCACCCGCCCGGCCATGGCGCGGGTGACGAAATCCACGTAGCTGGCGAAACCGTTGCTTACCGCCGGGGTGCGCGGCAGCGCGTTGTTGTCGTAGAACTGGTTGCCGTAATCGAGGATCACCAGGTTGGCCATGCCCCGGCCAACCCTGGCGGCATCGTACTGGCGCCAGCTGGCGGGGAACTGCAACTGCCCCGGGGCCAACTCCACGCGGGCCCAGTAGGCATCCTCACGCACCGAGTTGATGCCGGCTTCGCTGGCCAACTGGAATTGGCGCGCCAACTGTGGCGAGCCGTCCATCAAGTGTGTGGCGGTACCGACGATGAACGGCTCGGCGGCTGCTACCACACCGGGGGTCATGGCGCCCTGAAAGGCCAGGGCCAGGTAGAGAGGCAGTCTTCGCATAGTCGCTCACAGGGCTCGCACGGGCAGGGCAAAGGCCGGGGTTCGGGGTTTGGGTAGCGGGCTGGCACGACGGGCGCTGGCAGGCATGGCCTTGCGCCGCAGGGCTACCGCCACGGCGAAGCCCAGGAACAGCGAGGCAACCGAGGCTTCGGGCACGTCGGTGGTCCAGCTGACCAGCGTCAGGCAGAAGCAGATGCTCACCAGCGCCCTGGACAGGCGGGTGCTCTTGTCACGCAGGCCGATCATCAGCGCGATCATCAGGCCGTACACCACCAGGCCCGCGGCACCGAAGGTGGCCCACAGGTACAGCGCGCTGTTGTCGGCCACCACCGGCGCGTTGGCGCTGTAGATGGGGAATGCGCTGGTGGTGCTGCCGACCATGCCGAAGCCTGCGCCCACCCAGCTCCAGCCCTGGCTCCACTGGTTGTGCACAAGGTTGGGCCAGGTGTTCATCAGGCGGTCGTAGAACGACGCCAGCACGCCGCTCTGGGCCGTGTCCGCGTTGTTGTCGAAGGTCATCATCAGGCCCATCACCGGCAGGGCGATGCCCATGGCCACCACCACCGTGAAGATCACCCGGCAGGTCAGGCGGTGTTGCAGCATGGGCAACACCAGCACGGTGCAGGCGTAGGCCACGGCGGTGGATTTGTTGGTGGTGAGGTAGATGGCCACCATGCAGGCGCCGAACATCAGCAGCTTGAGGATGTTGGAGCGCATAAAGGCGGTCAGGTACAGGCTGAAGACGGCGATCATCACCGACAGGACGGTGGACATGCGGCTGAAGCCGGCGATGCGGTCCACGCCGTTTTCATTCCAGCTCGTGTTGGCGCTGACCTCGGTGTCGCCGATGTTGTAGCTGTAGCCCTTCCACGGCACTGCGGTGTACTTGTCCAGGGCCAGGCCCGCCAGCGACGCCGCCAGGCACAGCAGGACCACCACCGCAAACAGGCGCTTGCGGTGCTCCAGGTGCATGCCGCACACCACGGCGAACAGGAACGGGGCATACATGTAGAACGCGAAGCCGACGTTGCTCAGCGTCGCACCGTGGATCATGCCCAGCAGTGCGGCGCTGACCAGCAGCAACAGGGTGATCCAGAAGCCGCGGCCGCCCTTGTAGGTCAACAGCTCCAGGGCAAACAGCGCCAGGCAGGCGGCCTTGGGCAGGTACAGCAGGGCCGAGGCGCCAGCCTGGTCGAGGTAGAAGCGCAGGGCGCCGGAGAAGGTCTCCACCACGATCAGGCTGCAGGCCACCAGCACCACGATCAGCGATTTGCTGACGGCGATGCGCAGGCCGCGCCTAGAGGGATTCGGAGGCAGGCTGGTTTGCATGATGGGCGCCTCGGTTCTGATAGACCTGGGAAAACAGCTGTTGGTAACTGTCGAGCATGCGTTCAATGTCCAGCAGCGGCGCCACGCTGGCCCGGGCCTGGCCGGCCAGTTGCCGGCGCAGTTCGGGCTGGCGGTACAGGCGCAGCATCGCCAGGCCCAGCGAATCGGGCTCGTCGGGGTTGCACAGCAGGCCGTTGATGCCTTCGCGGATAATTTCCGGCAGGCCGCCACGGTGGCTGGCGATCACCGGCACCGAGTGGGCGCAGGCCTCTACTGCCACCATGCCGAAGGGCTCGTTCCACAGCGACGGCACCAGGGCGACGTCGATCTGCCGGTAGAAGCTCTCGGGCGACTGGTAGCCCACCAGGTGAATGTTTTCGGCGTCACCGATCAGCTGGCGCAGCTCGCGTTCGTAGTCCTGTTGCCCGCGCCCGGCGATCTGCAGGGTGGCGTTGAACGGCAGGCGCTTGAACTGCTCGATCATCCAGCGCACGCCCTTGTGGTCGGACAGCGTGCCGAGGAAGCCGAACCGCAGCGGTTCGCTGTGTGCCAGGCGGCCCTTGGGCCAGTGCGGCACCACTTCTTCCACGCGTGGGCTGGCGTTGTAGATCACGTGGGACGAGGCGTTGCGGAAAAACCGCGCGGTGTGCAGCCGGTCCAACAGGAAGTGGCTCACGCCCACCACCGCGTCCACCTGCGCCGAGCGCTCGGCGTGGCCCTGGCGCAAGGTCTGGCACAGGGTGCAGGGGCCGTTGCAGCATTGGCGTTTCTTGAACATCAGGCTGCCAGGGCACAGCAGGTACATGTCGTGCAGCACTTGCACGATGGGTACATTGGCCTTGGCGATCTCGTCCCACACCGCCACCGACCAGCCACCCAGGTTGTGGCACACCACCAGGTCGATGTTTTCCAGCTGCATCACATGGCGCACGTAGCCACGCATGCCCATGTTGTAGCGGTCGCGCAGGTGCCAGCCCAGGCGGGCCAGGGCGTTGGGCCGCTGGTCGCTGAAGTGCCAGTACGTGTTCAGCACGCCGGCGCGGTATACCTTCACGCCTTTCACCCGGTCTTCCACCAGGCCAGGCGCAGCGCCGGTGGTCAGCACGCTGACGTTCATGCCGCGCCGGTGTAACCCTTCTACCGTGCGTTGCAGCACGATTTCAGCGCCGCCGCCAATGTTTGGCGAGTACAGGCTGGAGAGGAAGAGCACGTTCATAGCGGGAACGACTTGTTGAGGCCAAGGCGGCCGGATTCACCGTCGGCGATGGCTTGCTGCAGCAGCGCGAAGCGGGCGCGGGTGCCGCGGCGCCAGGCCACCAGGTGCAGCAGGGTCATGAACACGGCGCGGTTGAGGCTGTACATCCAGTGCCAGCGCGCCCACACGAATTTGTCGAACCAGGCCTGGTTGCGCGCGGTGTAGTAGGCGCGCAGGTCGGAGTCGCCGAGCAGGAAGGCTTCGTAGATATTGCCGGTGCGCGCCTTGATGTTCCACGAGTGTTCCAGGTCTTCGAGCTGGGCGTCGGTGACCAGGAAGATATGCCCGCCGCTGGCAGTGATGCGCCGGGTGTATTCGGTGTCGTCGGCGTACAGGATCATGTCGGTGCGTGGCAGGCCGATGTTCTCGTACATGGTGCGGTGGCCGAGCAGGCCGCCGTAGGTGGCGAACGGCAGCTTCACCAGGCTGTGGTGCATGCTTTCGGCGTGTGGCTTGCCCCAGGGCAGGCGCCGCCACAGTTTGTAGGGCAGCTGGGCGATGTGGAAACCGAAGCAGCTGGAGCGGTGCGGGAAGGCAAAGCGCCGTGGCACGCCGGCGGCGATGTCGGCCTGGTGGGTGGGGCGGAAGCCCAGCACGGCCACCTGGGCGCGGCCCAGCTTGCGCGAGCATTCGGCCAGGCGCTGGTGCAGCAGTTCAACGGCGCCGGGGGTAGGCGCGTTGTCGTCGTCCATCAGCCAGATGTACTCGGCACCGGCCTGCAGCGCGGCGCTGATGCCCACGGCGTAGCCATTGGCCGAGCCGGTGTTGGCAGGCAGGTCGATGATGCGCACCTGGGCGGGCCAGCGGCGCAGCAGCGGGCCCAGGTCGGCACTGGCAGCGTTGTTGACCACGATAACCTGGCCGATTTCGACACAGGCCAGCGAGCGCTCAATCAGGGTTTGCAGGTAGTGAAGCCGGTCCCCGTAGGTCAGGGTGACCAGGGTGGTAGTCGCAAACATGGCGGATCCCCCTCTTGTTGTTTGGCTGTCGCTCAGCAGGCCGGCATGGCCACGCGCGACAGGCTGCTCTTGGGCAAGCTGACGCGTTGTTCACGCTGCAGCAGATTGAGCAGGATCACCGCCCGTTCCTGGCCGTCGTCACTGAGGAAAATGGCCTGGATTTCACTGTTGCCGGTCCGCACCATCACGGCTTCGCCCTGGTTGAAGCTGGGCGCCGGTTGCGGCGCTGCCAGGCGTTGGCGAATCTGCGCGATCAGGCTGTCCGGCACCGGGCAGGGCGCGCCGCCGAACGCCACGATGCGGCACACGCCACGGGTGGAGCGGATCGGGTACCAGCTGTCGCCCTGTTCCAGGCGGATGAACAGGTAACCGGGGAACAGCTCTTCCTCGACGGCTTTGCGTGCCCTGCGGGCATTGTCGAGGGGGGCCTTGAGCGGGCGAAAACACTCGAACTGCTGACGAATCAGGTGTTCTTCGGCACGGCCTTCCTGGCGCGGCTTGGTCTGGATCAGGTACCAGTTGGAGCTGTCGGTGAAGTGGCTCATGGTGCTGTTCTCGCTTGCCCCCCGGCAGTGGCCGGGGGGCTGTCAAAGGCCCGGGGTCATGGCGCTGCGGTCATTTCTTGCCGGGGCCGTAGTTGTAGGCAGAGCAGTCGTATTCGGCGGTGGCGGCCTTGCGTTGGATGCCGTTGAAAATGGCACCCTTCACCAGCACGCCGTTCTGCGCGAGGCGGCGCTTGGCACTCTCCACTTCCTTGACCGAGCTTTTGCCGAAGCGCGCCACCAGCAGGGTGGTGCCGGCTTGGCGGCCCACCAGGGCGGCGTCGGTGACGGCCATGATGGGCGGGGTATCGATGATCACCAGGTCGTACTTGGGCGACAGCTCGCGCAGCAGCTTGTGGAAGTTGTCGTGCATCAGCAGTTCGGACGGGTTGGGCGCCGCGAAGCCGCAGGAGATGAAGTGCAGGTTGTCCACCGCAGTGGCGTTGATCACTTCACGGTTGCTCAGGCGCGCGGCCAGTGCGTCCGACAAGCCATGGCGTGGTTGCAGGCCGAGCACTTTGTGCAGGTAGCCCTTGCGCATGTCGGCGTCGATCAGCAGCACCTTCTTCCCGGTCTGGGCGATGATCACCGCCAGGTTGGCGCTGACGAACGACTTGCCCACTGCCGGGCTGGGGCTGGAAATCATCAGCACGTTATTGCGGGCTTCGAGCATGGCGAAGTGCAGGCTGGTGCGCAGGCTGCGCAGTGACTCGACGGCCAGCTCGGTAGGTTCGGCAACGCCCAGCAGCTTGGCCTCGGGCCCGCCGTTGCGTGCCTGGCGACCTTTGTTCAGGCGGTCCTGCAGGCGCGACAGCGGCACCGAGGCGTACACCGGAATACCGAGGTTTTCGATGTCGTCGGGGTTGACGATGCCCCGGTCGAAGGCCTGGCGAATGAAGATGATCGCCACGGCCACCACGCCACCCAGCAGAAGGGACAGCAGCACGATCAACTTGCGCATCGGCTTCACTGGCTCTTCGACGTTGGCATCGGCCTTGTCGATGATGTGCACGTTGCCGATGTTGCCGGCGCGGATGATGTCCTGTTCCTGGGTCTTGTTCAGCAGTTGGGTATAGGTCTGGTTGGTGACCTGTTGCTCACGGGTCAGGCGCAGCAGTTCCTGCTGGGTTTCAGGCAGGGTGCGGACCCTGGCCTGCATGGCAGTCTTCTGTGCTTCCAGTTGGTTGATCTGGTTGGTCAGGGCCACCTGGGTTGGGTGCTGGCGGGTGTACAGGCGGTCCAGGTCAGGGCGTTTGAGCTTGAGCTCGGAGATGGTGTTGTCCAGTGCCACCACCTGGTTGAGCAGGGCGGTGGTTTCCTGGCTGATGTCTACCGACTTGCTGCGCATCTGGTAGTCATGCAGCGCGTCTTCGGCCTTGGTCAGTTCGCCCCGCACGATAGGCAGCTGGGAGCGCAGGAACTGCAGGCGCTGTTCGGCTTCGGCCGAGGTGCGTTCCAGGTTCTGCTGCACGTACAGGCGGCTGACGTCGTTGAGCACGGTGTTGGCCTGGGCTGGGTCAGGGTCTTCCAGCGACAGGTAGACGATGCCCGAGTCCTTGCCGGCTTCCACCACTTTCAGCTTGTTCTGGTAGGCCAGCTGGGTCACCAGGGCACGGTTGCGCGCCAGGTCGAATTCAGTGCCGGGGCGGGCCTGCAGGGTATCGACCTTGAGGCTGATGTCGCTGCCGGTGGCCAGCTCGCCGACCTGGCCCTTGAGCAGCAGGGCGCCGTCGCTGTCCTGCACGCGGTATTGGCCATTGTCACCGGCCACCAGGGTCATTTTCTTGCCCAGCAGGCTGTCCGGTACTTCCAGGGTCGACACGGCGATTTTTTCGCCGCCCCAGGCAAAGCTGTCCAGGCCCAGGAACGGTGCGGCCACGGGTTGCTCGGGGGTGGCCTTGAAGTGCCGGGCCATGTAGCCGCCAATGCCGGGAACGCGCTTGGGCTGCTGGATGATGTCCAGGTTCAGCTGGTTGACCACCTCGCCCAGCACTGCGCGCGAGCGGATCAGCTCGATCTCGGCGGTAGCCTGGGACACGGCGTTGGGCTTGGTGTTGATTTCCGGGGTGGCGTCCAGGCCGACACGCTTGGGCTCGATCTGGATCATCACGTTGGCCTGGTAGATCGGCGTTGCCAAAATGGCGAACGCCAGGCCAGCCACGGCGAAGGTACCGACCACGGTGGCGATCAGGCGCTTGTGGTCGAACAGGGTACGCAGGATGGTTGCCAGGTCCAGCTGAGTATCCTGGTAGTACTCCAGTGAAGAGCGGCTCATTGCGGTCATTTTTATTTGTCCTCGATACTCAGGTAGGGCATCCAGTCATCGACGCAGCGCGACAAGTGCGTGTAGGTCTGTTGAAAGGCGTTCTTGGGGCGACGATAGGGGTCGGCGATCTGCAGGTCGTTCTGCCATTTGCCGATCAGGAACGCCTTGCCCCGTACTTCAGGGGCCAGGCGTACAACTCGGTGCAACTGTTCGTGTTCCATCAGCAGCACCAGGTCGGCCCAGTGCAGCAATTGCGGGGTGACCTGGCAGGCGCGGTGGTCGCCGCCCTTGATGCTGTTCTGCTTGAGCACCGCGCGGGCATCGGCGTCCATGTGTGCGCCGTTGTTGGCCTGCACACCCGCCGAGGTCACCGCCAGGCGCCCGCCTGCGCGGTGCCGCAGCAGTGCGGCAGCCATGGGGCTGCGGCAGATGTTGCCGACGCAGACGATCAGGACGTTGCTGAACATGGCGGCTTCAGCCCCGCGCCGTGGGCGCGGTGACGCGCCGGAACAGGTTGACGGTGACGTTGCGGGCCATCAGGGCCAGGGCCAGCAGCTTCTGCACCGGCGAGATGGCCGAAAGCGACAGCGTGAACACCTGTATCAGGCAGTGCTCGTACAACGGCTGGTTGCCGATGCGGAAGTAGTAGTTGGCCAGCGCGCCGTAGGTGTGCAGGGTCATCTGCAGCCGTTTCTTGTCCGAGCGCATGGAGAACACGCCGCCGCTGTGCACGCGGTAGGCTGCCGGGGCGATGTCGCCCAGGTACTTGCCCTTGCCGTGGGCGCCCAGCAGGCACCACCACACCAGGTCGTTGAGCGGCGCGCCCACCAGTTCGCGTGGCATGTCGTGCAGCACGTTGCGGAAGCAGGTGGTGAGGGTCGAGATCGGCCGGCCCTGCATCAGCTCAAGGCTGCTGGCATCGCTCTGGCCTTCACCCTGCAGCTGGATGCCCATAAGGCCCTGGTCGTTGAAGGCCATGGCGTCGTGGTAGGTCAGCGCGTAGTCGAGGTGGCTTTCCAGGAAATCGACCTGCTTTTGCAGCTTGAAGGGGTCGGTCCAGTAGTCGTCGCCCTCGCAGAAGGCGATGTACTTGCCGCGCGACAGGCGGAACAGGCCGGGGCAGGGATGGTTGCCTTGCTGGTACTGGTTTTCGCTTTGCAGCAGCGCGCGGATGATGCTCGGGTAGCGGCGGGCGTAGTCGCTGACGATGGCAGCGGTGCCGTCGGTGGAGCAGTCATCGTTGATGACGATTTCGAACGGGAAATCGGTCTGCTGGGCCAGGAAGCTGTCCAGGGTCTGTGCCACGAAACGCTCGTGGTTGTAGGTAGGGCAGACGATGCTCAGCAGCGGTTCGCGAGCGGGGCCCCAGTTCTTCATGATGTCGCTTTCGAGTCGGCTGTTCATCGTTGCGTGCTCAGTTTGGTGAAGATCGAGAAAACCCGTTGCAGCCAGGGGCGGTAGCTGCCGGCCACCAGCACCAGGGTGACCAGGCCGCACAGCGCCAGGGCCAGGAACGTCTGCAGGCGGTTGTCACTAACCAGCGCTTGCACCAGCGGCTGGGTCACCGCCACGCCCAGGGCGCTCATCAGGCAGATGCGCAGCACGTCCTGCAGCCACAGCCGCTGGATACCGGGGGCCAGGCGCCGGTGGATGAAGGCCGGCCACACCGCGAAGGCCACTACGCGCAACACGAACCAGGCGATGGCGGCGCCCAGCGCGCCCTGGTAGTGCACCGCCAGCACCAGCACCGGCACAGTGACGGCTACCGACACCAGGCTGTAGCGCAGGTGCAGGTGCATGCGCCCGTGGGCGTACTGCAGGTAGAACTGGAAGCCGCTGAGGCTGAGGATGGCGCTGCCCAGGGCATACCAGAACAGGATCGGCGCTACCCAGCGGGCGGCTTCCTGGTCACCGCTCCAGGCGTAGATCAGCGCCCCGCCGTGCATGGCCACCACCACGCCCAGGGGCACGATGAAGGTGGCGACGAAGCGGTGCGCGGACAGGTACAGGCGCTGCATGTCGGCTTCGCGGCCCTGGGCCATCAGCGCGGTCATGCGCGGCAGCAGGGTCTGCACCAGCGGGTTGATCAGCATGACGATGCCGGTGCTGACCAGCGCCACCAGGGAGAAGTAGCCGTAGTCCTTCAGGGGCAGGGCCGACGACAGCAGCACCTTGTCCAGTTGCGTCAGCAGTATCCACAGCACCGCGCTGAGCGAGAGGCTGACGGCAAACGGCAGCACCGGTTTCACCAGCGCCCAGTTGAAGCCGCTCAACAACTGCGGCGGCGGCAGGCGGCGCCAGGCCTTGGTCGCGAACAGCAGGGCTTCGAACACCCCCACCGCTGCCTGGAACAGGAAGAACACCACCGGGTCCTGGGACACCCAGGCCACCAGCGCCAGGCCCCCGAAGTAGCGCAGGGTGGCGACGGCGACGTTGGCGCCGTTCAGCCAGGCGTGCAGTTCCAGGCCCTGCAGGCCGCTTTTATACAGGGTGGCGTAGAGGCGGCAGGCCACTTGCGGGCCCATCAGCGCCACGCACAGCGCCAGGGTGTACGGTGCCAGGTGCTGGGCATTCAGCCATTCGCCGGCGATCCAGGGGCTGGCCAGCCAGGTGCCCAGCACGCACAACAGCGCCAGCGGCAGGAAAATCAGTTCGAACGAGCGCAACAGCCAGCCGGACAGGTGCTGTTCGCGGGCGGCGCCCTGATGGTGCGCGATTTCGCGCACCAGCGACGGCGACATGCCCGCGTCCAGCAGGGTCAGCCAGGCCTGCAGCACGGTGTAGAAACCGATCACCCCGTACACCTCGGCGCCCAGGTGGCGCAGGTAGAACGGCATGATCAGGATCCCCACCAGCAACGCATAGGCCTGGCCCAGGTAGCTGATGGTGGTGTTGTGCACCACCGAGCGCTTGGTCATCGCCGTTATACCGCGTGGGCCAGCGACGCATCCTGCGGCTGCGCCTGGTCGCGCTGGCGCAGCAGGGTGTCGATGACCTGGTCCTGGGTGGCGCGTTCCAGCCCTGGGTAGATCGGCAGGCACAGGATGCGCTGGCTCAGGCCGCGCGAGTGTGGCTGCGCCGCCTGGGGCTGCAGGTAGTCCAGGGTGTCGAGCGATGGGTAGAAGTAGCGGCGTGGGTTGATGCCCTGGGCCTGCAACGCATCACGCACCGCCAGGGCTTCGGCCTGGTTCTGCAGGCCCACCGGGAAGTAGCTGTAGTTGATGTCGTTGTCATCGTTGATGGCTTGCAGGTCAACGTGGCCGCGCAGCTTTTCCTCGTAGTAGTGGCCCATCTCGGCACGCTGCTCGAAGATATGCGCGATGTCGTCCAGCACGCACAGGCCCATGGCTGCGGAGAATTCGTTGAGCTTGGCGTTGGTGCCCAGGCCTTCGATGCGGTCCACCCCGGTGATGCCGAAATTGCACAGTTTGCGGATCTCGCGGGCCAGGTCATCGTCCTGGGTGACGATGGCGCCGCCCTCGATGGTGTGGAACAGTTTGGTGGCATGGAAGCTCAGGGTGCTGGCATCGCCCCAGTTGAACACCGACTGCCCGGCGTGGCGCACGCCAAAGGCATGGGCGCCGTCGTATACCACCTTGAGGTTGCGGCGCTTGGCGATGGCGTCGATGCCTTCCACGTCGCAGGGGTTGCCGAACACGTGGGTGGCGACGATGGCGCTGGTGTCGGAGCCGATGCGCGATTCGATCTGCTCGGGGTCGATGTTCCAGGTGCGCGGGTCAATGTCGCCGAACACCGGGCGAATGCCCTCCCACTGCAAGGTGCTGCTGGTGGCCACGAAGCTGAACGGCGTGGTCACCGCGCTGCCGCTCAGGCCCAGCGCCCGGTAGGCCACTTGCAGGGCCAGGGTGCCGTTGTTGGTGAGGATCAGGTTGCGCACGCCGAGGAACTCTTTCAGGCGCTCTTCCAGCTCGCAGCAGAGCGGGCCGTGGTTGGTCATCCAGTGCGAGGCGTAGATCAGGTCTACATACGCCTTGAACTTGTCGATGTTGCCCAGATAGGACTTGGTTACGTTAATCATGGAATTCTCCCGGCAAAGGCCACTAAGGTGTGCGGCGTCAAGGCGTTATCAGGAAAGGGGCGCATCAGTGCGCGCTACAACTTTGCGAGCGCGATGCTGGTTCATCTTCAATATCAACCGCGTTACCAGGCTGCCCGCATGCGGGTCGCCAAAGTGGAATAACGCCGTGGCACGGCGAAAAGCCGGATCGCAAGGTTGGTTGGCATGCAAAGAGCGATAACCCCAAAAGAAATACACATTGCCGGGGACAACTCTTAGTGTGCTGGGTTTTACTATTTTTCGATCAATACAGGCACTTAGCAGCTTTCTGCAAAGTGCGTTCTGGAATAATGTTTTTTCCAGAACATTCACCAGTACCCAACTACGCACCTTGCGCAGGTTGGGGAACAGGATGAGGTCGCCGCGCTGCTCGCCCTGGTCGGGGGTGTAGATCGGAATCAGCATGGTCACCAGGGTGGCGTCGTAGTGGAACGCGTTGGATTCCTTGCGCCCGGTGCCGCCCTGCACGCAACGCAGCACGGGGAAGATCTCGTCGCTGGCGGCTTGTTGGCCGGTGCCCTGAACGTGCATGCGCGCCAGCATGGCCTTGAATTCAGGGGACTTGCCCAGCGCCGCCAGCGCGCTGCCGGCCAGCGCCGGGTAGCCGTGGTAGGCGAAATACTGGTTGTTGTGGCGCGCGGCCTGCTGCTCGACGTAGGCGCGCAGTTCGTTCAACCCATCCTCGGTCAAGGCGCCCTCCAGGGTGGCGTGGCCCTGGGTGTTCATGTCATTGACCAAGCGGGCCGAGGTGGCTTCATCGATGTGGATCAGTGGCGACATGGCAACAAACTCGCTGCGGTTTTTATAGGGAGGTCGAGAAGGCAGGACGTCGACGCTTTTATTGTTCTTCAACTTTCAGTGGGCAAAGCTACCGCCAGGTCCGACACTAACGGCCCACTCGACACACTTTTGTTTGGGACAAAGCTACCGCCCGCTCGTGAAAACAAGCTTTTTATACGGTGCGTTGTCAAAACCCATACGGACCCGCCAAGTGGCGGGTCATGAAACTAAAGGTTAAGTAGTGGCAGGACTGCAAAAAGTATTTCAGGACTGCTGCATGGCCGTGCTCTTCGGTACGGCTCGCCCACAACTTTTTGGCGGTGGGTGAAGAGATATATCGACTGTCTTCAACAGGCTGTCAATGGCTTTTGTCAAAAAAGTCGCCTGAGGGGCTGAAGTGCGATGGTGCGGGGGTTAACCTATTGATTTATATAGAAGTAGAAAAGTTGACGCTGGCGTTTTGCTGGCTTTTTTTCGGTTTTATGGCGCTTTGCCCCATTTTCGCCCCTGCCGTGGCGCGCCACCCTTGTATTTGCTGGGGGCGGCGTATCTTGGGGCTTCCAGCGCATTGGCCACGGGTGCGGGAGACGGATTATTTACCGACGTCAAAAAAACGAAAGCCCTCGGAGTGAGGGCTTGGGCCTTGGCGGGATATTGACTACTGCTGGCACAGTGAGCGGTACAACAGCGGGCGCCGGTCCTGACGGTAATCGTTGGCCTGGCGGGCAATTGCCAATGCCTGCCGATCAAGCAGCGCATGGCTCAGCGCCGGGCCTTCCCCGGCAATGGCCAGCCTGTGGCCATCCGGGCCGACGATGCTGCTCAGGCCGCAATAACGCAACTTACCTTCGGCGCCACAGTAGTTGGCATATACCAGGAAGCACTGGTTTTCGAACGCGCGGCTACGCACTGTCACGTCGGCGATAAACTCGAATGGCAGCATATTGGCGGTGGGTACCAGGATGACTTCCGCCCCGGCCAGGGCCAGTCTTCTGGCGTTCTCGGGGAATTCGATGTCGTAGCAGATCAACACGCCTACCTGCCAGCCGTCGAGCTCCACTACCGGGAAGTGATCCTCCCCGGGGCTGAACATGGAGCGGTCGAGCTCACCGAACAGGTGGGTCTTGCGGTAGTTAAGGCGGCTGTTGCCGCGGGCGTCGAACAGCTGGACGCTGTTGTACAGCTGGCCATCCGCACCACGCTCCGGGTAACCATAGACGATCGCCATGCCATGGGCCTCGGCGATGCCTGCAATTACATGGGCCGAGGGGCCATTGGCGGCCTCGGCCAGGCGCTGCACGGCAGCTGCGCCGATGTCATAGCCGGTCAGGAACATCTCCGGGAACACCAGCAATTGCACGCCCAGCGCCTTGGCTGCGCGCACCTGGGTTTGCAGGCGGGCGAGGTTATCGATGACCGCCAGCGGCTGCGGTACGCATTGGCACAGGGCTACATGCATGCTGATGCTCCTTATTCCGCCAGTGCGATGGGGCCGATTTCCGCGAACACGTCGCCCGGCCCGGGGTTGGCCGCATGGCAGTGGCCGCCGAAGTGTTTCATGATGCCCCACACCGCGTTCAGCGACGTCTGCACCGCGCCTTCCACCCATGCCGGCGTCCAGGAAACGTCGTCGCCGGCAATGAAAATGCCACGGTACTCGTCGGCCATGTCGTGCTGCATGAAGTGCGCGTACATCCGCTGGTTGTAGCGGTAGTGGCCGGGCAGGGCGCCCTTGAAGGCACCGAGGAAGTGCGGGTCGGCTTCCCACGACACGGTGATCGGGTCGCCGATGATATGGCCGGCAATGTCGACGTCGGGGTAAATCTTCTTCAGCGCGTCCAGCGCCAGCTTCACGCGCTTTTCCACCGGGTGCGGCAGCATCTTCAGCGCGTCGCTCATCCAGGAATAGGACAGGCAGATAACCCCCGGCTTGTCGTCGCCGTTGTCGAACAGGTAGGTGCCGCGGGTCAGGCGGTCGGTCAGCGTCATGCTCATTACATCGCGGCCGGTGTCGGGGTGCTTGTCCTTCCAGAATGGCCTGTCGACCATTACGAAGGTCTTCGACGACTGCATGTAGCGGGTGCGGTCCAGCGCCATCCACATCTTCTGCGAGAACAGCGACTCTTCGCATTCGATCTGGGTGGTCAGCAGCCAGCTCTGGCAGGTGGCAAGCACCGCCGCATAGTGGCGGGTGTCGCCCCAGTTGTCGGTGACGGCGAAGCGGCCATCGGCATCACGGGCAATTTTCTTCACCCCTGAGCGCGGCGCGCCGTGGTGCAGCGAGCTGAGGCTGGTGCCGGCCGGCCAGTGCGCACATTTTTCCGGTGCATGACGCCAGATGCCCAGCGGCACCTGCTCGACGCCGCCGACCACCAGGTGCTGGTGGTCGTCGCAATTGGTCATCACCACGCGGAAGATTTCCAGCATTGAATTGGGGAAGTCGGAGTCCCAGCCGCCGGTGCCGAAGCCCACCTGGCCAAACACCTCGCGGTGGTGGAACGACAGTTTGGCGAAGGCTTTCGAGGTGGCGACGAAGTCATAGAAAGTGCGGTCGTCCCACAGCGGCACCAACGTATTCCACAGGCTTTTCAGGCGTGGCACGTCGCGGTCGCGGATGGCCTGCTGGATCTCGCTGAACTGCGAGCCGGCTTCCAGGGCGTCGGCCCAGGCGTCCGCCACTTCCTGGAACAGCGCCGGCAGGTCGGCGATGGAGCGCGCGTAGTGGGTCTGGCCTTCCAGGTCGATGACGGTGCTGCCCGAGGCGGCTGTCAGCGGGTTGGGGAAGGGCCGGGTTTCCAGGCCCAGCTTGTCCACGTAGTGGTAGAAGGCGGTGGACGATACCGGGAAGCGCATGCCACCCAGCTCGGCGACTATGCCGTCGGTGCCTTCGAACTTCTGCGAGCGCAGGCGCCCGCCCATTTTCGAGGCTTCGTACAGCACGGGCTTGAGCCCCAGTTTCATCAGCTCGTAGGCCGCCACCAGCCCGGCGATGCCAGCGCCGACAATGGCCACCTCCGCGCCGTGGTTTTCCGACGGAATCACCCCCAGCCCGGCCGGGTGCTCAATCCAGTCGTCAAACGCGAAGGGAAAGTCCGGGCCGAAGATGGTGATCGGCTTCTTGCCGTCGGCGGGGTGGCGATTGTGCTGAGTCATGGTCGACCTTATGGGCGGCTACTGAGCGGAGCTATCAGTATAGGAAAAGGATGCCAGCCATTTTAGGGAGCGGTCGTGCCGTTATTAAGGCGCAGAGTGTCGTCGTAATGACGTTAAACGCTGCAAAGTGACGAATGTCCTGGTCACACTGGCTGGCCGCGGTCGACCTTGCTGCTGAGAATGATCGACGTGGTGGTTTTTTCCACGCCATCGACGCTGCCGATCTGATCAAGCAATTGGTCCAGCTGCTCGGGCGAGTCGGTGCGCAGCCAGGCCACGTAGTCGAACTCGCCACTGACCGCGCACAGCTGCTGCACCTGGCCCATGGCGCTCAGGCGGCGCACCACTTCCTTGCCCGAGCGTGGTTGCACGGTGATGCCCACGTAGGCCTGCAAGCCGCCGTCTGCCAGGCGCTGGCCCAGGCGCACGCCGTAGCCGGTGATGACCTTGCCTTTTTCCAGGCGTGCCAGGCGCGAGGTCACCGTGGTACGGGCGATGCCCAGCTGGCGCGCAAGCACGGCCACGCTTTCGCGGGCGTTGATCTGCAGGGCGGCAATCAGTTGGCGGTCGATTTCGTCGAGGGGCAGGGTGCGGGAGTCAGTCATGGGTACTGGCGGTTATGCCATTCATTTTGGCTGGAGTGGCGCCTTAATCGGCTCATTACGTGAGCCGATTAAGTCAGCTAATCGGCTCACTGTCCAGATCGCGCGCAGTAGCCGGTGCCTGCGCTAGCGGCTAAGGGCCAGCGGGATGGAAACAGGAGGCATAAAAAAACCGCGCCTGGGCGCGGTTTTCCTTGAACGGTACGGCTCAGGCGTGGGCAAAGCGCGCCTTTGGCTGCAGCAACCGCTCCGCCACTGGCCCGAACACCAGGCCAACAGTGGTCCACAGTACCACCTGGATGCCCAGCGACGAGGTGCGGAATTGCCACAGCACGTCGGCCGAGAAGTTTGCCGGCACCTCGTTGATGGTGGGGAACAGTGCACCGGCCACGGCCATGATCACCAGGTACAGCGCCACGCCAGCGATGGCGCCGGCCCATACGCCGGAACCGGCGATGACCTTGCGCGCGGCGTTGACGGCGATGACCGCGGCCACCACCGACACCAGCAGCATCATGAAGAACACCTGGGTGCGCAGGCCGATGGTATCGGGGTTGCCCACCGACGGCGGGTTGGCCGGGTATTTGATTTCCGGTACCAGGATCAGCACCACGAACGCCGCCAGGGCCAGCAGCGCGGACAGCCCGCGCGGGCCGACCTTGCCGATGCGGCCCAGGGAGTAGGCGAACACCAGGGCGAAGATGCCGCCCAGCGATACGCTGTAGGCCACCACGCCGGTCAGCAGGCCGAAGGTGCTTTGCACCTCGCGGCTGACCAGTTCGGGTTCTTCGGCGTCGCCGTGCATGTGGGCCATGCCTTCTTCGAAGGCGATGGCACGGTCAACCTGGGGTTCACCGAATATTTTTGCAAAACCGAAGGCCAAAATGCCGGCTAACAGACCGACAAGCATGCCCCTGACGAGTAAACGACCAGTCATGTGAAGCACCTCGAAGGGGTCAGTGGCAGGGGAAGCCCAGCAGGTGGCGACCGTCGTGCACGAACTCGTGGACGTACATGCCCTTGAACAGGGCGGTGGCACCTTGTTCGGCGCCAACGAAGTAGATCGCCAGCATCAGCAGCAGGCCGCCAAAGATCGCCCAGGGCAGGATTTCACCCAGGGGAATGGTCGGAATCGAGATGTCGGTTTGCGAAGTGGTGCTATAGGCCATGATTACCTCAGGGATTACGCGTCCCGGTTACGGTGGATAGGTCGGAAAAAGGTCTGGCTTACGGCAAGGTGCCGACTACAGTGGCGCGACCGCGACGGTTTTGGACCGTCTTCTTTTTCCGAAACACATTGATACAGCGCCGTCAGTGTACTCGTTTGGCCGATGAACGTCGTGAAGATTGCCAGTACGAGCCCAGGCTGCAGCGGCTACGCTTGGCTTGCACTGTGGGCCCACAAGCGCGGGTCGTGATTTTTACTCTAGAGGTTTCAGGAGCGCCATGAACATACTTGTCACTGGGGCCACTGGCTTCCTCGGCCAGGCGGTTTGCGAAGCCCTGGCGGCGCAGCCCGACACCCACGTACTGGGTACCACGCGGGCGGCAGGCCAAGGGCCGGTGCCGCTGATTGCCGTGGGTGATATCGCCGCCACTACCGATTGGTCCAACGCCCTGCAAGGCATCGAGGTGGTGGTACATATTGCTGCGCGCCTCAACCTGCAGGGCGACACCAGCCCCGACCCGCTTGCCGAATACCGCCGCACCAACCTCGAAGGTACCCTGGCCCTCGCACGCCAGGCGCTGGCAGCCGGTGTGCGAAGGCTGATCTTCATCAGTTCGGTGGGGGTGAACGGCTCATTCACCACCGGCACGCCCTTTGACGAAACCTCGGTGCCGGTGCCGGACGGTGACTACGCCATTTCCAAGTTCGAAGCCGAGGAGGGGCTGCGGGCGCTGGTACAAGGCACGGCCATGGACGTGGTCATCATTCGCCCGCCGCTGATCTACGCCGCCCACGCTCGGCGCAACTTTCCCCGCCTGTTGAAACTGGTGGACTCCGGCCTGCCCCTGCCGTTCGCGGCGGTGGACAACCGGCGCAGCATGGTCGCGCTGGAAAACCTGGTGGATTTCATCGTGCTTTGCACGCGCCATCCGGCGGCAGGCAACCAACTGTTCCTGGTCTCCGACGGCGAAGATGCCTCCACCGCGCAGATCGTCCGCTACCTGGCCGCCAGCATGGGCCGGCCGCCACGGCTGGTGCCGGTGCCCGATGGCTTGATGCGTTGGGGGGCGAGGCTTGCGGGCAAGCAGAACATGTACACCACCCTGTGCGCTTCGCTGCAAGTGGATTCGGGCAAGGCGCGGCGGCTGCTGGGCTGGGTGCCGCCGTTGACGCTTGAACAGGCGCTGCACAAGACCGGCAGGGCGTATAAGCAGCAGGGGTGAAATGGCTTGGCCTGAAACGCAAAAAGCCGCGCATATGCGCGGCTTTTTCGTAGGTGGTGGGCCCAGCAGGACTCGAACCTGCGACCAAGGGATTATGAGTCCCCTGCTCTAACCAACTGAGCTATAGGCCCCCAGTGGTCGCGGATTATAACGACGGTTTCACGTCAGTGCTATCCGAAAAGTCGCAAAGACGCATACGAAGAAACCGCGCGGCGAATTCGTCGGGGTGCAAGGGCACGCTGAAGATGAAGCCCTGGATCTGTTCGCAGCCCTCGCGGGCCAGGAATTGCTGCTGTGCATCGTTCTCCACGCCCTCGGCGATCACGGTCAATTGCATGCTGCGGCCCAGGGCGATGATGGCCCGCACGATGGCGGCATCGTGGGTGTCGGCGGGCAGGCCGCGGACGAAGGACTGGTCGATCTTGAGGATGTCCAGGGGCAGGCGCTTGAGGTAGCTGAGCGAGGAATAACCGGTGCCGAAGTCATCGATGGCCAGCTGCACGCCCAGGCGTTTGAGGTCATGCAGCACCACCAGCGCTTCCTCGGCCTGGCTCATGATGAAGTTTTCGGTGATCTCCAGTTGCAGGCAGCCAGGGGCCAGGTGGTGCTGGCGCAGCAGTTGGTCGATGCGCTTGAGCAGGTTGGGCTGGCGCAGCTGGCCGCCGGCCAGGTTCACCGACAGCGGCCCGAAGCCTTCGTAGAGCTCCTGCCAGCGTTGCATCTGCTGGCAGGCCTGGTCCAGCACCCAGTCACCGATCTGCAGGATCATGCCGTTCTCTTCGGCCAGCTGGATGAAGCGTTCGGGCGGCACGTCGCCGAAGGTGGGGTGGGCCCAGCGAATCAACGCTTCGGCGCCGACCAGGCTGTGGTCGTGCACGCTGAATTTTGGCTGGTAGGCCAGGCTCATCTCGCCGCGCTCGATGGCCCGGCGCAGCTCGTGCTCCAGCGCCACGCGCTCGCTGGCCTGGGCCGTCAGGTCGCGGGTGTAGGACTCGACGCGGTTGCGGCCCTTGGCCTTGGAGCGGTACATGGCCGCGTCAGCGTTCTTGATCAGCGTGGCCACGTCGGTGCCGTCCTGCGGGTACAGGCTGGTGCCGATGCTGGCGCTGGTGAAGAACTCGTGCTCGCCGGCCTGGAACGGCGCGGCGAAGCAGGCCAGCAGCTTGTTGGCGATGTGCTCGGCGTCCGCCGCTTGCTGCAGGCCGGGCAGCAGGATGATGAATTCGTCGCCGCCCAGGCGCGCCACGGTGTCGATATCGCGCACCTGCTCCTTGAGGCGCTGGGCGATGCCCTTCAGCAGCAGGTCGCCCACCGGGTGGCCGAGGCTGTCGTTGATGTGCTTGAAACGGTCCAGGTCCAGGAACAGCACGGCGCCCTGTCCGCTGCCCTCGTGTTCGCGGTTCAACGATGCCTGCAGGCGGCTTTCGAACAGGGTGCGGTTGGGCAGGCCGGTCAGCGGGTCGTGGTGGGCCTGGTAATCCAGGCGCGCCTGGGCGTGCTTGAGGCTGGAAATGTCGGCGAACACTGCGACGAAATGGGTCAGCGCCGAGTCGGGGTTGCGCACCGCGCTGATGGTCAGCCAGCAGGGGTAGAGCTCACCGTTCTTGCGGCGGTTATGAATCTCGCCCTGCCAGTGGCCTTCGGCCGTCAGTTGGTGCCACATGGCGACATAGAAGGCGCTGTCATGCTGGCCCGAGGCAAGCAGGGTAGGGGTGGCGCCCAGGGCTTCGGTTTCGCTGTAGCCGGTGATCTCGGTGAAGGCGCGGTTCACCGCGGTGATGCGCTGGCGGGTGTCGGTGATCAGCACCCCTTCGGCAGTACTTTCGAATACCGTGGCCGCCAGTTGCAGCTTTTCCTGCATCAGGTGGCGGTCGGTGATGTCCCGGGCGATGGTCAGCATGCACGCTTCACCGCCAATCGGCAGCGGGCTGGTGGACACCTCGCAAAGGCGGATAGCGCCGTCGCTGCGGCGCATCAGGCAGCCGAAGTCACGCACGAAGCCGTCGCGCTCAAGCATGTCGAGCAGGCGCTTGCGTTCGTTGAGGTCTACCCACAACCCCAGGTCCAGGGTGGAGTGGTCGATGGACACGTGGTTGGAGTAACCGCTGATACGCGTGAAGCCTTCGTTCACTTCCAGCAGCACGCCGTCGCGCTGGCGGGTCAACAGCATGCCATCGGGGGAAGCATGGAAGGCCTTGGCGAATTTTTCCTCGCTGATCTGCAGCTGCTTCTGGGTTTCCTTCAGCTGGCTGATGTCGCGCACCACCACGACCAGCGCGGGGATGGTATCGAGCTCGAACGGCTCGGCCGAGATCAGCCCAGTGAACATCTCGCCGTTGCTGCGCCGGAAGGGCATCTCCAGGTTGCGGATACTGCCGGCCTGCAAACGTTGCAGCAAGCCGGGGCCGACGCCGTCGACGCCCCAGATGTTCAAGTCGGTAGCGGTGCGCCCGACCACGTCGGTGGCGTACAGGCCGATCTGTTCCTCGAAGGCTTTGTTCACCTCCAGCAGGCAGCCGTCGCTGAGGCGGGCGATGACCAGGATGTCCGGGCATTGGCGGAATACCGAGCCGAACTTCTGTTCCGACTGGCGCAGGGCCTCTTCGGTACGCTTCATTTCGCTGATATCGATCATCAGGCCGCGCATCACCGGCTGGTGGCCCTGGCGGATCATGCTGACGATGTCGCGCACCCACAGGTGGCGGCCGTCGGCGGTGACCACGCGGTAATCGACCACGTGATCGTGGCCGGCCTCGGTCTCGGCGGTGCAGTAAGTTTCGGCCCTGACGGCGTCCGCCGGGTGCAAAATGCCGCGCCAGAAGCCAGGTTTCAACCAGTCCGTCAGCGGGTAGCCAAGCAGTGCTTCGGCATGGGGGGACACGTAGCTGTAGGTGAAGTCGCTGGTGCGCGCTTCCCAGGCAATCGCCGAAAGGCTCTCCACCAGCCCGCGGTAATGGTATTCGCTGGCGCGCAGCTCCTGCTCCAGCGCCACCCGGCGGGATATTTCCGAGCTGAGACGGCGGTTGATGCGGATGACCGTGACCAGAATCGCCAACACCAGCAGCAGGGCGGGCAGGCCGTAGGTGAGGTAGTCATACCACAGGGTGCGGTGGTCGATGACCTGGCCCACCCAGCGCTCCTGGATCTGGCTGACCTGCGAGGGTTTCAGGCTGGCCAGCGCTTTGTCGAGAATGCCTACCAGGATCTTTTCGTCTGCGGGCACGCCCATCGCCAGTTGGTAACGGTAGGGGGTTTCGCCGCTGACGTAGATGCCCTGCAGCTTCAGCTGGCGCAGGCTCCACACGCTCGACGCCAGGTCGCCCACCACGGCATCGACCTGGCCGGTAGCCAGCGCTTCCAGGGCCGAGCTGACGTTGGGCTGCGGGTCCAGGTTGAGGTCGGGGTGGTGGGCCCGCAGCAGTTCGTGGGGCGCGTAGTTCTCCACTACGGCCACTTTCAGCCCGTACAGGTCGTTGAGGTTGCGTGGCTGCGCGCCGTGCTTGCGCGCCAGGATGACAATGGGGAAGTCGAGGTAAGGGCGAGTGAACGCCATATAGCCCTGGCGGTCGGGTGTCGACATGACCCCGGGCAGCAGGTCGACCTGGCCCTTCTGCGCCAGTTTCAACACTTCGGTCCAGGTTGTCGGTTCGATGGGGGTGAGCTTGATATCCAGTGCCTGTTGCACCAGGTGGATATAGTCTGCGGCCAGCCCCTGGTACAGGCCGCTGGCGTCGCGGAACTCGAATGGCGGCCACGAGGCATCCACGCCCAGGCGCAGCTCGGGATGATCCTTGAGCCAGGCCCGTTCCTGATCGGTCAGGGTCAGGGCATCGGCTGTTGCTGTCCAACACAGCAGGAGCAGCAAGAGCAGCACGCGCATGAAGGCCTCGTTACACCGGAAAGGGTCTTTCGAGTGTAGACGGAGGATGGCGAAGGGAGGTTTGCAGGATACAAAACAAAACCCCCGGCAGGGCCGGGGGTTTTGGTATTACTCGTCGAGGAAGGAGCGCAGGTGCTCGCTTCTCGTCGGGTGGCGCAGCTTGCGCAGTGCCTTGGCTTCGATCTGACGAATCCGCTCACGGGTTACATCGAACTGCTTGCCGACCTCTTCCAGCGTGTGGTCGGTATTCATGTCGATGCCGAAACGCATGCGCAGCACCTTGGCTTCGCGCGCGGTCAGGCCGCCGAGTACTTCGCGGGTGGCTTCCTTCAGACTTTCCACGGTCGCCACGTCGATCGGCGATTGCATGGTGGAGTCTTCGATGAAGTCGCCCAGGTGCGAGTCTTCGTCGTCACCGATCGGGGTTTCCATGGAGATCGGCTCTTTGGCGATCTTCAGTACCTTGCGGATCTTGTCCTCAGGCATTTCCATGCGTTCGCCCAGCTCTTCCGGGGTCGGTTCGCGACCCATTTCCTGCAGCATCTGCCGGGAAATGCGGTTGAGCTTGTTGATCGTCTCGATCATGTGCACCGGAATACGGATGGTGCGCGCCTGGTCGGCGATCGAACGGGTAATGGCCTGACGGATCCACCAGGTGGCGTACGTCGAGAACTTGTACCCGCGACGGTATTCGAACTTGTCCACCGCCTTCATCAGGCCGATGTTGCCTTCCTGGATCAGGTCCAGGAACTGCAGGCCACGGTTGGTGTACTTCTTGGCGATCGAGATCACCAGACGCAGGTTGGCCTCTACCATCTCTTTCTTCGCGCGGCGGGCCTTGGCCTCACCGATCGACATGCGACGGTTGATGTCCTTGATTTCGACGATGGTCAGGCCGGTCTCGGCTTCCAGGTCGACCAGCTTCTGCTGGCAGCGCACGATGTCGGCGTTCAGGCGGCCCAGGGCTTCAGCCCATTTGGTGCTGCGCTTGGCCAGGTCACCGGCCCAGGTCATGTCGACTTCGTTGCTCGGGAACAGGCGCAGGAAGTCGGCACGCGGCATGCGGGCGTCACGGACGCACAGTTGCATGATGGCGCGTTCTTGCTGACGCAGGCGGTCCAGGGCACCACGAACGCGCTCTACCAGCACTTCGAACTGCTTTGGCACCAGCTTGATCGGCATGAACAGCTCGGACAGGGCCAGCATCTCGGCGATGCCTTGCTTGCTGTCGCGGCCATGCTTCTTCAGGGCCTTGAGGGTGATGTCCAATTGCTCGGACACGGCACCGAAGCGCTGTGCGGCCACGACTGGGTCCGGACCGCTTTCGGCCTCTTCCTCGTCGTCGCTGGAGTCGCTTTCCTCGTCATCGTCGTCGGTCTCGGCCTTGGCCGGGGCCTTCGGGTCGACTGGCGGCGGGACTTCGGCAGGCGGCGCGATGCCGTCGTCCGGGTCGATGTAGCCGCTCAGGACGTCGGACAGGCGGCCACCTTCGCTGGTGACGCGATCGTATTCGCCGAGGATGTAGTCAACCGTGCCAGGGAAGTGCGCGATTGCGCCCATCACTTCACGGATGCCTTCCTCGATGCGCTTGGCGATTTCGATTTCGCCTTCGCGGGTCAGAAGCTCGACCGTACCCATTTCACGCATGTACATGCGCACGGGGTCGGTGGTGCGACCGATGTCGGTCTCCACGGCCGCCAACGCTGCGGCGGCTTCTTCAGCTGCGGCTTCGTCGGTATCGGCTTCGGCCAACAAAAGGGCATCCGCATCCGGAGCACTCTCGAATACGTTGATCCCCATGTCGTTGATCATGCGGATGATGTCTTCCACCTGCTCCGGATCTGAAATATCCTCTGGCAGGTGGTCGTTGACCTCCGCGTAAGTCAGGTAGCCCTGCTCACGACCGCGGGTGATCAACTCTTTGATGCGAGACTGCTGTTGCGCTTTTCCGGACATAACACCCTATCCACTGAAGGTCTTGGCGGGCAAAAAACAAGCCGAGGATTATACCCGAGCTAGGACCTCACGCGCCAGTTGAGGTCGGGGTTTGTGCGTGAACATTGCGAGTTAACAGCTCGCGCAGCTGATTTTTCTCTTCTGCGCTCAATTCACTTTGACGAGCTTTCCTGAGCAGATGTTCCAGGCAGCGCTCGCGTTGGCGAGCGGACAAGCTAGTAATGGTGTCGAAAAACTGTTGTTCAAGGTTATCGGCGTCAATCAGCCATTCTTTCTCGGCCAGTGCGCGCAGCAGCTTGCCCTGCTCGGTGCCGTGCCAACGCGCGATCAACTGTAGAGAGCGTAGCTTAGGATTCTTTTGCAGGGCTTCGAGCAGCGCCACCAACAGCTGGGCGTAGACGTGTTCTTCGTCGGCAAAGTGGCTGGCGTTCTCCACCTTCTCGGCCAGCTGCGGGTGGTGCAGCAGGGTGCGCAGGGCGCTGAGGGTGGGCGGCTCGACCGAAGTGGGCACGCGCGGCGGCACCCGTGGCTCGAAATTGCGCCCGCCCTTGCCCTTCCAGTCCTTGTTGCCTTTCCAGTCTTTCTTGCCGCCGCCCTTGTTCGGGGTCCAGGCCTGCTGCTGTTGCGGCTGGAACTCCTGGGGCGCGTGCTGGGCGTGGAAATCGCTGTAGTCGGGGCTGTAGTCGGGCACCGAATCGTAGTCGAAACCCGGATCGTAGCTGGGTGGTGGTGCCTCGGCCGGGGCGCTGTGGGCCAATTGCTTGACCGCCTCGCCGCTCAGGCCGGTGATTTCGCTGAGGCGGTTGCGCATCAGCGTGCGCAGGTTGGCGCCGGGCACCTTGTCGATCAGCGGCGCGGCCAGCGTGGCCATGTGCGCCTTGCCTTCCAGCGAGCGCGGGTCGGCTTCTTCGGTCAGTTGCTGGAAGAAGTAGTCGGCCAGCGGCTGTGCATGCTGGTTGATGCGCGCCTTGAAGGCGTCTGTGCCTTCGGCGCGCACCAGGGTGTCCGGGTCCTCGCCTTCGGGCAGGAACAGGAACCGCGCCTTGCGGCCGTCCTGCAGGCTTGGCAGCGCGGCTTCCAGTGCGCGCCAGGCAGCGTTGCGGCCGGCCTGGTCGCCGTCGAAGCAGAACAGCACGCTGGGCACCACGCGGAACAGGCGCTTGAGGTGCTCTTCGCTGGTGGCCGTGCCCAGGGTCGCCACCGCGTTGCGCAGGCCCTGCTGGGCCAGGGCGATAACGTCCATGTAGCCCTCGACCACGATGATCTCGTCGAGGTTGCGGTTGTGCTTGCGCGCCTCAAACAGGCCGTACAGCTCCTGGCCCTTGTGGAACACCGGGGTTTCCGGGGAGTTCAGGTACTTGGGCTTGTCGTCGCCCAGCACCCGGCCGCCAAAGGCGATCACCCGGCCGCGGCTGTCGCGGATGGGGAACATCACCCGGTCGCGGAAGCGGTCGTAGCGCTTGCCCGAGTCGGCGTTCTCGATCAGCAGGCCGGCGTCGATCATGGCCTTTTGCTGCAGGGTGTCGCTGCTCAGGTGCTTGAACAGGTTGTCCCAGCCCGGCGGGGCGAAACCCAGGCCGAAGTCACGGGCAATTTCCCCTGACAGGCCGCGGCCCTTCAGGTAGTCGACCGCAGCGCGGCGCGAAGGGTGGCCCTTGAGCGCCTGGCGGTAGTATTCGGCAGCGGCGGCCAGCAGCGGGTACAGCGGCGAATCGGTAGGTTGCCGCGGTTTATGGCCGCGCCCGCCTTCTTCGCGGGGCACTTCCATGCCGGCGGCCTTGGCCAGCTCTTCCACGGCCTGGGGGAAATCCAGGTTGTCGTGGTCCATGATGAAGCCGAGGGCGTTGCCGCCGGCGCCGCAGCCGAAGCAGTAGTAGAACTGCTTGTCGGGGCTGACGGTGAAGGAGGGGGTCTTTTCCTTGTGGAACGGGCAGCAGGCAGAATAATTCTTGCCGGCCTTTTTCATCTGGATGCGCGAAGTCACCACGTCGACGATGTCGGTGCGGTTCAGAAGGTCGTCAATGAAGCCCTGGGGAATCAGCCCGGCCATGGTTCTCTCATCATCAGGCTAGGAAGCGTTGCTGCAGTGTAACTGTGCGCCGGCAGTGGTGCCGGTATCGCCGTCCTGTTTGTTTGTCGGAAACGGCGTCGCATCCGACCAGCCGGGGCTGTTGTCGAAGCGGGACGTTGAAAACAGGAAAAAGGGGGTGTGCTCGTCTGCAGCCCGTGAAGGCTCGTCAGTTCTGACGTGCACGCTGGCGATGAGGCCAGGTCTGACGTTTCAGGCAGGTTTGCTTCGGTGCGCAAGGCAACCTCGGCATCCGTTCGGGTAAAGCCTGAACGGGGTGTTGCAACAACGGCTCTTGCAACAGCAACAACTGCCGGCAGCCCGGCTGTAGGCCGGGCGAGGCAGAAGCTTGCGACGCAGTCTGTATTAGTACAGACGAACGGCGCGGCGCTGTTCGCGCTGAACTTTCTTGGCGTGACGCTTAACAGCAGCAGCTGCTTTGCGCTTACGCTCGGAAGTCGGCTTCTCGTAAAATTCGCGGCTACGAACTTCAGCCAGTACACCGGCTTTTTCGCAGGAGCGCTTGAAACGACGCAGAGCTACGTCGAAGGGTTCGTTCTCTTTAACTTTGACGGCTGGCATCTAGAGCTACCTTCATTCATTACCGGGATCGACGTGCCAATGGCAAAAACATGCGCTGAAGTACGTCGGTTTTTAAGGGTTGCGGATGTTAACCCTTACCCGGCCGGAATGCAAAGCCTCTGATCGAAAACCGCTGGCCGGGGCACTGAGTGGCGACTATCATGCGCGCCTTCGAATTCAGCCTCAACAAGGCCATGACCCATGTTAGTACTGGGATTGGAAACATCCTGCGACGAAACCGGCGTCGCCCTCTATGACAGCGAGCGCGGCCTTCTGGCCGACGCGCTGTTCAGCCAGATCGACCTGCACCGTGCCTATGGCGGGGTAGTGCCGGAGCTCGCCTCGCGTGACCACGTGAAGCGCATGCTGCCCTTGATCCGCCAGGTGTTGGCCGAGGCCGACTGCGTGGCCACCGAGATCGACGCCATTGCCTACACCGCAGGCCCCGGCCTGGTCGGTGCGCTGCTGGTGGGGGCTTCGTGCGCCCAGGCGCTGGCGTTCGCCTGGGGTATCCCGGCGCTGGGCGTGCACCACATGGAAGGCCACCTGCTGGCGCCGATGCTGGAAGCGCAACCGCCCGAGTTTCCGTTCGTCGCCTTGTTGGTTTCCGGTGGCCATACCCAGCTGGTTCGCGTCGATGGCATCGGTGAATACGAGTTGCTGGGCGAAACCCTGGACGATGCCGCCGGTGAAGCCTTCGACAAGACCGCGAAGATGATCGGCCTCAACTACCCCGGTGGCCCCGAGATCGCGCGCATGGCCGCCCAGGGCGTGCCTGGGCGCTTTACTTTCCCGCGGCCGATGACCGACCGCCCTGGCCTGACGTTCAGCTTCAGCGGCCTGAAAACCTCCGCCCTGAATACCTGGCAGCACTGCCAGGCAGCTGGGGACGACAGCGATCAGACTCGTAGCGACATCTCGCTGGCCTTCCAGCAGGCGGTGGTGGACACTCTGACCATCAAATGCCGCCGTGCCTTGAAGCAGACCGGCCTGAGCCGCCTGGTGATCGCCGGTGGCGTCAGTGCCAACAAGGCGTTGCGCGAGTCGCTGGACAGCATGCTGGGCGAGTTCAACGGCAAGGTGTTCTATGCGCGCCCGCAGTTCTGCACCGACAACGGCGCGATGATCGCCTACGCCGGTTGCCAGCGCCTGCAGGCCGGCCAGCATGAGAGCCTGGCCATCAGCGTGCAGGCCCGTTGGCCCATGGAACAACTGCCGGCGCTGTAACCGGTACCTGCCTCAGAAGTGCCGTTCGCGGCCGGCAAACAGGTCGCGCAGGTTGCCACGGTGGCGCCACACGATCAGCAACGTCAGCACGCTCATGGGCAGCAGTGCCTGGGGTTCCTGCCAGGCCAGCAATGGCAGGGTCAGGGGCGTGGCGATCAGCGAAGCCAGCGAACTGGTGCGGGTGAGGTAGAAGGTCAGGGCCCATGCGGCCACCGCCAGCAACGCGGCGGGCGGGTACAGGGCCAAAATCATGCCGGCAGCGGTGGCGACACCCTTGCCGCCCTGGAAGCGGAAATACAGCGGGAACATGTGGCCGATCACTGCGCACAGGCCGATCCAGGCTTGCGCTTGCAGGTCCTGGCCGGCCAGGCGGGCGATCAGCACGGGCAGCAGGCCCTTGCACACGTCGCCCAGCAGGGTGAGGATGGCGAGTTTCCTGCCGGCCAGGCGCAGCATGTTGGTGGCGCCGGCATTGCCGGAGCCGCTCATGCGCGGGTCGGGGTTACCGGTCACGCGGCTAAGCACGATGGCGAAGGACAGCGAGCCGAGCAGGTAGGCGAGAACCGCCAGTAACCAAAACATGCTAACTATTCCGGGCGAGGACGCCCCTGATTCTAACGGCGCATTGCGCCCTTGTCGTGCTGCGGAGAGAAGTGCTTGGACAGAGTGTTTATCGAAGGTCTGGAAGTCGACACCGTCATCGGTGCCTATGACTGGGAACGCGGCATTCGCCAATGCCTGCGCCTGGACCTGAGTTTTGCCTGGGACAACCGCCCGGCAGCCGCAGGCGACGACCTGACCCTGGCGCTGGACTACGCCAGCGTTTCCACGCGTATCCTGGCCTTTGCCGAAGCCAGCCAGTTCCAATTGGTCGAGACCTTCGCCGAACGCCTGGCACAGGTGCTGATGAGCGAATTCAACATCCCCTGGCTGCACCTGAAACTGACCAAGCCCGGCGCCGTTGCGGCCGCCAAGGGTGTTGGCGTGGAGATCGAGCGCGGATGTCGCTGACGCGGATTTACCTGGGCCTGGGCAGCAACATCGACCGCGAGGCGCACCTGTGCGCAGGGCTCGATGCGCTGGCCGGCTTTCTCCAGGACATGCATTGCTCGGCGGTGTTCGAAAGCCAGCCGGTGGGCATCAAGAGTGGGCCGTTCTTCAATCTGGTGGTCAGCGCGCTGACTGACCTGCCGTTGACCGAACTGGACCGCCGGCTGAAGTTCATCGAGGCCGACAACGGTCGTTACGCGCCGGAGCGCAAGGGCCTGCCGCTGGACATCGACGTGCTGCTGTACGGCGACCTGGCGGGCAATTTCGACGGGCTGGTGCTGCCGCGGGCAGAGATTCTGAAGAACGCCTTCGTGCTGTGGCCGCTGGCGTTGATTGCCCCGGAGGTGTTGCACCCCGGGGTGGGCAAGCCCATGGCCCAGGTGTGGGCCGAGGCGCAGATCGATCAGGTGCTGGCGCCGGCGCCCTTCGAGTGGCGTGGCCGGCAGCTCACGCAGCTCTGACACCGCCTGTAGCAGCGGCCACCAGGCCGCGTCCTGGGCGCCGCGGGTTGTGCGTCATGGCCGGACGCCGCCTGGCGGCAGCTGCTACGGGTGGGTGTGTTGTTTGTAGGTCTGCAAGGCCTTCAGGCGCTCGGCTTTCAACGCTTCGCCCAACTGTTGCCCAGTGAACCCGGCTTCCACCAGCGGCTTTACCGCCACCCCTCGCGCCGCCTCCGCCGCGCCGCGTAGATAATCCGCCTGTGGATAACTGATCTGCCCGCGTGCCAGGGCGCCCATCTGGCCGACCATGATTAACTCCTCGAAACGCTGCGGCCGACGGTACACGTCGAAGCCCTGCAGCAATTCCAGCAGCTGTGCGGCTTCCAGTTGCAAAGCGCGCTGGCCAGCCTCGCCGTACTGCCCCACCAGCATCGCCAGCTCCTGGCAGTCGCGGGGCACCTTGAAGCGTTCGTTGATGGCCTTGCCCAGGCCGCCTGCCAGGCAGGCCCAGCGCACGGTCAGTGGTTGTTCATGGCGCGCGGCCTGTTCCAGGGCTCCCAGGCGCTCAGCTGGCAGGGTGTCCAGTTCGGGCATCAGTTGCTTCAGGGCGCCACACTCGTGCAGCACCTGCACGAACACCTGCGGCTGGTTTTCCATCAGCGCCCGGGAAACTTCCTTCCAGCTGCGCTCGGCGGTCAGCGCCTGCAGTTCGCCGGATTCGCTTAGCTCGCGCATCAGTTCCAGCGTCTGCGGCGCGACCGTGAAGCCTTGGTCGGCATAACGTGCCGCGAAACGGGCGACGCGCAACACTCGCAAGGGATCTTCGGCGAATGCCGGCGAAACGTGGCGTAGAACTCTTTGTTCGAGGTCAGCCTGGCCATGGTAGGGGTCGACCACATTGCCGTCATTATCCTCGGCCATGGCGTTGATGGTCAGGTCGCGGCGGATGAGGTCCTGTTCCAGGGTGACGTCGGGGCTGGCATGGAATACAAAGCCGCCATAACCATGGCCACTCTTGCGCTCGGTACGCGCCAGGGCGTACTCCTCGCCGGTTTTCGGGTGCAGGAATACCGGGAAGTCCGCACCCACGGGGCGGTAACCCAAGGCGTGCATCTGCCCGGCAGTGGCACCCACCACTACCCAGTCGATGTCGGTGACCGCGCGGCCCAGGAGACGGTCGCGCACCGCGCCGCCGACTTTGAAAATCTGCATGAAAAAACCTCCGTAGACCCGACAGGATAACCTGTCTGCCGGGCCCGGGGAGGTCGGATGCCTTGGTTAGAGGTGAACGACAGCGAGGTCAAGGCGTCCGTAGTCACCTTCGCTGTGTTCCATCTTTGGGGGGACATGGTGGGTCTTCATGACCTGCTCGCCCTGCAGGGTTTCCAGGTGAATATCGAAGCCCCACAGCCGATGCAGGTGCTTGAGCACCTCGTCGGTGGACTCGCCCAGCGGTTTGCGGTCGTGCTGCTGGTGGCGCAGGGTCAGCG
This sequence comes from Pseudomonas sp. JC1203, assembly GCF_056175065.1. Classification (NCBI taxonomy): domain Bacteria; kingdom Pseudomonadati; phylum Pseudomonadota; class Gammaproteobacteria; order Pseudomonadales; family Pseudomonadaceae; genus Pseudomonas; species Pseudomonas sp. JC1203. Next base: position 629,614 of record NZ_JBWCAM010000001.1, read on the forward strand.
AGCGGTCGCCACGGCGGTCGATGCTCCAGATCTGCACGTTGGGTTCGCGGTTGCCCAGGTTGTACTGCGCCGCCAGGGTTTCACGAATGGTGCGGTAGCCACCCTCGTCATGAATTGCGGGCACCAGCAGGTCATCGCGCTGGTCGTCATCCATGATGCTGAACAGCTTCAGGTCGCGGATCACCTTGGGTGAAAGGTACTGCAATATGAAGCTTTCGTCCTTGAAGCTGGTCATGGCGAACTTGATTGCAGAAAGCCAATCCGTGCCGGCAATGTCGGGGAACCAGTGGCGATCTTCGTCAGTTGGCTCTTCGCACATGCGACGGATGTCGCGGTACATGGCGAAGCCCAGTGCGTAGGGGTTTATGCCGTTGTAGTAGGGGCTGTCGAAGCCGGGCTGGAACACCACGCTGGTGTGCGATTGCAGGAATTCCATCATGAAGCCGTCGGTGACCAGGCCTTCGTCGTACAGGTCGTTCATCAACGTGTAGTGCCAGAACGTTGCCCAGCCCTCGTTCATCACCTGGGTCTGGCGTTGCGGGTAGAAGTACTGGGCGATCTTGCGCACGATGCGCACCACCTCGCGCTGCCAGGGCTCCAGCAGGGGCGCGTGCTTCTCGATGAAGTAGAGGATGTTCTCCTGGGGTTCGGCGGGGAAGCGCGCGTTGTCGCGTTCGCTGTTCTTGTCGGCGCTTTTAGGAATGGTGCGCCACAGGTCGTTGATCTGTTTCTGCAGGTGCTCTTCGCGGTCCTTCTGGCGCCGACGTTCCTCTTCGGCAGAGATGGGGTAGGGGCGTTTGTACCGATCCACGCCGTAGTTCATCAGCGCGTGGCAGGAGTCCAGCAAGTCTTCCACGGCATCGATGCCGTGGCGCTCCTCGCACTGCATGATGTACTGCTTGGCGAACACCAGGTAATCGATGATGGAGCTGGCGTCGGTCCAGGTGCGGAACAGGTAGTTGCCCTTGAAGAAGCTGTTATGCCCGTAGCAGGCGTGCGCCACCACCAGGGCCTGCATGCAGATGGTGTTTTCCTCCATCAGGTAGGCGATGCAGGGGTCGGAGTTGATGACGATTTCGTAGGCAAGGCCCATCTGCCCACGGGTGTAGGATTTCTCCGTGCTGAGGAAGTGTTTGCCGTAGGACCAGTGATGGTAGCCCAGGGGCATGCCTACCGAGGCGTAGGCGTCCATCATCTGCTCAGCGGTGATCACCTCGATCTGGTTGGGGTAGGTATCCAGCGCATAACGCTCGGCAATCCGGCTGATTTCCCGGTCGTAGGCCTGGATCAGTTCGAAGGTCCACTCGGAGCCCGTGGACAGGGGTTGGCGTTTCTGCTCTCTGGCGGTCATGTCACTAACCTGCGCTGGAAGAGTTCACGGAAGACCGGATAGATATCACCGGCCGATACCAGCTGCTGCTGGGCGAACGTGTCGGCAAAGGCTTCGCCGATGCGTTCGTACTCGAACCACAATGCCTGGTGCTCGCGCGGGGTGATCTCCACATAAGTGTAGTACTGCACGAACGGCATGATCTGCTTGGTCAGGATCTCGCGGCAAATGGGCGAGTCATCGTTCCAGTTGTCGCCGTCGGAGGCCTGGGCGGCGTAGATGTTCCACTCGTTGGTGGGGTAGCGCTCGGCCATGATCTCCTGCATCAGTTTCAGGGCGCTGGAGACGATGGTGCCGCCGGTTTCCCGGGAATAAAAGAACTCTTCCTCGTCCACTTCGCGGGCGCTGGTGTGGTGGCGGATGAACACCACTTCGATCTTGTCGTAGTTCCGCTTCAGGAACAGGTACAACAGGATGAAGAAGCGCTTGGCGATGTCCTTGGTGGCCTGGGTCATGGACCCGGACACGTCCATCAGGCAGAACATCACCGCCTTGGAACTGGGGTTGGGGTGTTTGACCAACAGGTTGTACTTGAGGTCGAAGGTGTCGAGGAACGGCACGCGGTGGATGCGCGCGCTGAGACGCTCGATTTCCGTCTCGATTTCCTGGATATCGCCGAAGTTGTCCGGCTCTTCGCGCCTCAGGCGTTCAAGCTCGGCCTTGGCCTCGCGCAGTTTCGCGCGGCTGCTGCCAGACAGTGCGATGCGCCGCGCATGGGCTGAACGCAGCGTGCGGATAATGTTGATGCGCGACGGGTTGCCTTCGTTGCTGATGCCAGCGCGCACGGTCTTGAAGGTGTCGGTACCGCTGAGGTTGCGTTTCACCAGGTTCGGCAGTTCGAGGTCTTCGAACATGAATTCGAGGAATTCTTCCTGGGTGATCTGGAAGACGAACTCGTCCATGCCTTCGCCGGAGTTGCCGGCCTTGCCCGGGCCCTTGCCACCGCCGCCGCCCCCTTGGGGCCTGGCAATGTGTTCGCCAGCGGTGAATTCCTTGTTGCCGGGGTGCACGACGGTCTGCTTGCCGCCGCGGCCATGGTGCAGCACCGGCTCGTCAATGTCGCGGCCGGGAATGCTGATCTGTTCGCCGTGTTCCATGTCGGTGATGGAGCGACGGCTGACCGCCTCTTCCACCGCCTTCTTGATGTGGTCACGGTAGCGCCGCAGGAAACGCTGGCGGTTCACCGTGCTCTTGTTCTTGCCATTCAGGCGTCGGTCGATCACATAGCTCATAGGCCCTCCGGGCAGCTGCAAGCCTTAAGCTGCAAGCCGCAAGTCAAAAGCTACAGGCCGCAACCTCGGGGCACCGGCGCGGTGGCGATGCCCCAAGGCGTGCAGCATGAAGCTTACCGCTGCATCACTGCGACTTTCTGACCCGCAGGTACCACTCGGAGAGCAGCCGTACCTGTTTGTCGGTGTACCCGCGTTCGACCATTCGCGTAACGAAGTCGTTGTGTTTTTGCTGGTCCTCCTTGCTGGCCTTGGCGTTGAAGCTGATGACAGGCAGCAGGTCCTCGGTGTTCGAGAACATTTTCTTCTCGATGACCACCCGCAGCTTCTCGTAGCTGAGCCAGGTCGGGTTCTTGCCGTTGTTGTTGGCCCGGGCGCGCAGCACGAAGTTGACGATTTCGTTGCGGAAATCTTTCGGGTTGCTGATGCCGGCAGGTTTTTCGATTTTCTCCAGTTCCTCGTTGAGGGCAACGCGGTTGAGGATCTCGCCGGTTTCCGGGTCGCGGTATTCCTGGTCCTGAATCCAGAAGTCTGCGTACAGCACGTAGCGGTCGAAGATGTTCTGGCCGTACTCGCTGTAGGACTCCAGGTACGCGGTCTGGATTTCCTTGCCGATGAACTCGATGTAGCGCGGTGCCAGATATTCCTTCAGGTAGCGCAGGTAGCGTTCGCGCACCTCGGCGGGGAACTGTTCCTGCTCGATCTGCTGTTCCAGCACGTACAACAGGTGCACCGGGTTGGCAGCAATTTCATGCGGGTCGAAGTTGAATACCTTGGACAGGATCTTGAACGCGAAGCGGGTCGACAGGCCGTTCATGCCTTCGTCAACGCCAGCGCTGTCGCGGTATTCCTGGATCGACTTGGCCTTGGGGTCGGTGTCCTTGAGATTTTCGCCGTCGTAGACGCGCATCTTCGAGTAGATGTTCGAGTTTTCCGGCTCCTTCAGGCGCGACAGCACAGTGAACTGCGCCAGCATCTTGAGGGTGTCGGGGGCGCAATGGGCCTTGGACAGGGAGCTGTTGAACAGCAGCTTGTCGTAGATCTTGATCTCGTCGCTGACGCGCAGGCAGTACGGCACCTTGACGATGTAGATCCGGTCGATGAACGCCTCGTTGTTCTTGTTGTTGCGGAAGCTGTGCCATTCCGATTCGTTGGAGTGGGCCAGCAGGATGCCGGAGTAGGGGATGGCCCCCAGCCCTTCGGTACTGTTGTAGTTGCCTTCCTGGGTAGCCGTCAGCAGCGGGTGCAATACCTTGATGGGCGCCTTGAACATCTCGACGAATTCCATCAGGCCCTGGTTGGCCCGGCACAGTGCGCCCGAGTAGCTGTAGGCGTCGGCGTCGTTCTGTGGGTATTCCTCCAGCTTGCGGATGTCGACTTTACCCACCAGGGCGGAGATGTCCTGGTTGTTCTCGTCGCCCGGCTCGGTCTTGGCCACGGCGATCTGGTTGAGGATGGAGGGGTAGAGCTTGACCACGCGGAACTGGCTGATGTCGCCGCCAAACTCGGCAAGGCGCTTGGTGGCCCAGGGCGACATGATGGTGTTGAGGTAGCGGCGCGGGATGCCGAAGTCCTCTTCCAGGATGGCACCGTCCTCGGTGGCGTTGAACAGCCCCAGGGGCGTCTCGAACACCGGTGAACCCTTGATGGCGTAGAACGGCACCTTCTCGATCAGCTGCTTGAGTTTTTCCGCCAGGGACGATTTACCACCCCCCACCGGGCCCAGCAGGTAAAGGATCTGTTTCTTCTCTTCCAGACCCTGCGCGGCGTGGCGGAAGTACGAAACGATCTGGTCGATGCACTCCTCCATGCCGTGGAAGTCTTCGAAGGCCGGATAGCGGCGGATCACTTTGTTGGAGAAGATCCGCGACAGCCTGGAATTGGTCGACGTGTCGAGCAACTCCGGTTCCCCGATTGCCATCAGAATGCGTTCGGCAGCAGAAGCGTAGGCACTGCGATCCTTTTTGCAGAGCTCCAGATACTCCTGCAACGAGAGCTCTTCCTGACGAGTGGACTCGAAACGCTGTTGGAAGTGGCTAAAAATACTCATGACGTCACCTCGCTCGATACGTGGAGCCGACGTCGGATCAATCAGTTGATGCTGGCAGCCGCCGAAACAATCGGCCGCTGTATACCCCCCAGAACACCTCTAAGTCGCTACCGATGACCCGCGCGTCGGTGTACCGGCTCTCCCCTGTTTTGGATGGCCTGAACCTAAGGATAGTTGGGAATCTCAGACTTCAAGGTGCAATGAGCGATATGTTATGGGCCGACCGTTCGTCAGCCCGCGCCAAGCCCCGTGGGGCGGGGGCTTGGCGTCAGAAAAAAATTTATTCCGCGATGCCTTGCGCGGTTTGCTCCGGGTAGGTGACTTTCCACAGCTCGAAGCCGCCATCCAGGCTGTACACCTCGGAGAACCCCTGGCTGACCAGGTAGGCGGCGGCGCCCTGGCTGGAATTGCCGTGGTAGCACACCACTACCAGCGGCTTGTCGAGGTCGGCGCCGCGGATGAAGTCCTGCACCGAATGGTTGTCCAGGTGCTGCGCGTTGGGGATGTGGCTGGCGGCGTAGGTCTGGGCGTCGCGCACGTCGACGATGGCCGCGCCATTGGCGAGCAGCTCATGGGCCGTTTGCGGCGGGATGCGTTTGAATTCGGTCATGACAGGCTCCTGGGGATGATCGGCTAGTGGCCTGTGAGAGCTGGCTTGCCAGCGAGCTTTTTGTGGCCCAGCTCCCACAGGTCGTTTGTGACCGATTCTACCGCTTCAGGGGTGGGCTATCGAGCCGCGTATGTTGCCATGTTCGTCACAGGCGCAGCCGTGACGCTCGCCGGTGTCGACGTTCATCAGGGTCATGGCGCCGCCCCACACGCAGCCGGTGTCCAGGGCGAAGATGCCGGGCTCGTCGCACTTGCCTTCCAGCGCCGCCCAGTGGCCGAAGATGACCTTCAGGCCGCGGGTCTTGCGCTCGCGAATCTTGAACCAGGGTGCGTAGCCCGGCGGCGCGGTGTCGGCGCCTTCCTTGCCCTTGAGGTCGAGTTTGCCCTCGGGGGTGCAGAAGCGCATGCGGGTAAAGTAGTTGGTGATCACCCGCAGCCGTTCGACGCCCGCCAGGTCGTTGTGCCACTTGGCCGGCTCGTTGCCGTACATGCCGTCCAGGAACGGCGGCAGCAGGTTGTCATCGCGCAGGGCCTGCTCGACCTCTGCGGCGCAGCGCAGCGCCTTCTTCAGCGACCACTGCGGCGCAATGCCGGCGTGTACCAGGGCCATGTCGCGTTGTTCGTCGTAGTGCATCAGCTTCTGCCGACGCAGCCAGTCGAGCAGCTCTGGGGCGTCCGGCGCCTCGATGATCTCGCGCAGGGTGTCGCTTTTCTTCAGGCGCTCGATGTTGCGGCCGGCGGCCAGCAGGTGCAGATCGTGGTTGCCCAGCACGCACACCAGCGACTCGCGCATGCGGTACAGGAAGCGCAGGGTTTCCAGGGATTCGGGGCCGCGGTTGACCAGGTCGCCCACCAGCCACAGGCGGTCGTGGGCCGGGTCGAAGCGGACCTTTTCCAGCAGGCATTTGAGCGGTTGCAGGCAGCCTTGCAAGTCACCGGCCGCGTACACCGCCATCAGTGCAGGGCCCCGGGCACGGCGAGGCGGAAGGGCGCGATGATGGCGTCGAAGTGTTTGCCGTCTTCGGCCACCATCTGGTAGCTGCCCTGCATGGTGCCCACCTGGGAGGCCATGACGGTACCGCTGCTGTAGGTGTGGCTCTGGCCCGCCTCGATCAGCGGTTGCTGGCCAACCACGCCGGCGCCGCGCACTTCCTCGACCTTGCCGTCGCCGTCGGTGATGACCCAGTGCCGTGAAACCAGCTTGGCCGGCAGCTGGCCATTGTTGCGGACGGTGACGGTATAGGCGAACGCGAACCGCTGGTGTTCAGGCTGCGATTGTTCGGCGAGGAAGCGGGTGACGACGCTGACGTCGATCTGATAGCGGGGATCGGACATGCAAGGGGGCCTTATTGCAAAAAACGAAGGGCATTCGGGGTGCCGGTGTCTTGAGTCTAGGCCATCGTGCGCCCGGGCAGTAGTCCGGGACGCACGATGAGGGCGATCAGCTGGCGCTGGTCTGCTCGAACAGCTTGTCGGCCAGGCGCACGAAGGCGGCCAGGTCCAGCTGTTCCGGGCGCTTGCTGCCGTCGACGCCGGCGGCTTCGATGGCTTCGCTGGTGAGCAGGGCCTTGAGGGTATTGCGCAGGGTCTTGCGGCGCTGGTTGAAGGCTTCGCGAACGATGCGCTCCAGCAGGCGGTGGTCCTTGGCCGGGTGCGGCAGGGTGGTGTGCGGCACCAGGCGGACGATGGCCGAGTCGACCTTGGGCGGCGGGTTGAACGCGCCCGGGCCTACGTTGAACAGGTGTTCCACGCGGCAGTGGTACTGGACCATGATCGACAGGCGGCCCCAATCACCACCGCCGGGGCCTGCGGCCATGCGCTCCACCACTTCCTTCTGCAGCATGAAGTGCATGTCGCGGATCAGCTCGGCGTTGGCCAGCAGGTGGAAGATCAGTGGCGTGGAGATGTTGTACGGCAGGTTGCCGACCACGCGCAGGGTGCCGGGGGCGGCGCCAAGGGTGGTGAAGTCGAACTTCAGGGCATCGCCCTGGTGCAGGCTGAAATTGCCACGGCCGGCGAACTGGCGGTTGAGGATAGGCACCAGGTCCTTGTCCAGTTCCACCACGTCCAGCTGTGCGCCACTGCCCAGCAGGCCTTCGGTGAGGGCGCCCTGGCCCGGGCCGATTTCCAGCATGCGCTCGCCTTCGCGGGCATGAATGGAGCGCAGGATGCGGTCGATGACACCGGCGTCGTGCAGGAAGTTCTGGCCGAAGCGCTTGCGCGCCCGGTGTTGGTATTGCTCGGTCATATACGGGTCTCGGCCATCTGGTAGGCGGTGTCCAGTGCGACCTTGAGGCTGCCGGTGTCGATGCGGCCGCTGCCGGCCAGGTCCAGGGCAGTGCCGTGGTCCACCGACGTGCGGATGATCGGCAGGCCCAGGGTGATATTCACCGCGGCGCCAAAGCCCTTGTACTTGAGTACGGGCAGCCCCTGGTCATGGTACATCGCCAGCACCGCGTCGCAGTGCTCCAGATATTTGGGGGTAAACAGAGTATCGGCTGGCAGCGGTCCGCGAAGGTCCATGCCCTCGCTGCGCAGGCGTTCCAGTGTCGGTTCGATGATCTCGATCTCTTCACGGCCCAGGTGGCCGCCTTCGCCGGCGTGCGGGTTGAGCCCGCACACCAGGATGCGCGGCTGGGCAATGCCGAACTTGTCCTTGAGATCCGAATGCAGGATGCGGGTGACCCGCTCCAGGCGTTCTTCGGTGATAGCGTCGGCCACGGCGCGCAGGGGCAGGTGAGTGGTCACCAGTGCCACGCGCAGGCCGTGGGTGGCGAGCATCATCACTACCTGTTCGGTGTGGGTCAGCTCGGCCAGGAATTCGGTGTGGCCGGAAAACGCGATGCCCGACTCGTTGATCACGCCCTTGTGCACCGGGGCGGTGATCATGCCGGCGAAGCGCCCGTCCAGGCAGCCCTGGCCCGCGCGGGTCAGGGTTTCCAGGACGAAGGCTGCGTTGGCGCGGTCCAGTTGGCCTGCGACGACGGGCGCGGCCAGTGGCGTGTCCCATACGTAGAGGCTACCGGCAGCGGCGGGCTGCTCGGGCAGGGCGTCGGGGTCGACCGCCAGCACGCTGACGGCCACGCCCAGCTGCGCGGCCCGCTCTACGAGCAGGTCACGGCTGGTAATGGTAATCAGGGGGTGGGGCTGGCGTTGCGCGGCCAGCAGCAGGCACAGGTCTGGACCTATGCCCGCCGGCTCGCCGGGCGTCAGCGCGAAGCGCGTAGGCTTCACTGGTCGGCCTGGGCAGCCTGTTCGGCGCCAGGCAGCTTGATCTCGACGTAGGCTTCGTCGCGGATCTGGCGCAGCCAGCTCTGCAGCTCTTCGTCGTACTTGCGGTTACGCAGGACCATCATCGCTTGCTGTTCGCGCGCCTGTTCGGTGCTGTCGGTGGCACGACGGCCCAGCACTTCGAGGATGTGCCAGCCAAACTGGGTCTTGAACGGCTTGGAGACAACGCCTTGCGGGCTGTCGGCCATGACCTGGCGGAACTCGGGCACCAGCGACTGCGGGTCAACCCAGTTCAGGTCGCCGCCGTTGAGGGCAGAGCCTGGGTCTTCGGAGTAGCTCTTCGCCAGTTCCGCGAAGTCCTCACCACCCTGGATGCGTTGGTACAGGCGATCCGCCAGCACCTTGGTTTCGGCATCGCTGCGTACTTCGTTGGGCTTGAGCAGGATGTGGCGCACGTGCACTTCATCACGGGTGACGGTACCGCCACCGCGTTTTTCCAGCAGCTTCAGGATAATGAAGCCACCAGGCGTGCGGGTTGGCTCGGTGACATCACCCACCGACAGCGCGCTGACCTGGGCATCGAACGGCGGTGGCAGCTGGGCTGCCTTGCGCCAGCCCATGTCGCCGCCTTCCAGGGCGTTGTCGCTGCCCGAGTTGGCCACGGCCAGTTGGCCGAAGTCGGCGCCCTGCTTGAGGCGGGTATAGATGTCGCCAGCCTTGTGGGCTGCAGCCTGGATAGCGTCCGAGCTGGCGCTTTCCGGGGTGGCCACGAGGATGTTGGCCAGGTGGAACTCTTCCGACAGCTGGGCCTTGCCCAGGTCCGAGGCCAGGAAGTTCTTCACTTCCTGCTCCGATACCTGAATGCGCTCGGCCACGCGGCGCTGGCGCACGCGGCTGATGATCATCTCGCGCTTCACCTGGTCACGGGCGTCCTGGTACGACAGGCCGTCGTGGGCCAGGGCAGCCTGGAACTGCGCAACGGTCATGTTGTTGCGCTGGGCGATGGTGCCGATGGCCTGGTTCAGTTCTTCGTCGGTGATGCGCACGCCGGAGCGATCGCCGATCTGCAGTTGCAGGTTCTCGACGATCAGGCGCTCCAGCACCTGCTTCTCCAGCACATCGGTAGGCGGCATGTTGGTGCCGCCACGCTTGGCGATGGTTTGCTGAACCTCGTGGACGCGCTGGTCCAGTTGGCTCTTCATGATCACATCGTTATCGACGATGGCAACAACGCTATCAAGAGGTTGAACCTCGGCATGAACCGCGCCACTCAACAACAGTGCGCCCAGAAACAGCGGGCGCAAACAATCAGTTAGCTTGCTCTTCACGTTCTTTATAACCTTGAATGCCCTTGTCGAGGAAAGACTCGACTTTATTGCCCACTACGCCGCCGAGCCCTTTGAGCACGACTTGCAGGAAGACACCGTGGTCGCCTTTTTCGTTCTCCGGCAGCGCTTGGCTGAAGTCGTCGTAGTCGACCCAGTAGCGGCTGATGAAGCGCAATTTCCAGCAGCAGTTGTCGTACTCGAAACCAGCGAAGGATTCCAGCGTACGGTTGCGGTTGTAGTCATACTCCCATTTTGCGATCGCGTTCCACTTAGGAACGATCGGCCACATGACCGAGAAGTCATGCTGCTGGATCTTGTAGTAATCCTTGATGTAACCAGCGGTTCCCGGCGTGCCGTAGTCACCACCAAAGCCCCATTTACCGGTGGCCGAATCGTAGTGAACGATGTCGTCGCGGTAGCGGTAGCCGACGTTGATGACCTTGTTCGGGTTGTCTTCAGGCTGGTAGTGGAACATTGCGCTGCCCGAACGGGTGCTGCGGCTGTCCGGGTCCCAGTTGAAGTCCGAATTGAAGCGCCAGTCGCGGTTGAAGTGGTATTCGTACTCCAAGGCGTACGGGGAGCGGCTGGCAGTTGCCTCCGCGCGGGTTGCATAGTCGATGCCTGGCAGCTGCACCTTGCGGTCTTGCATATAGAATGCTTCACCGAAGCTGAACTTCTGGCGTTCGAAACCGTTGTCCTCGATCCAGCGGGTAGTCGCGCCCAGCGAGATCTTGTTCTCGTCACCGATACGGTCATAACCGGAGAAACGGTTGTCGCGCCACAGCGAGGAGTAGCTGAACTGATTTTCCGCACTATCGAAAATCGGGATGTCAGTCTGGTTCACGTAAGGCACGTACAGATAGTACGCCCGCGGCTCCAGGGTCTGGCGGTAGTTGGTGCCGAACATCGAGGTGTTACGATCGAAGTACAAACCACTGTCAACGCTATAGATCGGGATCGAACGATCGAGGTTGCTATGGAATACCTCAGGTGAATTGCCCGATGTGACTAAAGTGGACTTGCCGAGACTGTCGAGGTCAAGCTGGTAGTCGGTGTATACGAACTTGACCGATGGCTTGACGTAGCCCCATGACGCCGTCAATGGCAGGCTCATTTGTGGTGCCAGGGTCAGACGGTCACCGTTGGCGCGGGCAAGGCCTTTGACGTTGTAGTCGACAGTGTGACCAAGCGAGTCGACCGTGGTATCCAGGACACCGTCTTCATTGTAATAGGTGCCGTTGCGCAGGCTGCGCTCGAAGCGTACCGCTTCGGTCTGGTAAGTGAAGTCCAAGCCGCCCGGGTGATAAGGCAGGCCACCATTGAAGGTGATCTGCGGCAGGCGGTCGTACGGCGTGATGTTGGTCACGGTGGTCAACTGGTAGCCTTGGACGTTCAGCCCTGCGGTCCAGTTGTCACCACGATAGTAGGCTGCTGCCTGCTGGTTCAGGTAGTCCTGATTTTTCACGCCGATCTGATTGGTTTCCAGATCCTGGAAGTAGTAGGGATCGCTGATCTTGGTGTAGTCGACCTTGTAGGTCAGACGTTTGTCCAGGTCACCCTTGTGCTGCCAGTTGATCATGTAACGATCTTGCGAAGAATAGGTTTGCTGCCGGCGCTCGGTATCCGAATCGCTCAGGTACGCACCGCCGAACTGCCCTTCGCTGGTTGGCGTCAGGTAGCGGAACTCGCCCTCGGTCAACATGCCGCGCTTGCTCATGTAGTGCGGGTACAACGTGGCGTCGTAGTTGGGCGCCAGGTTGAAGTAGTACGGCGTGACCAGCGAGAAGCCGGACTTGCTGCTGCTGCCGATGCTTGGCGGCAGGAAGCCGGACTGGCGGCGGTCGTCGATCGGGAAATAGATGTACGGCGTGTACAGGACTGGAATGTCGTGCACGCGCAGGGTGGCGTTGGTCGCCGTGCCGAAGCCGGTGGCCGGGTTCAGGGTAATGTTGTTGCCCTTGATTTCCCAGGCGTTGCTCGCCGGCTCACAGGTGGTATAGGTACCGTCCTTGAGGCGGATGATGGCGTTCTCGCCGCGCTTGGCGTACAGGGCGCTGCCGCGGATACGCGATTTGTGCATCACGTATTCGGCGTTGTCGACCTGGGCGGCACCGGTGTCCAGCTGGATTTCGGCGTGGTCGCCTACCAGCAGGGCGCCCTGGTCGCGCAGCTTGACGTTGCCGGTCAGCTCGCCGCGGTTCTCGGCCTGGTGCAGGCTGGCCTCGTCGGACTCGGCCTGCATGCTGCCTTGGCGCATGACCACGTCACCGGCCAGGGTAGCGGTCTGCTCCTCCTGGTTGTAACGCGATACCTTGGCGCCAATGAAGGTCGGCGAGTCTTTCTTCGCCGTCTTGTCGTCCATGCCGGGCCGGATCGGCTCGACATAGGCGCCTTCGCAGTAAGGACCGGTCTCGGCCAGCTGGGCTGCCGTGAGCTTGTCCCGCGGGACCCAATCGAGATGGCTGTAGTCGGCGCTGCGCGATTTCAGGCCGCGGCCCTTGCTCTCGGTAACGAGCATGGGGCCCTTGGCCTTGTCCTCGGCGGCAGGCGTGGCCTGGCCAGCGCTTTCAGGCGCCGACGATTCCGCGCTGCCATCATGGACAGGCCGAGGCGGCAAGGCACCAATAGGGGCTTTGGGTTTGCAGTCCCAGGCTCCCGCCGCAGAGACAGTACAGTCATACTGCTCGGCGGCCACCGCGAACGGCACGGCCAGGGGTTGCATCGCCAGCAAACCGCCGGTGACCAGCAACGGGAATTTTTTACGAAACGCGGGGGATTTCAATGCCATCTTATTAGTCCGGGCTTCCTGCGTGCCATCTGCCCGCGGTGGGGCCGCACGCCTCTCGATGGTCTGAAAAAGATGCTGGATAATAAAGCATGACCCGCTTGACGGCTAGCGCCGTCGGAGACCTCTGTAATGCCCGATCAAGATGTACGCCTGCAACAGCTCCAGGTATGGCTCGATGAGCAACTGTCGAAACTCTTTGTGGCCGGGGGCTGGGGGCCTGTACCCCCGTCTTCGTTGACTGCCGCCAGCAGTGACGCAAGCTTCCGGCGTTATTTTCGCTGGGAGGGTGATGGCCGCAGTTTTATCGTCATGGACGCGCCGCCACCCCAGGAAAACTGCAAACCGTTCGTGGATATCGCCGCCTTGCTGGCGACCTCGGGCATAAATGTGCCGAAAATTTACGCCCAGGACCTGGACCGCGGCTTCTTGCTGCTCAATGACCTGGGCAACCAGACCTACCTCGACGTGATCAACGGCGAGAATGCCGACGCGCTGTTCGACGATGCCATCCAGGCCCTGCTGGCCTACCAGCAGCTGGCCATGGACGCGCCTCTGCCCAGCTACGACGTGGCGCTGCTGCGCCGTGAAGTCGAGCTGTTCCCCGAATGGTACGTGGGGCGCGAACTGGGGCTGCAGTTCACCGAGGCCCAGCAGGCGCTGTGGCAACGCGCCAGCAGCCTGCTGATCGACAGCGCCCTGGCCCAGCCCAAGGTGCTGGTGCACCGCGACTTCATGCCCCGCAACCTGATGCGCAGCGAGCCCAACCCCGGCGTGCTGGATTTCCAGGACGCGGTGTATGGCCCGGTGACCTATGACATCACCTGCCTGTTCAAGGATGCTTTCCTCAGCTGGCCGCTTGCGCGCGTCGATGCCTGGCTGCAGGGCTACTGGCAACAAGCCCGCGCCCAGGGCATCCCGGTACAGCCTGAATTCGACGACTTCCTGCGCGCCAGCGACCTGATGGGCGTGCAGCGCCACCTGAAGGTCATCGGCATCTTCGCGCGTATCTGCCACCGCGATGGCAAGCCACGCTACCTGGCCGACGTGCCGCGCTTCTTTGCTTATATAGAAGCGGTACTGGCTCGCCGCCCGGAACTGGCCGAACTGGGCGAACTGCTGGCCAGCCTGCGCGCGGCCGTGGAGGCCCGCGCATGAAGGCCATGATTCTGGCGGCGGGCAAGGGCGAGCGCCTGCGCCCGCTGACGCTGCACACGCCCAAGCCGCTGGTGCGCGCCGGCGGTGTGCCGTTGATCGAATACCACCTGCGCGCACTGGCTGCCGCAGGGTTTACCGAGGTGGTCATCAACCACGCCTGGCTCGGCCAGCAGATCGAGGACCACCTGGGCGACGGCTCGCGCTTCGGGCTCAGCATTGCCTACTCCCCGGAGGGTGAACCACTGGAAACCGGCGGCGGCATCTTCCAGGCCCTGCCGCTGCTGGGCGTCGAGCCCTTCCTGGTGGTCAACGGTGATATCTGGACCGACTACGACTTCCACCAACTGCGCCAGCCGCTGGAAGGCTTGGCGCACCTGGTGCTGGTGGATAACCCGGCGCACCACCCCACCGGTGACTTCGCACTGCAGGCTGGGGCGGTCAGCGAGGCAGCGGACAGCGCGCGCTTGACCTACAGCGGCATCGCCGTGCTGCACCCGGCGCTGTTCGCCGGGTGCTCGGCCGGGGCGTTCAAGCTGGCGCCGTTGCTGCGCCAGGCCATGGCCAGCGGCAAGGTCAGCGGTGAGCGGTTCGCCGGGCATTGGGTGGATGTCGGTACCCATGAGCGCCTGGCGGAAGTCGAAGCGCTAGTGCAAGGGCGCGCCTGAGATGCTGTGGCCAGGAACCGTGGTGGGCGCCGGCGCCGGCTTTGCCATCGCCAGTATTCCCGGCGCGCTGCTGGGCGCCTTGTTGGGGCAGGCACTGGACCGGCGCCTGCAATTGCACAGCTGGGGCGAGTTGTTGGATCGGCTGCGCGGCAAGCCGCAGCTGCGTGATGACCAGGTGCTGTTCGTACTGCTGGGCCGCCTGGCCAAGTGCGATGGTCGGGTAGGGGAGCAGCATATCCAGCAGGCACGCCATGAAATGCGTCTGTTGGGGCTGGACGAGGCGCAGCGGCGGGTAGCCATTGCCGCGTTCAATCGGGGCAAGGGCGGGCGTGACCGGTTGCAGCATCATCTGCAACGGCTGGGGCAGCAGCCCAACTCGGCCGAAGGCGTGTTGCGCGCCTGTTGGCGCATGGTATGGGCCGACGGCAAGGCCAGCCGCGGCGAGCGCGAGCTGATCCTGCAATGGGGCAAGTGGCTGGGTTGGAGCTCGGTGCAGGTGCAGGGCTTGTCGGCGGATTACGAGCCGTCGCGCAAGCCGCTGGCCAACAGTGGCGGCAGCTACCAGGAGGCCATGCGCCTGCTGGGGGTGGCGGCTACCACCGAGCCGGCCCAGATCAAGCGCGCGTACCGGCGGCTGCTGAGCCGCCACCACCCGGACAAGTTGGCGGGCAGTGGCGCCACCCCGGCGCAGGTGCGCGAGGCCACGGAGCGCACGCGGGAGTTGCAGAGCGCCTATGCGCTGATCCGCGAACGCCGGGATTTTCGTTGAGCGCTTTGACGCGGCCTTGGGGCCGCTGCTACGGGTGCGGTGCAGCGGGCGCCGGCCCCCGCAATTAAAAACAAGCGTTGGGCTGAGCCAGCCGCGCACGCGGCGGAACAGTTGCTCCTGCTCGGCTGCCTTGTCGGCCGGCAAGGCGTTCAGGGAAATCTGTGTGTACCCCGTGTCCTTCAGGCGCTTGCTGGCCTGCAGGCGCAAGCGGGCAGCGTCCTGGGCCGTAGGGCTGTCGCCATAATAGATATCTGCCGTCGGCACCTTCAGGCTTGGCGCCAGCTCCTGCAGGGTCTTGCTGGCGTCGTTCGGCGTCATCGGCGCCACCATTACCAGGCGCTGGGCGTGGGGCTGCGGGCGTTCCTTGAGGTAGCGGGCAGCCCAGTAGGCGCCAGTACCGTGGCCCAACAACACCACCGTGCGTGATTTCTGTTGCTGGGCAAAGGTTACCGCAGCATCGATGCGCGCGAAGATGCGCTCGGCATCGGCCTTGGCCAGCTCGTCGGGCGACTGCGCCGGGGCTTTGTCAGGCTCTGTGGCGGTGGCCTGCTCCACGGACGGGCTGGCCGGTGGCGTCGCCTTGCTGTCGGCTTCCTTGGGGGCGGGCGGTTTTTCTTCCACGCGCGGCTGCGGGGCGTCGGTGCTCAGGTCTGGCAGGCTGATGCTCAGGCTGCTCCAGTTGGCATCCGGCAGCTTGTTGCGAATCGGGCCAATGGCGTTGGGCCAGTCAGCCGTCTCGCCGGTGCCCGGCACGATCACCACCGCACCCGCCGGGTTGCTGCTGTTGGCGGGTTTCCACAAGGCCAGGAAGCTGTCGCTGCCAGCCTGCAGTTGCTGCTGTTCGTCCTGGGGCAGTTGCCGCTCCAGGGCCAGGGCATCTTCCTGGCTGCGTTCCAGCAGCGGTTGACGCTCCACTTTCGGTTGCTCGGCGGCCTTCTCGGTGGCCGGTTTCTGCGCCGCATCGTCGGCCATCGCCGGCAGCGCCAGGGGCAACATCAGCGATAGGCAAAACGCTGGCAGCGTTGTGCGGTAGATTGAAGACATCGGATTTTCCACGCCAGGGTAGTGCTGGCAGCCTAATGGTATTTGTCCCGAACCGCCAAATGTAGCGTCGTTCATGGGTGATGAGAGTTGCGATGATTCGACTGTGCTGCGTGCTTATCGGCTGTTTGCTCGTTCCCTTGATCGGCTTGGCCGCCCCCGTGGCGCTCACGGCCGACCAGCAGGCCTGGCTGGACCAGCACCGCGAGCTGCGCGTGGGCGTGGTGTTGCAGGCGCCATTCGCCCAGTACGACCGGCGCTTGCAGCAGTTGTCGGGGGTGAACGTCGAAGTGGTCAACTGGCTGGCCAAGAGCCTGCAGCTGGAACTGCACTGGCGCAACTTCCCCGACCAGGCAGCGCTGGAACAGGCCCTGCGCGACGACGAGATCGACATGGCCCCGGGCCTGGTGCAAACCCCGGCCGGCCTGCGCCTGTGGCTGTTCTCCGACCCGTACATGCGCATTCCGCAACTGGTGGTGGGCGAGCGCAACGGCGCCGTGGCCGTGGACCTGGAAAAGCTCGACAGCAAGGACCGCGTGGCCGTGCGCATGCCCAGCGCCGTGGCCGACTACCTGCGCAGCACTTACGCCAACCTTAACCTGCAAGGGGTGCCACTGGAGCGCCAGGCCTTGCAGTTGCTGCTCAGCCAGCAGGCGCGCTACGCCGTCATCGACGAGGCGCAACTGGGCCGGCTGTCCGGCGAGAGTGACTTCGCCGACCTTGTGGTGGTCGGCGACATTGGCCTGCCGCAGCTGCTGCGCATTGCCTCGCGCCGGGACTGGCCGCAGCTGGCCCAGGTACTTCAAGCCGCCTTGCAGGCCATCCCCGCCAAGGACCTGGAACAATTGCATGGCCGCTGGCTGCAGCCACGCTACCCACGGTTGAGCGAGTCGCCGGGCTTCTGGCAGAACCTCAGCCTGCTGTTCGCGGTGCTGGGCCTTTCGGCCATTGCCATCGTGTTCTGGCAGCGGCGCCAGCAGCATTGGCTGGAAGCCCGGTTGGTGGAGACGCGGGACGAACTCAGCCTGCGCCAGGCAGGGGAAGAGGCGTTGCGCCTGACCCAGTTCTCCATCGACCAGAGCACCGTGGGTATTCTGTGGGTCAACTGGGACAGCCACGTGCGCTACGCCAACCGCGCTGCTGAAACCATGCTGGGGTATGCCGCCGGGCAAGTGCTGCACCGGCCGCTGATCGATTTCGAACCGGGGCTGCACATGGATCGCTGGCTTAACCTGTGGAAGCGCGCCCGTGCCAGCGACGGCGAGCCGCTGAGTTTCGAAAGCCAGTGCCTGCGGGCTGATGGCAGCTGGTTGCCGGCCGACGTTTCATTGAGTTTCCTGCGCTTTCACGACGCCGAATACCTGGTGGTCTACCTCACCGACGTCACTGAGCGCCGCCGCGCCATGGCCGCCCTGCAGGAAAGCGAAGCGCGGCTGCAAGGCATCGCCGCCAATGTGCCCGGGCTGGTGTTCCGCCTGGAGCGCCTGCAAGCCGGCGGGCTGCTGGAATTTGCCTACATCAGCGAGGGCAGCGAGAGCCTGGTGGGCTATTCGCCAGCGGCGTTGCGCCACCCGGACATGGGCCTGCGCAACCTGGTGCACCCCCAGGACCGCGCCCACTATCACCGCACCCAGGACCAGGCGTTGGACACCGACAGTGACTGGTCCTGGCAGGGCCGCATCCTGACCCGCGAGGGTATCGAGCGCTGGGCCGAGATCAAGGCCATTTCCCGGGGGCAGGGCGAGGGTCGGGTGTGGGACGGCATTGTCTGGGACATCAGCGAGAGCAAGCAGGCAGAACTGGCGCTGGCCCGCTCCCAGGACCAGCTGCGTGAGCTGTCGGCGCACCTGGAAAGCGTGCGCGAGGAGGAAAAGGCGCGCATCGCCCGTGAGGTGCATGATGAGCTGGGGCAGATGCTCACCGTGCTCAAGCTGGAGACCTCCATGTGCGAATTGGCCTACGCCAGCCTCGACCCAGGCCTGCAGGAACGCCTGAACAGCATGAAACGCCTGATTGCCCAGCTGTTCCAACTGGTACGCGACGTTGCCACGGCGTTGCGCCCACCTATTCTGGATGCCGGCATAAGTTCGGCCATCGAATGGCAGGCGCGGCGTTTCGAGGCGCGCACGCAGATCCCCTGCCTTGTGCAGGTGCCCGAACAGGTGCCGGCACTGTCCGATGCCAAGGCAGTGGGGCTGTTCCGCATTTTACAGGAGGCACTGACCAACGTGATGCGGCATGCCCAGGCGCACACGGTCGACATTGCCCTGGAAGTCGAAGAGGATTGGCTGGCGTTGAGCATCAGCGATGACGGCCAGGGGTTTGTGGTGGGCAATGGCCCGTCCACCTCGTTCGGCCTGGTAGGCATGCGCGAGCGCGTGTTGATGCTGGGCGGCGAATTGCTTTTGCACAGCGAGCCGGGGCAGGGCACCACCCTGCGGGTTCGCGTACCGGTTCATGAACGAGTGGCAGCGGGGGTAGGGCAGTGATTCGGGTACTGGTGGCGGAAGACCACACAATTGTGCGGGAAGGCATCAAACAGCTGATCGGGCTGGCCCGGGACCTGACGGTAGTGGGCGAGGCCAGCAACGGCGAGCAACTGCTCGACACCCTGCGCCACACGCCCTGTGACGTGGTGCTGCTGGATATCTCCATGCCAGGGGTCAACGGCCTGGAGGCCATACCGCGCATACGGGCGCTGAACAACCCGCCGGCTATCCTGGTGCTGTCCATGCACGACGAAGCGCAGATGGCCGCGCGGGCGCTGAAAGTGGGCGCGGCCGGGTACGCCACCAAGGACAGTGACCCCGCGTTGCTGCTGACCGCCATTCGTCGGGTAGCCAACGGCGGTCGTTACATAGACCCCGACCTGGCGGACCGCATGGTCTTCGAAGTTGGCCTGACCGACTCGCGGCCGTTGCACTCGCTGTTGTCCGAGCGCGAATTTTCAGTGTTCGAACGGCTGGCCCAGGGCGCCAACGTCAACGATATCGCCCAGCAGCTGGCCTTGAGCAGCAAGACCATCAGCACCCACAAGGCGCGGTTGATGCAGAAGCTCAACGTCACTTCGCTGGCCGAACTGGTGAAATACGCCATGGAACACAAGTTGGTGTGATGCCACCCGGCCCCGCACCGTGGTGTTTGCTGACGCAGCCTTCGGCAGCTGCTACGGGTGGTTTGTCTGTTCGCGACAAGGGCGAATGCCGGTTTCAGGGCATTGCTGGAAAAACATATCTATCCCCGCCACCCGTGTAGGGCAATCCCTACAACAAGCCTTCCATCGTGCTGAGGGCATTCTCTCCCAGCCCCCGATTTGCGTGGCCTGCAGCCTTCACTAGGCTTAATGCACGGCAGTCATAAACATAGGGCGTGGGGTATGAGCGAGGTGAATTCGAGCGATGTGCTGGTCAGCTTCCGTGGCGTGCAGAAAAGCTACGACGGCGAAGTGCTGATCGTCAAAGACCTCAACGTGGACATTCGCAAGGGCGAATTCCTGACCTTGCTCGGGCCTTCCGGGTCGGGCAAGACCACCAGCCTGATGATGCTGGCCGGCTTCGAGACGCCCACCGCCGGCGAGATCCTGCTGGCCGGGCGCTCCATCAATAACGTGCCGCCGCACAAGCGCGACATCGGCATGGTGTTCCAGAACTACGCCCTGTTCCCGCACATGACCGTGGCCGAGAACCTGGCGTTCCCCCTGTCGGTGCGTGGCCTAAGCAAGACCGACATCAACGAGCGGGTGAAGCGGGTGCTGGACATGGTGCAGCTGGGCAAGTTTGCCCAGCGCTACCCGGCGCAGTTGTCCGGCGGCCAGCAACAGCGCGTGGCCCTGGCCCGGGCGCTGGTGTTCGAGCCGCAACTGGTGCTGATGGACGAACCCCTGGGCGCACTGGACAAGCAGCTGCGCGAACACATGCAGATGGAAATCAAGCACCTGCACCAACGCCTGGGCGTCACCGTGGTGTACGTCACCCACGACCAGGGCGAAGCGCTGACCATGTCTGACCGCGTGGCGGTGTTCCACCAGGGCGAAATTCAGCAGATCGCCCCGCCGCGCACCCTGTACGAAGAGCCCAGCAACACCTTCGTGGCCAACTTCATCGGCGAAAACAACCGCCTCAATGGCCGCCTGATCACCCAGGACGGCGACCGCTGCATCGTTGGCCTGGAGCGTGGGGAGAAAGTCCATGCGCTGGCAGTGAACGTCGGCGAACCGGGCGACCCGGTAACCCTGTCGATCCGCCCCGAGCGCGTATCGCTCAATGGCCACAGCGAGCAGTGCAGCAACCGTTTCTCTGGCCGGGTTGCCGAGTTCATCTACCTGGGCGACCACGTACGCGTGCGCCTGGAGGTGTGCGGCAAGTCGGATTTCTTCGTGAAGCAGCCAATCGCCGAGCTGGACCCGGCATTGGCCGTGGGCGATGTGGTACCGCTCGGCTGGCAGGTCGAGCACGCGCGTGCGCTGGATCCGTTGTCAGTCGACTAGAGGCGAGCCCAATCGCCCAAAGCAACACCAACCCTGCACTGTGGAGAGAAGAGCAAATGCTCAAGCACTTGAAGTTCACCGCCCTGGCCCTGGGCCTGATGGGCGCGGGCCAGGCCATGGCGGCGGCTGACCTGACCGTGATTTCGTTCGGTGGCGCCAACAAGGCCGCCCAGGAAAAAGCGTTCTACCAGCCGTGGGAAAAGTCCGGGCAGGGCAAGATCGTCGCCGGTGAGTACAACGGCGAGATGGCCAAGGTGAAAGCCATGGTCGACACCAAGAGCGTGTCCTGGGACCTGGTGGAGGTGGAATCGCCGGAACTGGCTCGTGGCTGCGACGAAGGCATGTTCGAACAGCTGGACCCAGCCCTGTTCGGCAAGGAATCGGACTACGTGAAAGGCGCTATCCAGCCTTGCGGCGTGGGCTTCTTCGTGTGGTCCACGGTGCTGGCCTACAACGCCGACAAGCTCAAGACCGCGCCGACCAGCTGGGCCGATTTCTGGGACGTGAAGAAATTCCCGGGCAAGCGCGGCCTGCGCAAGGGCGCCAAATACACCCTGGAATTCGCCCTGATGGCCGACGGCGTGGCCCCCAAGGATGTGTACAAGGTGCTGGGCACCAAGGACGGCCAGGACCGCGCCTTCAAGAAACTCGATGAACTCAAGCCCAGCATCCAGTGGTGGGAAGCCGGCGCCCAGCCGCCGCAGTACCTGGCCTCCGGTGACGTGGTGATGAGCTCGGCCTACAACGGCCGCATCGCCGCCGTGCAGAAAGAGAGCAACCTGAAGGTGGT
Organism: Pseudomonas sp. JC1203; assembly: GCF_056175065.1. Taxonomy (NCBI): domain Bacteria; kingdom Pseudomonadati; phylum Pseudomonadota; class Gammaproteobacteria; order Pseudomonadales; family Pseudomonadaceae; genus Pseudomonas; species Pseudomonas sp. JC1203. The sequence goes on from NZ_JBWCAM010000001.1 coordinate 651,145, forward strand.
GTGGAATGGCGGCGTGTACGACTTCGACGCCTGGGCCATCCCCAAGGGCGCGAAGAACGCCGAAGAGGCGCGCAAGTTCATCGCCTACACGGTCAAGCCCGAGCAACAGAAGATCTACTCCGAGAACATCGCCTACGGCCCGGCCAACAGCCAGGCGGTGCCGCTGCTCGACAAGGGCATCTTGAAAGACATGCCGACCACCCCGGAAAACATCGCCAACCAGGTGCAGATCGACGTGGGCTTCTGGGCTGACAACGGTGAGCAACTGGAACAGCGCTTCAACGCCTGGGCTGCCAAGTAAGCCCAAGCAGGCGGCGCGCCACCGGTGGGTGGCGCGCCTTCAGTTCAAAGATTCGCGGAGTTGACCATGGCCCTTGCAGTGCCCCTCAAAGAGGTCGCCAGCCCTAACCTGAAACAGCGCCTGGCCCGGGCCGAACGCTTCAACCGTCTCAAGGCCCAGGCGCTGATAGCACCGCTGGTGCTGTTCCTGCTGCTGGTGTTCCTGGTGCCCATTGCGGTGCTGTTGTACAAGAGCGTCGGCAACCCGGAGGTGGTCGAAGGCCTGCCGCGCACCGTGGTGGCGGTGAAGGCCTGGGACGGCAAGAGCCTGCCCGACGAGGCGGTGTTCAAGGCCTTGAGCGATGACCTGGTGGAGGCGCGCAAGAATCAGACCCTGGGCGACCTGTCCAAGCGCCTGAACATGGAATTGGCCGGCTACCGCAGCCTGCTGTCGAAAACCGCCCGGGCGTTGCCGTTCACCCCCGCGCCAGCTTCTTACAAGGACGCGCTGGAAAGCCTCGACGAACGCTGGGGCGACCCTGCGTATTGGCAGGCCATCCGCCGCAACACCAGTGATGTAACCCCCTATTACCTGCTGGCGGCCGTCGACCACCGTATCGACGACCTCGGCGAAGTGGCCCCGGCCACGCCGGACCAGGCCATCTACCTGGATATTTTCGCCCGCACCTTCTGGATGGGCCTGGTGATCACCGTGATCTGCCTGCTGCTGGCGTATCCGTTGGCCTACCTGCTGGCCAACCTGCCGGCACGGCAGAGCAACCTGCTGATGATCATGGTGCTGCTGCCGTTCTGGACGTCGATCCTGGTGCGCGTGGCGGCCTGGATCGTGTTGCTGCAATCGGGTGGCCTGATCAACAGCGCGCTGATGGCCATGGGCGTCATCGACAAGCCGCTGGAGTTGGTGTTCAACCGCACCGGGGTGTACATCTCCATGGTGCACATTTTGCTGCCGTTCATGATTCTGCCGATCTACAGCGTAATGAAGGGCATCTCGCCCACCTACATGCGGGCAGCGATCTCGCTGGGTTGCCATCCGTTCGCCAGCTTCTGGCGCGTGTATTTCCCGCAGACCTACGCAGGTGTGGGCGCCGGTTGCCTGCTGGTGTTCATCCTGGCCATCGGCTACTACATCACCCCGGCGCTGCTGGGGAGCCCCAACGACCAGATGGTCAGCTACTTCGTGGCCTTCTACACCAACACCAGCATCAACTGGGGCATGGCCACCGCGCTGGGCGGCCTGCTGTTGCTGGCCACCGTGTTGCTGTACCTGGTGTACAGCAAGCTGGTGGGCGCCAGCCGCCTGCGCCTGAGCTGAGGAGAATAGGAAAATGCTGAGCCCTTACATGTCCCCCGTTGAGCGGGTGTGGTTCTACAGCCTGCGTATTCTCTGCGGCCTGATCCTGCTGTTCCTGATTCTGCCGGTGCTGGTGATCATCCCGTTGTCGTTCAACGCCGGCAGCTTCCTGGTGTACCCGTTGCAGGGCTTTTCGCTGCACTGGTACCAGGACTTCTTCGCCTCGCCCGAATGGATGCGTGCGCTGAAGAACAGCATCATCGTTGCCCCGGCCGCGACTGTGCTGGCGATGGTCTTCGGCACGCTGGCGGCCATCGGCCTGACCCGTGGGGATTTCCCCGGCAAGTCGCTGGTCATGGCGCTGGTGATCTCGCCCATGGTGGTGCCGGTGGTGATCATTGGTGTTGCCAGCTACCTGTTTTTCGCGCCGCTGGGGCTGGGCAACAGCTTCACCTCGTTGATTCTGGTGCATGCGGTGCTGGGCGTGCCGTTCGTCATCATCACGGTGTCGGCGACGCTGCAGGGGTTCAACCACAACCTGGTGCGTGCCGCTGCCAGCCTGGGTGCCTCGCCGTTGACCGCGTTTCGCCGGGTGACCCTGCCGTTGATCGCCCCCGGGGTGATCAGTGGTGCGTTGTTTGCCTTCGCTACCTCGTTCGACGAGGTGGTGGTGACGCTGTTCCTGGCAGGCCCGGAACAGGCCACCTTGCCCCGGCAGATGTTCAGCGGCATCCGCGAAAACCTCAGCCCCACGATTGCCGCGGCGGCTACGTTGCTGATCGCCTTCTCCGTGGTGTTGCTGCTGACGCTGGAGTGGTTGCGCGGCCGCAGCGAGAAACTGCGCACTGCCCAAGTCTGATTCTTTTATTGTGGGAGCTTGGCTTGCCAGCGGGTTGTTGGCGCCTGAAAGGCTCGCTGGCAAGCCAGCTCCCACAAACTGTCTACTCTGAATGCAGCCCTTGTCTGGAAAAAGGCCGCATTCATGACCCTCTCCGCTTTCAAGATTGCCAACAAACTGCTGACCGGCGCGGCTGCCATCGAGCAACTGGACGGCGAACTGACACGCCTGAACGTGCATAACCCGCTGATTGTCACCGACGCCATCCTGGTGGAGTCCGGCACCGTGGCGCTGGCGCTGGCGCAGTTGGGTGGCCGGCGCCACGGTATCTTTGACCGCGTGCGCCCCGAGCCAGAGATCGCCATTGTCGAAGACTGCATGCAGGTGTACCGCCAGGGTGGCCATGACGGCCTGATCGGCGTGGGCGGCGGCAGTGCCATCGACATCGCCAAGAGCGTTGCCGCCTACGCTGGCCACGACGGGCCGCTGGAAGCACTGTTTGGCGTGGGCCTGGTGCCGCGCAAGGGGCCACCGCTGATTGCCATCCCCACCACGGCGGGCACGGGGTCGGAGGTGACCAACGTGGCGATTCTGTCGGACAAGGCCGCGCACCTGAAAAAGGGCATCGTCAGCGATTACTTGCTGCCCGACGTGGCGCTGGTCAGCCCGCAGATGACCCTGACCTGCCCACGCGGTGTCACTGCCGCCAGCGGCGTAGATGCACTGGTGCATGCCATCGAGTCGTACATTTCCGTGAATGCCTCGCCCATCACCGATTCGCTGGCGCTGGGCGCCATCCGCCTGATTGTGCGTGCCCTGCCCAAAGCCTATGCCAACCCGGCGAACCTGCAGGCCCGCGAAGACATGGCCACCGCCAGCCTGATGGCCGGCATGGCCTTCGGTAACGCCGGGGTAGGGGCGGTGCATGCGCTGGCGTACCCTTTGGGCGGGCAATTCAACATCGCCCATGGGGTGAGCAACGCATTGTTGCTGCCGTATGTCATGGCCTGGAACAAACTCGCCTGCCTGGAACGGTTTCGCGATATTGCCGTGGCCATGGGGCTGCAAGTGGCGCGGTTGTCCGACCAGGAAGCGGCTGATGCGGCGGTGCAAGCCATGGCGCAGCTGTGCGCGGCGGTGGAAATACCCAAGGGCATGCGCAGCTTTGGCGTGCCCGAGGCCGCCATCCCCGACATGGCCCGCGAGGCCAGCGGCATCGACCGGCTGATGCGCAACAACCCGCGCAAGCTCAGCGCCAAGGATATCGAGCAGATCTACCGCAGCGCTTACTGACAAGCCCCGTAGCAGCGGCCGCAGGCCGCGTCCAAGGCCCCGACGCAGCCTCCGGCAGCTGCTACGGGGTTGGTGGTCGACCTTGGCGCCCCCATCGCTACAAGCTGATGTACAATGCGCGCCACCGTGATTCCAGCCCAGAAAGGTGCGTCATGCAGCCCTTTGCAATTGCTCCGTCCATTCTCTCCGCAGATTTCGCCCGTCTGGGCGAGGAAGTCGACAATGTCCTGGCCGCTGGCGCCGACATCGTTCACTTCGATGTCATGGACAACCACTACGTACCCAACCTGACCATTGGCCCGATGGTTTGCGCCGCGCTGCGCAAGTACGGCATCACCGCGCCCATCGACGCGCACCTGATGGTCAGCCCGGTCGACCGCATCATCGGCGACTTCGCCGAGGCCGGTGCCAGCTTCATCACCTTCCACCCCGAAGCCACCCTGCACGTCGATCGTTCCCTGCAACTGATCCGTGACGGCGGCTGCAAGGCCGGCCTGGTGTTCAACCCAGCCACGCCGCTGGACGTGCTCAAGTACGTGATGGACAAGGTCGACATGGTGCTGCTGATGAGCGTCAACCCAGGCTTTGGCGGACAGAAGTTCATCCCCGGCACCCTGGACAAGCTGCGCGAGGCGCGCGCCCTGATCGATGCCAGCGGCCGTGACATTCGCCTGGAAATCGACGGCGGCGTGAATGTGAACAACATCCGCGAAATCGCTGCAGCCGGCGCCGACACCTTTGTCGCCGGGTCGGCGATCTTCAACGCGCCGAACTACAAGGAAGTCATCGACAAGATGCGCGCCGAACTGGCCCTGGCACGCTCATGAGCGGCTTCGAGCAGCTGTCCCCGGGCAAGCTGCCACGCCTGGTGATGTTCGATCTGGACGGTACCCTGATCGACTCCGTCCCCGACCTGGCGGCCGCCCTGGACACGACGCTGCTCAAGCTTGGCCGTGCCCCGGCCGGCCTCGATGCCGCCCGCACCTACGTCGGCAACGGCGCCCGGGTGCTGGTGCGTCGCGGCCTGGCCGGTGGCCTGGACCACGCCGCCGTGGGCGAGGCCGACACCGAGCAGGCGCTGGCGCTGTTCATGGACGCCTATGCCGGCAGCCATGCACTGACCAAGGTCTACCCCGGTGTGCGCGAAAGCCTGAAATGGCTGCAGAAGCGCGGCGTGAAGATGGCGCTCATCACCAACAAGCCGGAACAGTTCGTGGCGCCACTGCTCGACGAGCTCAAGCTGGGCCGCTTCTTCAAGTGGATCATCGGTGGCGACACCTTGCCCCAGCAGAAGCCCGACCCCGCAGCCCTGCTGTTCGTGATGAAAATGGCCGGGGTGAAACCCGCCGACGCCCTGTTCGTGGGCGATTCGCGCAGCGACGTGCTGGCGGCCAAAGCTGCCGGCGTGCGTTGCGTGGCCCTGAGCTATGGCTACAACCATGGCCGGCCCATCGCCGAAGAGTCCCCGGCACTGGTTGTTGACAGTTTGCGCGGGTTGATCAGTTGCTTAGATCCGGCAGCTGAGATAACGTTGGGGGATAGCACACCTACCCCTCGCAGAGAATCCATCGTGGTGGTCACTCGCAAACTCTGGATGAAAGTCATCAAGGCCCTGGCCCGCTGGCGTTGGCGCGCCTGACTTTTACCTGGCCGGCCCTGCCGGCGCGTTTGCATACCTGACCGTTTTGCCCCTCATGCCACGAGGCTGATCATGATCCGTGAAGAATTCCTGCGCTTGGCCGCTGCCGGCTACAACCGCATTCCGCTTGCCCGCGAAACCCTCGCCGACTTCGACACCCCGCTGTCGATCTACCTGAAACTGGCCGATGCGCCCAACTCCTACTTGCTGGAGTCGGTGCAGGGCGGCGAGAAATGGGGCCGTTATTCCATCATCGGCCTGCCGTGCCGCATGGTGTTGCGGGTACACGAGCACCAGGTGAGCATCACCCGTGATGGCGTCGAGGTGGAGCGTCATGACCACGTCGAAGACCCGCTGGATTTCGTCGAGACCTTCAAGGCCCGCTACAACGTGCCGACCATCGCCGGCCTGCCGCGTTTCAACGGCGGCCTGGTGGGTTACTTCGGCTACGACTGCGTGCGCTACGTCGAGAAACGCCTGGGCAAGAGCCCCAACCCGGACCCGATCGGCGTGCCGGATATCCTGCTGATGGTGTCCGACGCCGTGGTGGTGTTCGACAACCTGGCCGGCAAGATGCACGCGATCGTGCTGGTTGACCCGGCCCAGGCCGAAGCCTACGAGCAGGGCCAGGCGCAGCTGGACGAGCTGATGGAAAAACTGCGCCAGCCCATTACCCCGCGTCGCGGCCTGGAACTGGACCGTCCGCCTGCCGCCGAGCCCGAGTTCCGCTCCAGCTTCACCCAGGAAGACTTCGAGCGCGGCGTCGCCACCATCAAGGAATACATCCTGGCCGGCGACTGCATGCAGGTGGTGCCGTCCCAGCGCATGTCCATCGCCTTCAAGGCTGCGCCCATCGACCTGTACCGGGCGCTGCGCTGCTTCAACCCGACGCCTTACATGTATTTCTTCAACTTCGGCGACTTCCACGTGGTGGGCAGTTCGCCGGAAGTGCTGGTGCGCGTGGAAGACAACGAGATCACCGTGCGCCCCATCGCCGGTACCCGCCCACGCGGTGCTACCGAAGAGGCTGACCTGGCGCTGGAGCAGGACCTGCTCAGCGACAAGAAAGAGTTGGCCGAACACCTGATGCTGATCGACCTGGGCCGCAACGATACCGGGCGCGTGTCCGAAATCGGTTCGGTGAAGCTCACCGAGAAGATGGTGATCGAGCGTTACTCCAACGTGATGCACATTGTCTCGAACGTCACCGGCCAACTGAAAAGCGGCCTGACCGCGATGGACGCCCTGCGCGCCATCCTGCCGGCCGGCACCTTGTCGGGGGCGCCGAAGATTCGCGCCATGGAAATCATTGACGAACTGGAACCGGTGAAGCGCGGCGTATACGGCGGCGCGGTGGGCTACTTCGCCTGGAACGGCAACATGGACACGGCAATTGCCATCCGCACCGCAGTGATCAAGGACGGCGAGCTGCATGTGCAGGCGGGGGCGGGGATCGTCGCCGACTCGGTGCCGGCCCTGGAGTGGGAGGAAACCCTGAACAAGCGCCGCGCGATGTTCCGCGCTGTTGCGCTGGCCGAACAAACCTCCCCGAAAGACGCCTGAGGAAGCACACCATGTTGCTGATGATCGATAATTACGACTCTTTTACCTACAACGTCGTGCAGTACCTGGGCGAGCTGGGCGCGGACGTTAAAGTGGTGCGCAACGATGAGGTGACCATCGCCGACATCGAAGCCATGAACCCCGAGCGCATCGTCGTCTCCCCGGGGCCATGCACGCCGAGCGAGGCGGGCATCTCCATCGAGGCCATCCTGCATTTCGCCGGCAAGCTGCCGATTCTGGGCGTGTGCCTGGGGCACCAGTCCATCGGCCAGGCCTTTGGTGGTGATGTGGTACGTGCCCGGGTGGCCATGCACGGCAAGACCAGCCCGCTGGTGCACGAAGACAAGGGTGTGTTCGAAGGCCTGAACCACCCGTTGACCGTGACCCGTTACCACTCGCTGGTGGTCAAGCGCGAAACCTTGCCCGACTGCCTGGAGCTCACCGCCTGGACCGCCAACGAAGACGGTTCCGTGGACGAGATCATGGGCCTGCGCCACAAGACGCTGAACGTCGAGGGTGTGCAGTTCCACCCTGAGTCGATTCTTTCCGAGCAGGGCCACGAGCTGTTCGCCAACTTTCTCAAGCAGACCGGCGGCAGCCGTCAGGGCTAAGGAACCATCATGGATATCAAGAGCGCGCTGAACCGCATTGTCGGCCAGCTGGACCTGAGCACGGATGAGATGCGCGATGTAATGCGCCAGATCATGACCGGCCAATGCACCGACGCACAAATCGGTGCCTTCCTGATGGGCATGCGCATGAAGAGCGAGAGCATCGACGAAATCGTCGGTGCCGTCTCGGTGATGCGCGAGCTGGCCGGCCAGGTAGAACTCAAGACCCTTGACGGCGTGGTCGACATCGTCGGCACCGGCGGCGACGGCGCCAACATCTTCAACGTGTCCACGGCGTCGGCGTTCGTCATATCGGCAGCCGGTTGCACCGTGGCCAAGCACGGCAACCGCGCGGTGTCCGGCAAGAGCGGCAGTGCCGACCTGCTGGAAGCGGCCGGCGTGTACCTGAACCTTACGCCGGTACAGGTCGCCCGCTGCATCGACAGCGTGGGCATCGGTTTCATGTTCGCCCAGGCCCATCATGGCGCCATGAAACACGCCGCCGGGCCGCGCCGCGACCTTGGCCTGCGTACCCTGTTCAACATGGTCGGGCCGCTGACCAACCCGGCGGGCGTCAAGCACCAGGTGGTCGGCGTGTTCAGCCAGGCGCTGTGCCGGCCGCTGGCCGAAGTGCTGCAGCGCCTGGGCAGCAAGCATGTGCTGGTGGTGCATTCCAAGGACGGGCTGGACGAATTCAGCCTGGCCGCGCCAACCTTCGTTGCCGAGCTGAAAAATGGCGAAATAACCGAGTACTGGGTAGAACCCGAAGACCTCGGTATAAAGAGCCAGACGCTGCACGGCCTGGCCGTGGAAAGCCCGCAGGCATCGCTGGAACTGATCCGCGACGCCCTGGGCCGGCGCAAGACCGAAAACGGCCAGAAGGCCGCTGAAATGATCGTACTCAACGCTGGCGCTGCCCTGTATGCCGCCGACCACGCGTCTTCGCTGAAGGAAGGCGTGGCGCTGGCCCACGATGCGCTGCACACCGGGCTGGCCCGCGAGAAGCTCGACGAGCTGGGCGCCTTTACCGCGGTATTCAAGCAGGAGAATGAAGGATGAGTGTGCCGACAGTTCTGGACAAGATTCTGGCGCGCAAGGCCCAGGAAGTTGCCGAACGCCTGCAGCGTGTCAGCTATGCCGAACTGGAGCGCCTGGCCGCTGCCGCCGATGCACCGCGTGGCTTTGCCAAGGCGCTGATCGACCAGGCCGCTACCAAGCACCCGGCCGTCATTGCCGAAATCAAGAAGGCTTCGCCAAGCAAGGGCGTGATCCGCGAGCACTTCGTGCCGGCCGAAATCGCCCAGAGCTACGAGAAGGGCGGTGCCACCTGCCTGTCGGTGCTGACTGACATCGACTATTTCCAGGGCGCCGACGCCTACCTGCAGCAGGCCCGTGCGGCGTGCAGCCTGCCGGTTATCCGCAAGGATTTCATGGTCGACCCGTACCAGATCGTCGAGTCCCGCGCGCTGGGCGCCGACTGCGTCCTGCTGATCGTCGCGGCGCTGGATGACGCGAAGATGGCCGAGCTGGAATCGGTCGCCTTCGGCTGTGGGCTGGACGTGCTGGTGGAAGTGCACAATGGCGAAGAGCTGGAGCGTGCGCTCAAGCACCTGAAGTCGCCGTTGCTGGGGGTGAACAACCGCAACCTGCACAACTTCGAAGTCAGCCTGGAAAACACCCTCGACCTGCTGCCGCTGATCCCGCGTGATCGCCTGGTGGTTACCGAGAGCGGCATCCTCAACCGTGCCGACGTCGAGCTGATGGAAATCAGCGAGGTGTATTCGTTCCTGGTGGGCGAGGCGTTCATGCGCGCCGAGCACCCTGGCGACGAACTGCAGCGTTTGTTCTTCCCGGAGCGCGTGCAGGCCTGACACCTGCGGGGCGCCGGACGCCGCCTGGCGGCCACTGCTACGGGAGGTTTTGATGCAGCATCCATTGCAAATCGACACCCAGGCCGGCCTGCAGGCTGAACAGGATCTGCTTGCCGCGGTGTGCCGCGGCGAGCAACCTGATGGCCTGCTGTTCTGGCAGTCCACCGACCAAACCCTGGTCATGCCACGGCGCATGAACCGCCTGCCTGCCTTCGACGCTGCCTGCGCCGCTTCGGCGGCGGCGGGTTGGCCGGTGCTGCTGCGTGAAACCGGCGGTGAGCCGGTGCCGCAGTCGGCTGCCACCATCAACGTCGCGCTGGTGTACGTGGCACCGCGCAGCGAAGGTGACCAAAACCGTATCGAAACCGCCTATCAGCGCCTTTGCCAGCCGTTGTGCGACGCTGTCACCGCCCTGGGTGGGCAGGCTTCGGTGGGCGAAGTGCCTGGTGCGTTCTGCGACGGGCGTTACAACGTCAACATCGCTGGGCGCAAATGGGTGGGCACGGCGCAACGCTGGCGCCAGGGCCTCAGCGGTACCCGGCCGGTAGTGTTGGTGCACGGGGCAATGCTGATGGATAACCAGCGTGACTCGATGGTGGGGGCGGTTAACCGCTTCAACCAAGCCTGTGATTTACCGCAGCGCTGTGACGCGCAAAGCCACGTTGCCCTGCACGAGCACTATCGGGCGCCGCAGTTGCTGGCTGGCCTGGCCCAGGCCTACGGCCAGTTGCTGGCCGAGATTCGCGCCAAGGGTTAGCGGGTGCCGTACACCACCATGGTCTTGCCTTTCACGTTCACCAGGTTGCGTTCTTCTAGGTCCTTGAGCACGCGGCCGACCATTTCCCGCGAACAACCGACGATGCGGCCGATTTCCTGACGGGTGATCTTGATCTGCATGCCGTCGGGGTGGGTCATGGCATCGGGCTGCTTGCACAGTTCCAGCAGGCAGCGGGCCACCCGGCCGGTTACGTCGAAGAAGGCCAGGTCGCCGACCTTGCGGGTGGTGTCGCGCAGGCGCTGGGCCATCTGGCAGCCCAGGGCGAACATGATCTCGGGGTGCTGCAGCGCCACTTCGCGGAATTTGCCGTAGCTTATTTCCGCCACTTCGCATTCGGTCTTGGCCCGCACCCAGGCACTGCGTTCGTGGCCGTGGCTGGGGGATTCGAACAGCCCCAATTCACCGAAGAAGTCCCCGGCGTTGAGGTAGGCGATGATCATCTCGCGGCCGTCTTCGTCCTCGATCAGAATCGTCACCGACCCCTTGATGATGTAGGACAGGGTTTCGGAATGGTCGCCAGCGCAGATGATATTGCTCTTGGCCCCATAGCGGCGGCGCTGGCAGTGAGCCAGGAGTTTATCGATGTTCTGGATCGGACGCATAAGCGCAACCATGGCTGAATTCCGGGGCAAGACTATCAACGGCGATACGTGAATGAGTGAGGGTGCTGGCGTGGCGCCAGTGATTTGGCGCCAGCTTAGCAGACACGCGTATTTGTATCAGGCAATTTACTAACCACCTTATCGGCAGGCAACGGCTGGGCTACAGGGCTTATGCAAACTGCTGTGCTAAGCTGGCGGCCTTTTTTACAGTGGAGTCCTGGTGATGAAGGCACGTATCCAGTGGGCAGGCGAAGCCATGTTTCTTGGCGAGTCGGGCAGCGGTCATGTGGTAGTGATGGACGGCCCGCCCGAGAGCGGCGGTCGCAACCTGGGCGTGCGCCCCATGGAAATGCTGTTGCTGGGCCTGGGCGGCTGCAGCAATTTCGACGTGGTCAGCATCCTGAAAAAGTCGCGCCAGCAGGTGGAAAGCTGCGAAGCCTTCCTTGAAGCCGAGCGTGCGACCGAGGATCCCAAGGTGTTCACCAAGATCCACCTGCATTTCGTGGTCAAGGGCCGCGGCCTGAAGGAAGCCCAGGTGAAGCGGGCGGTGGAGCTGTCGGCGGAGAAGTATTGCTCGGCCTCGATCATGCTGGGCCGTGCGGGTGTGGAAATTACCCACGACTACGAGATCATCGAGCTGGGTTGATGTTTGTGGGGGCGGGCAGGGCCCGCTCCCACAATGTTCGCATCAGATGCGGTAGGTGCTCTTGGTCATCACCTTGGCCACCAGGCTCATGCCGAACCTGACGGGCGCCGGAAAGCGGAAACCGCCTGCGTCCAGCGCCGAATCGGCGTGCTGCTCTTCGTCCACGCGCATCTGTTCCAGAATGGCGCGGGACTTCTCGTCCTCCACGGGCAACTGTTCCAGGTGCTCATCCAGGTGTTTGCACACCTGATGTTCAGTGGCGGCAACGAAACCCAGGCTGACACGGTCGCTGATCAGCCCGGCCACCGCGCCTATGCCAAACGACATGCCGTAGAACAATGGGTTGAGCACGCTGGGGTGGCTGCCCAGTTGGCGGATGCGTTGTTCACACCAGGCCAGGTGATCCACTTCTTCCTCGGCGGCATGTTCCATGGCCTTGCGCACCTGCGGCAGCTTGGCGGTCAGCGCCTGCCCCTGGTACAGCGCCTGCGCGCACACTTCGCCAGTATGGTTGATGCGCATCAGGCCAGCCACGTGGCGGGTTTCGTCGTTGCTGAGCTTGGGGTCCGGCTGGACAATGGCCGGGGACGGCCGCGACGGCTGGCCGCTGAAAGGCAGCAGCGTGCGCATGGCCGTGTCGGCCTGCAGCAGCAGTCGGTCGAGGGGGGAGTAGTGACGTTCGGTAGCCATTGGGCACCTCCGGATAGAATCACGGGGTGCAGTTTAACTCAAAATACCGGGCCAGAGCCTGCGGCACATCAACACAAACCTGTAGCCGCTGCCCGAGGCAGCGGCTACACGGCGATCAGCCCGGCGGCCAGTGCATCTGGCGCTGCCCAAGTACATGCATATGAATGTGGTAGACCGTCTGTCCGCCCAATTCATTGCAGTTCATGACCACGCGGAAACCTTCCTCGCAGCCCAGTTCCTTGGCAAGGCGCTGTGCCGTGAACAGAATGTGACCGGCCAGGCCCTTGTCTTCCTCGGTGAGGTCGTTGAGGGTGCGGATCGGCTTCTTCGGAATCACCAGGAAATGGACCGGTGCCTGGGGTGCGATATCGTGGAAGGCCAGGACCTGGTCATCCTCGTAGATGATTTTCGCGGGTATTTCTCTGTTGATGATCTTGGTGAACAGAGTATCCACAACGGTTGCTCCATGTTTGACGTCGGGCTCGAGTGTACTCAAAGCTCAGCGAGGGCGGTAGGCAAGGTTGATGGCGCCGGCGATCTTGCGCACCAGCCAGCGCGAGCCGAAGCGGGCGCCGTAGGTGAACAGGCGGTTGCGCCGGCCGGGGATGATCACTGCGCGGTTGCGGGCCAGGGCGCGCACGGTGAACAGCGCCACTTCCTCGGGGCTAAGCACCCGCCCGCTATTGTTTAACCGCTCTATCACCCGTTGCGACGAGCGCACCGGGCCGGGGCACAGCACCGACACCTTCACCCCCGACTGGCGCAACTCTTCGCGCAGGCCTTCGGAAAAGCTCAGCACATAGGCCTTGCTGGCCGCGTAGCTGCTCATCCACGGGCCCGGCTGGAAGGCTGCCAGTGAAGCGACATTGAGGATCTGCCCACCGCCGTGCACCGCCATGGCATTGCCAATCACGTGGCACAAGCGCGCCAGGGCCAGGATGTTGACCTCGATCAGGTCCTGTTCCTGCATCCAGTCCTGGGCCAGGAAGTGCCCGTAGGAGCGCAGCCCGGCGCAGTTGATCAGCAGGTCGATATGGCGGCTGCTTTCCTCCAGCTCCATCAGCAGGCCGGACAGGCGTAGCGGCTCGCTCAAATCGCAGGCACGGAACAACACTTCAACGCCGAAACGTTGAGTCAGCTCGATGGCCACCGCTTCCAGCGGGTCACGCTGGCGGGCCACCAGGATCAGGTTGCGGCCGCGCCGGGCCAGCGCCTCGGCCAGCGCCAGGCCCAGCCCTCGGGATGCGCCAGTGATCATGGCGTAACGGGTCATGCAATTCTCCATACGAACGCCGCCGGCCCCGGCTCGCAGTGAGGCGGGGCGCAGAAGGCGTCTACTCAGGGGCGCTAGTCTACCGTGCGCCGCGCTGTTGTGCCGAGTCCTTACACGGCTTGCGCGTGATGGGCCAGTGAACTGAAGCCGCCCTTCAGGCCAATGATGAACATCAGTACCAGGAAGGCCACCCACAGCCAGGCCAGCACTTTCACCGCCTTGGTGTTGGGCGGCGCCGGCGGGCCATATTGGTTGGTGCCCGGGTTGCCCGGAACAGCCATGATCACGATGGGGAAGAAGTTGCCCACCACCGGCACCAGGTTCAGCAGCCACAGCCAACCGCTCCAGCCAGCGTCATGCAGGCGCTGTACGGTTATCTGCACGTTGATGGTCATGAAGGCGGCCAGGGCGATGGCGCCGAAGCCGATGCCCAGGTAGCGCGAAATCGACATGAGCAGGATAAACACCAGCGCGGCGGCGCAGGCCGCCAACACCAGGGCCATGGTCCAGCCCAGGTAGCGCACCCGGCCGATGCGGCCCTGCACGGTCATTACCTTGAGCGGCCCGTAGACGGCGATTGGTGGCCCGACCTCCGATTGCGGCGGCGCGTAGGGCGAAAATGGCGGCGGTGCAGGGCTGGGCTCTATCTCTTCCAGGCTCAGCTCCACCGGAGCTTCCTCCTCCAGGCGGGCATCCACGCCGGCACGGTGCAATGCATCGAGGTACTTTTCGGCGGTTTCCTGGGACAAGTTGCGCTTGAGTGCCACCTTGCGCCCGGTAAACAGCTTTTCAACGGCCAACAGATCGCTGCGGAACAGTTGGGCCAGGTTGGCCTTGGCGGTTTCCAGGGCGACCCCCGGCAGTGTGCTGCCTTCGAAGACGATCTTGAACAGTGTTGTCATGCTGGCATCCTTGTCGTGGAAATGGCGGCCGGTTCAGCGCGGCCAGTGGTCGGGCAAGCGGCAGGCCCGTGCCAGCGCCTTGCGGTATTCGGTGTCCAGGCGGGCGATGAGCTCATCGGCACTGGGTATGTCGTCGATTTCGCCTACGCCCTGGCCGGCGGACCAGATGGTCTTCCACGCCTTGGCCTCGTCACCGATGGGCTTGAGCTTGGCCTCGGCGCCTGCGGCCGCCAACGTGGCCAGGTCGAAACCTGCGTCTTCCAGGCTTTTGCGCATGAAGCTGGCTGGCACACCGGACACTGCCGGAGTGTGGATGATGTCGGCGGCGCGGGAGCCCAGCAGCATGTCCTTGTAGGCAGCGGGCGCCTGGCTTTCCTGGCTGGCGATAAAGCGCGTGCCCAGGTAGGCAAGGTCGGCGCCCAGCAGTTGGGCGGCAAGTATTTCGTGGCCGTGGTTGATACAGCCGGCCAGCAGCAAGGTCTTGTCGAAGAATTGGCGTATCTCGGCGACCAGCGCGAACGGGCTCCAGGTGCCAGCATGGCCGCCCGCGCCGGCAGCCACTGCGATCAGGCCATCAACCCCGGCTTGTGCGGCCTTCTCGGCGTGGCGACGGGTGGTGACATCGTGAAACACCAGGCCGCCATAGCTGTGAACGGCGTCTACCACTTCCTTCACCGCGCCCAGGCTGGTGATGATGATCGGCACCTTGTGCTCGACGCAGATCGCCAGGTCAGCTTCCAGACGTGGGTTGCTGTTGTGCACGATGAGATTGACTGCATAGGGCGCAGGCTTGTCCAGGGCCGTCAGGCCGGCCTCGATTTCCACCAGCCACGCCTTGAAGCCTGCACTGTCACGCTGGTTCAGCGCGGGAAAACTGCCGACCACGCCGTTGCGGCAGCAGGCCAGCACCAGTCGCGGGTTGGAGATGAGAAACATCGGTGCTGCCACCACGGGCAGGCGCAGGCGTTGGTCCAGCGATGGGGGCAGCGACATGATGGTTTCTCTTGTGGGTTGGGTTGATCCTAGAACGGTTTCACCACCACCAGAATTACGATAGCCAGCAAAAACAGCACGGGAACTTCGTTGAACCAGCGATAAAAGACATGACTGCGGGTGTTTTCGCCACGGGCAAAGCGTTTCACCTGGGCGCCGCACATATGATGGTAGCCAATCAGCAGGAACACGAAAGTGAGTTTGGCATGCAGCCAACCCTGGCTCAGGTAGCCGGGAATGAGGTAGACCAGCCAGGCGCCGAACACCAGGGTGGCGACCATCGATGGGCCCATGATGCCGCGGTACAGCTTGCGCTCCATGACCATGAAGCGTTGCTTGCTGACTTCATCCTCGCTGCTGGCGTGGTAGACGAACAGGCGCGGCAGGTAGAACAGGCCGGCAAACCAGCAGACGATGCTGACGATGTGCAGGGCTTTGATCCATAGATAGAGCATTTTTTGAAGTTTCCAGGTTCACGGTAGCGCCGATAGTAGTGCCCCGGGCTGCCGCACGTCACCTCAACGGTTGTTAGCAGATGCTCTGGGCCCGTATTATCAGCGGTTTCCTAGTCGGTTCGTTGAAAGGGGCAGGTATATGGTCAAGGTCGGTATTGTCGGCGGCACGGGTTACACCGGGGTCGAGCTGCTGCGTCTGTTGGCGTCGCATCCACAGGCGGAAGTCGCGGTCATCACCTCGCGTTCCGAGGCTGGCGTGCCCGTGGCGGACATGTACCCCAACCTGCGCGGCCACTACGATGGCCTGGCCTTCAGCGTGCCGGACATCAAGACCCTGGGCGCGTGCGACGTGGTGTTCTTCGCCACCCCGCATGGTGTCGCGCACTCCCTGGCTGGCGAACTGCTGGCCGCCGGCACCAAGGTCATCGACCTGTCAGCCGACTTCCGCCTGCAGGACGCCGAAGAGTGGGCCAAGTGGTACGGCCAGCCACACGGCGCACCTGAGCTGCTGAAGGACGCGGTATACGGCCTGCCGGAAGTGAACCGTGAGCAGATCCGCAACGCCCGCCTGATCGCGGTGCCCGGCTGTTACCCAACCGCCACCCAGCTGGGCTTCCTGCCGCTGCTGGAAGCGGGCATCGCCGATGCGTCCCGCCTGATCGCCGACTGCAAGTCCGGTGTCAGCGGCGCTGGCCGTGGCGCTGCCGTAGGCTCGCTGTTCTGCGAGTCGGGCGAAAGCATGAAAGCCTATTCGGTGAAGGGCCACCGTCACCTGCCGGAAATCACCCAGGGCCTGCGCCGCGCTGCCGGTGGCGACGTCGGCCTGACCTTCGTCCCGCACCTGACGCCGATGATCCGCGGCATTCACTCCACGCTGTATGCAACCGTGGCGGACAAGTCGGTAGACCTGCAGGCGCTGTTCGAAAAACGTTATGCCGATGAGCCGTTCGTCGACGTGATGCCGGCCGGCAGCCATCCGGAAACCCGCAGCGTGCGCGGTGCCAACGTCTGCCGCATCGCCGTGCATCGCCCTCAGGGCGGCGACCTGGTCGTGGTGCTGTCGGTCATCGACAACCTGGTGAAAGGTGCCTCCGGCCAGGCGGTGCAGAACCTCAACATCCTCTTCGGCCTCGACGAGCGCCTGGGCCTGTCCCACGCCGGTATGCTGCCGTAAGCCACAAAGCCGGTCAGCGCACAATTGTTGACCCTTTTTCTGGGAGAAGCGGATAATGCCGCCATTACGTTTTATGGCGGCTTACGCCGGGAGAGAGTCAGCATGAGCGTCGAATCCTTCACACCCACGGCTTTGCAGTTCACCCACGGTGCTGCGCACAAGGTGAAGAGCCTGGTCGACGAAGAAGGCAATGAGCGGCTGAAACTGCGGGTTTTCGTGACCGGTGGCGGTTGCTCGGGCTTCCAGTACGGCTTCACCTTCGATGAAGATGTGGCCGAAGATGACACCATCGTCGAGCGCGAAGGCGTGAGCCTGGTGGTCGATCCGATGAGCTTCCAGTACCTGGCAGGTGCTGAAGTTGATTACCAGGAAGGCCTGGAGGGTTCGCGTTTCGTCATCAACAACCCTAACGCCTCCACCACTTGCGGTTGCGGTCAGTCGTTCTCGATCTGATCGGCCAGCAGGGCAATGCAAAACGCCGCGTTCTCACGCGGCGTTTTGCTGTCCGGGGTTCAGGCCGGGTAGATCGCGCCCAGCACGCGCAGGCCGCGTGCCCCGGTGACGCTGGGGCGGTTGGTGGGGATGCCTTCCAGGCAGCAATGGGCCAGCCACGCAAAGGCCATGGCCTCCACCCAGTCAGGGTCCACGCCGTGGCTGCCGGTGCTGTCCACGCGGGTGTGCGGCAGCAGTGCTGCCAGGCGCTGCATCAGCGCGTGGTTGTGGGCGCCGCCGCCGCATACCAGCAGTTCATCGGTGTGCGCTTGGGCGTGGCGCAGGGACTCGACAATGGTGCGTGCCGTCAGCTCCAGCAGCGTGGCCTGCACGTTGGCATCGGCCAGGCCCGGCAATTTCGCCAGGTGCGCCTTCAGCCAGGGCAGGTTGAACACCTCGCGCCCGGTACTCTTGGGGCCGGTGCCGGCGAAGAACGGGTCACTCAGCAGCTCGCCAAGCAGCGCTGGTTCGACCGTGCCGCTCGCCGCCCAGGCGCCGTCGCGGTCGTAATCCAGGCCTTGGCAGGCATTGATCCAGGCATCCAGCAGCACGTTGCCGGGGCCACAGTCGAAACCGCTGACAGGCTTGTCTGCTTCAATCAGGCTCAGGTTGCTGAACCCACCTACGTTGAGCACGGCCAGATTCTGACTACGGCTGGCGAAGATGGAATCGTGGAAGGCAGGCACCAAGGGGGCGCCCTGGCCACCAGCCGCCACGTCACGGCGACGGAAATCGCCCACGGTGGTGATACCGGTCAGCTCCGCCAGCAGCGCCGGGTTGCCTATCTGCACGGTAAAACCGCGCGCCGGTTCATGCCGTACGGTCTGGCCGTGGCTGCCAATGGCGCGGATGTCGGAAGGTGCCAGCTGCTGCTGTTGCAGGAGTGTGTGGATGCCCTCGGCGGCAAGGGTAGCCCACTGGTTCTCCGCCAGGGCGGCGCGGGCAATTTCGTCCGGGCCGCTGGCGCACAGGGCAAGCAGGTCGCCACGCAACCCGCTGGGCATCGGTAGGTAAAGGCTGGCCACCAGGCGCACCGTGGCGCCTTGTTCAACCAGCGCAATATCCAGCCCATCGAGGCTGGTGCCGGACATCACGCCGATATAAAGGGCCATGACTTACTTCTTGCTCGCGACCATGGTGGATTTCTCCTGGTCCATTTGCGCCATCAGCGGCTGGGCGATCTGCATGAAGCGAGCCTTCTCGTTCCTGGCGATCGGGTCGGCCATCGGCAGTTTCTGGCCCAGCGGGTCGACGTGGACGCCGTTGACCTGGAACTCATAGTGCACGTGCGGGCCGGTGGACAGGCCGGTGGTACCGATATAGCCGATGACCTGGCCCTGCTTGACCATGGAACCTGCGTGGATGCCCTTGGCGAAGCCCTGCATGTGCCCGTAGAGGGTCTTGTAGGTCTTGCCGTGGGCGATGATCACGGTGTTGCCGTAGCCACCACGGCGCCCGGCCAGTTCCACCTTGCCATCGCCGGTAGCCTTGATGGGCGTGCCGCGTGGGGCTGCATAGTCCACGCCCTGATGCGCACGAATCTTGTTCAGGATGGGGTGGAAGCGGCCTACCGAAAAGCGCGAGCTGATGCGCGCGAAGTCCACCGGCGAGCGCACGAAGGCCTTGCGCATGCTGTTGCCTTCGGCGGTGTAGTAGTTGGTGGTGCCCTGCTTGTTGGTATAGCGCACCGCGGTGTAGGTCTTGCCACGGTTGCTGAAGCGTGCGGCGAGGATGTTGCCGGTGCCGATGACCTTGCCATTCAGCACCTTCTGCTCGTACATCACGTCGAACACGTCACCCTGGCGGATGTCCTGGGCGAAGTCGACGTCGTAGTTGAAGATGTTCACCAGGTCCATCACCTGGTTGTGGGACAGGCCGGCGCGCTGGCCGGACAACGACAGCGAGTTCTTGATCACGCCGTGGGCATAGGCTTCGCGCATGATGGGCTTGATCACGTCGCGGTTGAACGCAAAGCCCTTGGCGCCGCGCACCAGGCGGATGGTCTCGGTGTTGCTGAGCTTGGTGTGCAGGCTGGCCAACTGGCCGTCCGGGCTGATCTCGAACTCCAGCACCTGGCCGTTCTTGAGCTGGGCGAACTGCTTGGCCTGCTTGTCGCTGGCCAGTACTTCCTGGGCCGCGGCGGCAGGCAAGCCAGCTTCGTCGAACAGTTTGGACAGGGTGTCGCCCTTGCGCACGGTGACTTCGCGGTGGTTCGGGCCTTTCTTGGCGCTGTCATCGTCGGCGCTGGCTACGGGCTCCGGCTTCGCGGGCGCGGTCTGGGCGGTGTCCTGGTCCTGGTCGTCCTCGTTGTCTATGTGGGCGAACGGCGCGGGGACGGCCTGCTCTTCGCCGAGGTCGGTGGCCGGGGCATCTTTCTGGGCTTGCTTGAGCTGGTCGGCTGGGGTCTCCAGTTCCAGCGGGGTAGAAGCGCGCTTGGCTTCCACTTCGCTGGAGGGGAATATCAGCATTGCGAGGCTGAGCAGGGCGGCGATGCCGCTTGCAGCCAGCAGGTGGCTCTTCGGATAAAGCGGGGGCGCTTTAGGCGGTTCGCTGGTCATAGGTAGTTTTGACTTTGAAAAAAGATGAAATGGAAAAGATGAATGACATGATAAAGATGAAATAACTGTATAAAATATAACCAAATCCTTGCCAAAGCAAGCTCGCAGACGCCTCGACCCGCCGCTGGGGTCACACGCAAGTCAAAAACTTGTAATTGGTGCCTGATCTTGTATCGTTGGTTCCCTTTGAATCTAAGCCTTGTGGGTCGGTTATGAAGTCGGTTGAAGAGCAGCTAGCGCTGATCAAGCGTGGTGCGGAAGAGGTGTTGGTCGAGGCCGAACTGGTCGAGAAGCTCAAACGCGGGCAGCCGCTGCGCATCAAGGCAGGCTTCGACCCTACGGCACCTGATCTGCATCTGGGGCACACGGTGCTTATTAATAAGCTGCGCCAGTTCCAGGAACTGGGGCACCACGTGATCTTCCTGATCGGGGATTTCACTGGCCTGATCGGTGACCCTAGCGGCAAGAGCGCCACGCGCCCGCCGCTGACCCGTGAGCAGGTATTGGCCAACGCCGAGACCTACAAGGCTCAGGTGTTCAAGATTCTCGATCCGGCCAAGACCGAGGTGGCGTTCAACTCCACCTGGATGGACGCCATGAGCCCGGCCGACTTCATTCGCCTGTCGTCGCAGTACACCGTGGCGCGCATGCTTGAGCGCGATGACTTCGACAAGCGCTACAAGTCCAACCAGTCCATCGCCATTCACGAGTTCCTGTACCCGCTGGTGCAGGGTTATGACTCTGTAGCCTTGAAGGCGGATGTCGAGCTGGGCGGTACCGACCAGAAGTTCAACCTGCTGATGGGGCGCGAGTTGCAACGCGCCTACGGCCAGGAAGCACAGAACATCGTGACCATGCCGTTGCTCGAAGGCCTGGATGGCGTGAAGAAGATGTCCAAGTCGCTGGGCAACTACGTCGGCATTCAGGAAGCGCCGGGCGTGATGTACAGCAAGCTGGTGTCCATCCCGGATGCGCTGATGTGGCGTTACTTCGAGTTGCTGAGCTTCCGTTCCATGGATGAGATCGATGCCTTCAAGGCAGACGTCGAGGCGGGTGCCAACCCGCGCGACATCAAGATCAAGCTGGCGGAAGAGATCGTGGCTCGTTTCCATGGCGAAGAAGCTGCTGCCAGCGCGCACCGTGGTGCGGGTAACCGCATGAAGGATGGCGAGCTGCCAGAGGATCTGCCAGAAGTGGAGCTCACGGCTGGTGAAGACATGCCTATTGCCGCGGTCCTCAACCAGGCTGGCCTGGTGAAGAACTCGGCTGCCGCCCGCGACTTGCTGTCGGCAGGTAGCGTGCGTATCGATGGTGAAGTGGTTGACCGTGGGTTTGTCTTCGCGCTGGGGGCGACGCATGTTTGCCAGGCCGGCAAGAAGGCCTTTGCGCGGATTACCCTCAAGCAGGGCTGATTGCTGCGTAGCTATATAGAAGGCGGGCCGGCAGGCCCGCCTTTTTGCTTTTCGGCGGTCTCGAAAGCCCCGCTGAAACATTTCTGAAATAAACGCTTGACCCGCTCCCGAATCGCTCTATAATTCGCCCCACTTCCGGCGCAACCGAAACGGAAAACTCTTTGAGTATCAATGAGTTAACCGAAGTAAGCAGCTCCGAAAGGTTTTGATCTAAACGTCGAAAGCGGTGAAAAAAGGCAGTTGACAGCAACGCAAGTTGCTGTAGAATTCGCCTCCCGCTAACGAGAGATCGAAGCGAGTCAAGTGGTTGAAGTTGAAAGAGAAATTCTGAAAAACTTCAAAATAAACGCTTGACAGACTCTGAGGAAAGCGTAGAATGCGCGCCTCGGTTGAGACGAAAGAATCAACCAACCGCTCTTTAACAATTGAATCAAGCAATTCGTGTGGGTGCTTGTGACTCAGACTGATAGTCAAAAAGATTATCAGCATCATAAGTTACTCCGCGAGAAATCAAAGATGTAACCAACGATTGCT